>NZ_CM002139.1:2480004-2635335 GCF_000454545.1 Xanthomonas cassavae CFBP 4642
CCACCTCGTTGGCTTCAGGTGACAGCAGCATCCACCCAGCGCGGCGCAGATCCTGCGACAGGCGGCTGATGGTCAGGGCTAATCAGGTAAATTTAAAAAATAAACTCCGTCCGCCTGTGCAAAGGACTCACGCGCAGGAGCGAAGCAAAACGCAGGTTTTCTGCTGCAAAATCAGCGGATCAGGTTGAACAAGGACGAGGACTGCATCTGCTGAAAAATCGTTTGAGCGGCCTGCAACGAGGCCTTCTCGAGCTGGTACTGCCCGATCGCCGAGGCGTAATCCAGATCGCGGATCGACGACAGGGTGGTCTTGAGCGTGACTTCGTTGGATTCGAGCAAGGAGTTGGCGTTGTCGATCGCCGACAGCTGCGCGCCGCCGGAGGCGCGCGCATCGATCATCTTCGACGAGGCCTGGGCGATATCGCGCATCGACGACTGCAGCGTGTTGATCATGGCCGCCTTCTGCGGTTGCGTCAGCGTGTCGGAGTTGAGTGCGCCGACCAGATCGTCGATGGTGGAAAAGACGTCCTTGGTGCCGGAGGGGCCGATCTGGAAACTGTCGCCCGCCGCCGGTGCGCCGCTGATGCGCATGCGCACGCCGGCGGCGTTGATGTCTTGGCCGTCCTTGTAGGTGCCGCTGCCGACCACCGCATTGCTGCTGTCGCGCACCTCGTAGGTGTCGGCGGCGGTGAACTGCACGCTGTAGCTGCCGCCATTCCAGCTGCCGGTGCTCGCATCGCGGCTGAAGTCCAGCAACAGCCCGGTGCCGGTATTGGCGGCGTTGGCGCGCGCATCCACGGTGCCGTCGCCGGTGCGGATGCGCATGAAGATTTCGCTGCCGGGCAGGGCGTCGCTGACGAAGGTGTCCGGTGCCACTTCCACCCGCTTCTGGGTCTGGTCGCCGTTGTAGGTGACGTTGCCGTTGCTCTTGATGAAGGGCGCGCTGCCGTCGGCGGTACCGCCGAACAGGTAGCGCCCGGTGCCGTCGGTGCTGTTGGCCAGACTGACCATGCTGTCACGCAGGGCGACCAGCTCGGAGGCGATCGCCTTGCGGTCGTCCGGACTGAGCGAGGAGTTGTTGGCCTGCACCGTCAATTCGGTGACGCGCGCCATTTTGTCGCCGGCCTGCGCGAGCGCGTTTTCCTGCAGTCCAAGACGGTTCTGCACGTTGTTGGCGTTTTCGCCGAAACGGGTGATCGCGGCCAGCGCTCTATCCAGACCAACCGCGGTGCCGGCGGCGACCGGATCGTCCTTGGCGGTGACCAGGCGCTGGCCGCTGGACAGCTGCGATTCGAGCTGGTTCAGCCGCGCCTGCTTGGCCCCCATCGAGGCGACCGACTGGCTGTACATCATGCTGGTGGAGATACGGTCGGTCATCAGCGTACGGCACCCAGGATGGCTTGGAAGATGGTGTCGGCGGTGGAGATCATCTGTGCGGCGGCCTGATAGGCCTGCTGCAGCTTGAGCATGTTGGCGGCTTCCTCATCGAGGTTGACGCCGGAAATCGAATCGCGGCTGGCCTGCGCCTGGTCGTCGATGACCTTCTGCGCGTCGGCGGCGTAGTCGGCCGCACGCGCGGCCGAACCCACCGAGGTGGTCAGGCCCGACAGCGCCCCGTTGAGCGTGACGGTGCCGCCGCTGAGCGCTTTGGCATCGTCGATCTTGGCCAGCAGCTTGGCATTGCCGTTGTCGCTGGAGCCGGCGCCCATTGGGCCGACGCCGAAGGTGTCGCCGGCCTTGGGCGCGCCATCCAGCGCGAAGCTCCAGCCGTTGGCGCTGATGGTCTGCCCGGCGGTGTAAGCGAACGGACCGGCGCCATCGATGGTGTATTGATTGGCGTCGATGAACTCCACCGACGACGGGGTCAGCAGCGCCGGGTTCTGCGCATTGGTGACCTTGACGTCGCTGATCTTGCCCGAGCCCAGGTTGGCGACGGTGGCGGTGGCCTTGACCGGCGTTGCCGCGGCAATGCGCGACGGGTCGGTGATGGCCACCGACAGCGTTCCGGCCAGGCCAGCGGTAGGCTGCAGCAGGAACTTGTCGCCGCTGGCGGGCGTGCCGCCCACCACCATGCTCACGCCATTGAGCACCAGCGGGTTGGTCGCGGTGCCGGTGCCGGTCATCGGCACGGCGGCGCCGGTGCTGGCGCTGGTGGCCTTCCACGCGGTGCCGTCGAAGCTGAGCGTGACGTTCTGCCCGTCCACCGCCGACATGTTGCTGAAGCTGGCGGTCAGCGACGCGCTGCCGGTGTTGCCCGGATTGGCGGCGGTGGTGGGCGAGCCGATGTTGAAGAAGTTGCCGCCCATCGCGCCGTACAGGTCCATACCCTGCGCGTGGCCGGCGTTGAAGGTGCTGGCCATGCCCACGGCCAGGCGGCCCAGCTCGGCCTGGGTCGGCTCCAGCACGCTGCTGCGGAATTCCAGCAGGCCGCCGATCTGGCCGCCCAACGAATTGGCGCTGAGGCTGACGTTCTGCCCCTGAGTCTGCATCGCCACCTGCAGCTTGGTCGGTTGGTACGGGTCGGCGACGGTGGTGAGCTTGGACGAGGTGGTGCCCACCACCAGCGCCTGACCACCGGCGGTGAAGACATTCATGAAGCCGCCGTCCTGCATCACCGCGGTGCCGCCGGTGTAACCCACCAGCTTGCTCACCAGCGCGTCGCGCTGGTCCAGCATGTCCGGCGACGCGTTGGCCGCGCTGTTGCCGATGGTGCCGTTGATCTTGGCGATCTGCTGTGTCAAACGGTTGACTTCGTCCACCGAGGACGTCAACCCGCTGTTGACCTCGTTGCTCAGGCTGTCCATCTGCCCGTTGAGCTGCTTGAAGCGCGTGGCCAGCGAATTACCGCTGTCGAGCATGCTCTGCCGCTCGGCGGTGGAGGACGCATTGGACGACACCGCGCTGGTGGAGTCGAAAAAATTCGACCACAGCCCGGCGACGTTGGTGGCAGTGTTGGAGTAGAGCGCGTCCACGCGGTTGGACAGCGAGGACAGCTGCTGCAGGCGCGAGAGTTCGCCGCCGCTGTCGAGCAGGCGCGAGATGGCCAGCTGGTCGGCCACCCGGCCCACATCGGTGATCTTGGCGCCATTGCCCACGAATGCGTAGCCCATATCGGTGGGCGTGCGCGTTGCGAATTCCACGCGTTGGCGGCTGTAACCTTCGGTATTGATGTTGGCGACGTTATGGCTAACGGTCGACAACGCCCGTTGGAAGGCGATCAGCGCGCTGGTCCCGGTGGACATGATGGACATGAGCGTTTACCTCAGCGGCGGATGGTGCCGAGTCCGGCCGGCTCGGCGGTACTGGCGTAGCGGTTGGACAGGTCGGCCGCCGCATTGCCGATGGCGGCCACCGCACGCTCGATGGTCGGACCGTTGGCGATCGCCGCGATCTTGGCTGCATAGCCCGGATCGGTGGCGTAGCCAGCCTGTTGCAAGCCGCGTGCAAAACCGCGGATATCGGTGCCGGCCTGCAGCGCGCCCTGGTAACGGCTGTTGTTCTTCAGCAGGCGTACGTAGTCGGCAAAGCTTTCCTCGGCCGAGCCATAGGCGCGGAAATCCGCGGTTTCGGTGGTTTTGACGCCGTTGACGTATTCGTGGGTGCCGGTGGTGACCTTAGCTCCGTTCCAGCCGGTGGCCTTGATGCCGAACAGGTTGTTGGAATCGCCGCCGTTGCCGATGCCGCGACGGCCCCAGCCGGTTTCCAGCGCGGCCTGCGCCACCAGCGCGCGGGGGTCCACGCCCAGTTCGCGCGCAGCCTTCTGTGCATGCGTCCAGATCTTGGCGACGAAGCCTTCCGGGGTGCGCTCGCCCAGGCTGGCCGCCGCGCTGCTGGCGGCGCTCGCATTGACTGCAGCATTGGCGTCGGCCGCGTCGCTGGCAGCTACATCTGCCCAGCGGTCGTTGGCCGACGGCCAGCTCAGTGCGCCCGCATCGTCGCCACCGGCCTCGCTGCTGCCGGTGCGCCCGGCGATCAGGTCCAGCACCTGGCTCATGCCGATCCCGCTCAGGTTGCCTGCGCCGATGCCTGCAGCGCTGCCGGTGCTTGCGCCGACGCCGGTCGCCGCGCCATCGCGGCTCGGCAGCGGCAACGAGGCGTCGCGCTTGCCGGCAACCAGGGCGTACGCCTTGGCGGCCTCGGCGGTGTTCAACGAGGTATTCAACGCCGGGCCGCCGGTGTCGCCGCTCAGCTGCTTGGAGATCATCGCCGACAGGCCCAGGCCCTTGCCGTCGGTCAGCGCCTTGGCCATCTGCTGGTCGTACATCTCGCGGAACATCTGGTTTTCGCCCGGAAACATCGGGTCGCCGGAGCTCGCATCGCGCATGCTCTTGACCAGCATCTGCGCGAACTGGCCTTCGAGCTGACGGGAGACCTTGTCGATCTTTGCTGGATCGGCCTTGGTGCTCGGGTTGAGATCAATGGGCGAGGCTGCGATACGCATGTCAGATCACCTCCAGCTCCGCCGTCAGCGCGCCAGCCTGCTTCAGGGCTTCCAGGATGGCGACCAGGTCGCCGGGAGCCGCGCCGACCTCGTTGACCGCGCGAACGATCTGGTCGAGCGTGGTGCCGCCTTCGAACTTGAACATGCGGCTGCCTTCGGAGGTGGCCGTGATGGTCGACTGCTGGGTCACTGCAGTGCGCCCGCCGCTGAAGGCGCCCGGCTGGCTGACATTGGTGTTTTCGCTGATGGTGACGGTGAGCGAGCCATGCGCAATGGCGGCCGGCATCACCCGCACCAGCTGGCCGATCACCACCGTGCCGGTACGTGCATTGACCACCACCTTGGCCGGTGCGTCGCCGGGCGAAAGCTCGACATTTTCCAGCCGCGACAGCAGGCCGATGCGCGCACCCGGGTCGGTCGGCGAGCGCACCGCCACGGTGACGCCATCGACCGCACGCGCGGTGCCGGCGCCGAAGCTGTTGTCGATGGCCGCGACCATGCGCGAGACGGTGGTGAAGTCGTTCTGGCGCAGGTTCAGGGTGATTTCGCCGCTGCCGGCAAACACGTCCGGCAGCGCGCGCTCGACCGTGGCGCCATTGGGAATGCGGCCGACGCTGGGCACGTTGACCGACACGCGCGACCCATCCTTGCCCTGCGCACCGAAGCCACCGACCACCAGGTTGCCCTGGGCCATTGCATAGACCTGGCCGTCGGCGCCTTTCAGCGGCGCCATCAGCAGCGAGCCGCCACGCAGCGAGACCGCGTTGGCGATCGAGGAGACGGTGATGTCGATCGGCTGGCCGGGCTTGGCGAACGGCGGCAGTTCGGCGTGGATGGCCACGGCCGCGACATTCTTCAGCTGCGGGTTGACGTTCGCCGGAACATTGACGCCCAGCTCGCCAAGCAGGTTCTTCAGGCTCTGCACGGTGAAAGGCGCCTGGCTGGTGCGGTCGCCGCTGCCATCCAGGCCGACCACCAGGCCGTAGCCGACCAGCGCATTGCCGCGCACGCCACCGACCTGGGCAAGATCCTTGATGCGTTCGGCACTGGCCGGCGCGGCGATCGCGCACAGCGCAACGGCGGCAGCGAGCAGACGGAAGGGCAGGGAAGACAGGTTCATGGTCGCAGGCTCAGTAGGGCGACAGACGGGAATTGAAGAAGCGGCTCAGCCAGCCCATCGCGTTGGATTGCGCGATCGCGCCGCGGCCGCCGTAGGCGATGCGGGCGTCGGCCACCTTGCTCGAGGGCACGGTGTTGTCCGGGGCGATGTCGGCGGCGCGCACGATGCCTTGCACCTGCACCAGTTCGTCGCCCTGGGTCAGGCGCAGGTTCTTCTGGCCCTGGATCACCAGGTTGCCGTTGGGCAGGCGCTGCATCACGGTGACGGTCACGCTGCCCTGCATGCGGTTGCTCTGCGCGGTGTTGCCCTTGCCATCGAAGCTGCGATCGCCGCTCAGCGAGTTTTGCAGCACATTCAAACCACCGACGGTGAGCGGGGCGCCCAGCAGCGTCGGCGCGGCCATGGTGGTCGCGTCCTTCTTGCTGATGCTGGTATTGGCGGTGGACGAGGCGGTGGTGCTTTCCACCAGGTTCACCGTCAGCAGATCGCCGACATCGCGGGCGCGACGGTCGCCATACAGATTCAGGCTCGGGCCGGCGGCGTAGATGGCGCCGGCAGTCGGCTGCGCCACCGGTGCGACCACCGGCACGATCGGCGCCAGTTCGGCGAACGGCCGCACATCGCCGGCAGCCACGCAGCCACCCAGCAGCGCGCTGCAGGCAATGGCGAGGCACAGGGAGGAGAGAGAGGGCAGGCGTGACATGGCATAAGTTCCTGAGAGGACGACGGGCGGCGAGCCGATCAGACGTTGTTGTTCAAGTAACCGAGCATCGAGTCGGTGGTGGAGATGGCCTTGGCGTTCATTTCGTAGGCGCGCTGGGTTTCGATCATGCTCACCAGCTCTTCCACGGTATTGACGTTGCTGCCTTCCAGTGCGCCCTGCACGGTGGTGCCCAGGCCGTTGAGACCGGGGCTGCCGTTCTGCGCGGGGCCCGAAGCGGTGGTCTCGACGAACAGGTTTTCGCCCTTGGCCTGCAGACCCGAGGGGTTGATGAAGTCGGTCAGCGTGAGCGCGCCGATTTCCTGCGCGGCGGCCTGCCCGGCCAGGGTCACGCTGATGGTGCCGTCGTTGCCGATGGTCAGCGACTGCGCGCCTTCGGGGATCTGGATGCCCGGCTGCAGCGGGTAACCGCTGTTGGTGACCAGTTCGCCCTGGGCGTTGATCTGGAAGGTGCCGTCGCGGGTGTAGGCGGAGGTGCCGTCGGGCATCTGCACTTCGAAGAAGCCGCGGCCGTTGACCATCACGTCCAACGCGCGGCCGGTCTGCTGCTGGCTGCCCTGATCGAAGCCCTTGAACGTGGAGACCACGCGCACGCCGGTGCCCAACTGCAGGCCGGTCGGCAGCTGCGTCTGCGCGGAGGTGGAACCGCCCGGCGCACGCACCTGTTGGTACAACAGGTCTTCGAACGCGGCACGGTCGCGCTTGAAGCCGGTGGTATTGGTATTGGCCAGGTTGTTGGAAATGACCGACATGCGCGTCTGCTGCGCATCCAGTCCGGTTTTAGCGACCCACAAAGCCTGATTCATGACCCGATTCCTCGTTAGACCCGGGGATGTGTTCCGGGTACGGGTGGGTATATGCACGTGCCGTGCCAAAGCCGCGTCGGATTTCTGCCGGCTGTGCGCTTGATTACGTGAAGCGGACGCGACGGCCTGCGCGCGGCAGGCTGGCGGCGGGTGGGCAGCGGCTAAGCGGAAGTGGTGGCATCCATGCCGCCACACGGTCCCGCAATCGGCGAGGCCACCGCACCAGAGAGTGAATCGGTGGTCGTGTGAAAAGCTACTTGTTGCTCGGGTTGGGTAGTCAGCGTCAACCGCGTACGAACCACTTGCGAGACCGCAGGAGTCAACGCGAGCCACGTCCCCTGGGCGGCCGCCATCCAGGTGCTCGGCAGCGCGGCAAGCCAACCGGCGGTGCGGCAGTGGGCGCCAGTGGCGCTTAGCCGCTCACCCGCAACAACGAATTGGCCGATTGCGCATTGTCGTCGCCGTTCTTGATGATCTTGACCTGCATTTCGAACTGCCGCTGCAGCTGAATCATCTCCACCAGCGCGCCGGCCGCATCCACGTTGCTGCCCTCCAGCATGCCGCTGTTGATGGTCTTGCCGGTGGCCACCGCAAACGCCTGCGCCGGGTCGGTGCTGGTGTTGCGCATCAGCCCGTCGGGGCGCCGCGTCAAACGGTCGGCGGGGGCATCGACCACCTTCATCTTGCCGACGATGGCCATGGTCTGCGGGCCTTCGCCCTGCGGAATGATGGAAATGCTGCCGTCGCTGCCGATCTCCATCGCCTGGTGCGGCGGGATGGTCATCGGGTTGCCGCCTTCATCCAGCACCGCGTGCCCGTTGGCGGTGACCAGCTGGCCATTGGCGGTGAGCGCCAGTTCGCCGTTGCGGGTATAGGCTTCGCTGCCGTCGGGCGACTGCACCGCCAGCCAGCGGTCCTGCTGCAGCGACACATCCAGCGGGTTGCCGGTCACCTTCTGATGGCCCTGGCTGCGATCGAAGCCCTGGTCCACGTGCAGCGCATCGATCCGCGACGGATAGCCCTCGCCCTGGATCTTGAAGGCCTCGGTATTGGCCAACGCGGCCTTGAATCCCACCGTATCGACGTTGGCAAGGTTGTGCGACACGGTGCTCTGCGCCTGCAGGGAGGCGCGGGCACCGGTCATTGCGACGTAGAGGGCTTTGTCCATGGGGCACCGAGATTTGAGATTCGGGATTTGGGATTCGTAAAAGCGGGCTGTGACTGGCGGTGAGGTTAGGGCCGCGGGCTGGCATCCGATGGACGTGATACCAGCGTTTGCGAATCCCTAATCCCCAATCACCACTCCCGGCTCTTAACGAATATTGATGATCGTCTGGGTGACCTGATCCTGGGTCGAGATCATCTGCGAATTGGCCTGGAAGTTGCGCTGGGCCACGATCATGTTCACCAACTGCTCGGTCAGGTCCACCGTGGAGGCTTCCAGCGAGCCGGATTCGATCTGGCCCAGGTCCGAAGTGTCCGGTGCGCCTACGCGGGCGGCGCCGGAGGTGTAGCTTTCGGCCCACATGTTGTTGCCCTGCGACTGCAGGCCCTGTGGGTTGACGAAGCTGGCCAGCGACACCTGGCCCAGCGGCTTGTCGGCGCCGTTGGAGTAGCGTGCGAACACCACGCCGCTGGTATCGATGCTGATCTCGTTGAGCTTGCCGCTGGCGTAGCCGTCCTGGCGGGTGTCGCGCAGGGCGAAGGCTTCGCCATACTGGGTGGAGCCGCTGACGTTGAGCTGCATGTTCAACACGCCGGCGCCGGTGCTCGGGGTGAACGGGTCCATCGCGATGATGCCATTGGCCGGGGTGGTCAGCGAGCCGGTGTCGGAGAATTGCAGCGTGGTGGGGGCACCGACCGCGGCGCCGTCCACGTAGTTGTGCACCTGCCATTCGTTCGGGTTGGCGGTCTTGACGAAGTACGAGGTCTGCACATGGCTGACGCCCAGCGAGTCGTAGACGTTGATGCCGCCGGTGGAGTGGCTATAGGTCTTGTCGTCGGCCGGGCTGAACGGGGTCACTGTCGGCGCGGTGGCGTTGCCGGGCAGGGTGAAGGCCAGGTTGACCGTGGAGGTGGACTTGGGCGGGCTGTCGGTGGTCAGCAGCTGCAGGTCCGACAGGCGGCCGACGTCGAAGCCATTGCCGCTGGGATTGGGCGCAAATACCTGCAGGCGCGCGCCCTGCGGGTTGATCACATAGCCGTTGGAATCGGTCTGGAAATTGCCGGCGCGGGTGTACATCTTGGCGCCGTTGGATGAGACGGTGAAAAAGCCCTCGCCGGAGACCGCCAGGTCCAGGCTGCGCCCGGTCGGGTCGATATTGCCCTGCGAGAACTGCTGCGCCACGTTGCTGACCCGCACGCCCGAACCCACCGCGTTACGCGACAGGCCATAGCTGGTGCTCTGGAACATGTCGGCAAACTCGGCGCGCGATTCCTTGAACCCGGTCGTATTGACGTTGGCGATGTTGTTGGAGGTGACGTTCAGATCGGCATTGGCTGCGTTGATGCCGGACAACGAGGTATTGAAAGCCATGGATGAGGTCCTTTGAGTGTCGGTTGCCGGCTCAGCTGACGCGGAGCACGTTGGCGAGCGGGGAAGTGCCTAGCCCGGTCAGGTTGAGATACAGGCCGTCCGAGCCGATCGTGACGCTGTCCACCGGTGCATCGACATAGGTGGACAATTTGCTCTTGGCACCGGCGGTGTCGGTTTGCGTTGCGGTGATGCCGTATTTGCCGGCGGCCATGCGGTTGCCGTTGGCGTCGGTGCCATCCCAGGCGAACGAGACCTCGCCGGCGGCGTCGGCGGGCACGCTCAGCTGCTTGACGAAGGTGCCGTTGGCGTCGGTGATTTCGAAATTGACGATGCCCGCCGAGGTCGCGGCGACCACACCCTTGGCCGAGCCGGTGGCATCGATGGCGACCTGCGCCGACGGCACCAGCACGTTATGCCCGACCAGCGCGGCGCCCTTGAGCACCTGGTCGGCGTTCATCGAATCGGAGAAGTTGCCGACCTTGGTATTGAGGTCGCCAATGCCCTGCACGGTGGAGAACTGCGCCAGCTGGCCCAGGAACGCGCTGTTTTCCATTGGTTTGAGCGGGTCCTGGTGCTGCAGCTGCTCGGTCATCAACTTGAGGAAGTCGGCCTGGCCGAGCGCTTCTTCCTTCTTGGCGACGGTGCTGCTGCTGGTCAGGCCGAGGCTTTTGTAGAGATCGCTGCCGATCGTGCTCATCTGGAGTGTTCCGTTAGGTAAGGGCTAGGACGGGTCAGCGACCCATGGTCAGGGTCGCGAGCGCCAGTTCCTTGGCGGTATTGAGCATTTCCACGCCGGCCTGGTAATTGCGCGAGGCGGAAATCATGTTGACCATCTGCGAGACCGGGTCCACGTCGGGCGAGAACACGTAACCGTCGGCATCGGCCAGCGGGTGGCCGGGCTCGTAGCGACGGATCGGCGGCGCGTTGGTGGTGGCGATCTCCTTGACGTTCACCGAGGTCAGGCTGGGGTCCTGGCGGCTCTGCTGCGCCTGGAAGATCGGCTCGATCGGCTTGTAGGTCGCCTCGGCCGAGCCGGCGACGGAGTCGGCATTGGCCAGGTTGGAAGCGATGGTGCTCAGGCGGACCGACTGCGCGTGCAGCGCCGAGCCGGCCACATCGAAGATGGGAAGATTGCTCATGACTTATTGGCCGGTGATCGCGGTGAGCATCGAGCGCACCTTGGATTCGAGGAAGCTCAGCGAGGCGCGGTATTCCAGCGCGGCGCGGCCGTAGGCGGCACGTTCGGCGTCCGGATCGACGGTATTGCCGTCCAGGCTGGGCTGGTCGGCTTCGCGGGTGATCTGGAACGGGTTGAGCCCGGCGCTGCCGCCGATCTCGTAGTGCTTGGCGTCGGTGGTCTGCAGCAGGGTGCCGTCACGCACGCCTTCGGCCGCCTTGAGTGCGGCTTCGAAGTTCAGGTCCTTGGCCTTGTAGCCAGGGGTATCCACGTTGCTCAGATTGCTGGCAATGAGCTTCATGCGCTGCTCGCGTAGCGGCAGAGCATCGCCGTGGATGCCTAGAAAGGACGAGAAGGGATTGGACATGGTGCTCTCCCGCGAGGTGTTGCCAGGGAGGAAGCAATGTTTGTGCCAAATCGAGGTGGGATAGGGGCCGCGCCGGGAGGGCACTCGGAGCAGCCGAAAGACGGGCTTGGTAGGCAGAGATTGCGACGTAGGTTGCCCGCTGGGAAGTTGCAGCTGTTAGCCATGCAACTTGCAGACCGACCAGACTGTCTGGCAGGAAGCAGGACCTGGCGACGGGTGTGCTCACCCCGCTGCAATTGCGCCGCTAGACGCCTTTTTGCGGGAACAGGCGCTGGAGATGGCCGCTCGCGCCCATCGACTGCACGGCCCGAGCGTGTGCTCAGGCCGCTTCGGCAACCACCTTCAGGCGGGCCAGCACGTAGTCGGCAAGCTCGTGGGCGCTGTACTTGGCCACAAACGCGTTGGCGCCGACCTGCTCGACCATGGCGTTGTTGAACACGCCCGACAACGAGGTATGCAGCAGCACGTACAGGCCCTGCAGGCCCGGCGTGCGCCGGATTTCCGTCGTCAGCGTGTAGCCGTCCATCGCCGGCATTTCGATGTCGGAGATGACCATGGCATAGCGGTCGGCCGGATTTTCGCCCGATGCCGCTACCTGCAGCAGGTGATCCAGCGCCTGGCGACCGTCGGACAACAACGTGGCCGAGACGCCGAGCTGGTCGAGCACGCTGCGGATCTGCTGGCGCGCCACGCGCGAGTCGTCCACCACCAGCACCTGGAACTGGCGGTCGTAGGCCACCAGCTGCAGCGAGGGATCCAGCTGCACGTCCTTGCTGACCTTGGCGATGTCGGCCAGCACGCTTTCCACGTCGATGACCTGGATCAGTTCGCCCTGGAAGCGCGTCACCGCCGTCAAATAAGTGGCTTCGGCACCGAGTTCCGGCGGTGGATGGATATCTTCCACCGCGATATTGACGATGCGTTCCACGCCGCTGACCAGAAAGCCCTGAACCGAGCGGTTGAACTCGGCCACCACCAGGTAGCCTGGGCCGCTTTCGCAGTGCGAATCGCGTTCCGGGTGGCCGATGGCCAGCCCCAGGTCCAGCACCGGCACCGAGCGCCCGCGCACGTCGGCCACGCCGGCGAACTCGCTCGGCAGGCCCGGTACCTGGAACAGTTCCGGACGGCGCAGCACTTCCTGCACCTTGAAGACGTTGACGCCAAAAAGCTGGCGTCCGCCCAGCCGGAACAGCAGCAGGGCCAGTCGATTGTGGCCAGCCAGTCGGGTGCGCTGGTCGATGCGGTTGAGCAGATCGTGGGTCATGGGGCAGATATCGACAGCGCCCTTGGAAAACTTGAGTGGTTTTACGGTTGGCGTGGGGCGCTGTCGGGATTTGGGATTCGGGATTCGGGATTTGTCTTAGAGCGGGGATTGGGGAGGCGGGATTGGGATTCGCTCAAGCGCCGGATTGGGTGATTGGGATCAGGGAAGGTGTGCGTCAGCTAGTCGTTAGGCCGCTGTGCCGAGACCGTGTGTGGCGAGGGGAAACCAATCAGCAACAGGGCCGCCCTTGCGAATCCCAAATCCCGAATCCCAAATCCCGGCCGAAAAACGGCACACCCCTTGCATGACAGTTCCCGTCTTCTTCCGGATCTGGTCCCATGCGCCTGCTCCTGCTCGTCATCTTGTTGGCTGCCGCTCCGGCCTGGGCCCAGAGCTATCAGTCTGTCGATTCCATCCGTGCGGCGGCGCTGGCCACCGTGGGCCCCGATGCCGAAGCCGAGGCCACGCTCGATCCGGGGCTGCGCATGCCGGCCTGTCCGATCGCGTTGCAGGCCCAGCCCACCGGGACCAACACGGTGGAAGTGGCCTGCCCGCAGCCGGCCGGCTGGCGCCTGTTCGTGCCGCTAAAGGTGCGCCGCAATCAGGACGTGCTGGTGCTGCGCCGCGGCATCAGCGCTGGAGAAACCATCTCGCTGGCCGATATCAGTATCGAGAAGCGTGACGCCGCCCGCATCGTCGGTGCGGTGCTGGCCGACCCGGTGGCCGCAGTGGGCAAGTCCGCCCGCCGCGTCCTGCCGGCCGGCTCGCTGCTCTCGGCCAACGATCTGGTGACGCAGCGGCTGGTGCGGCGCGGCGACACCGTCCCGCTGGTGGCGCGCAACGGCGGTCTGGAGGTGCGCATGAGCGGTCGCGCACTCTCCGATGCCGGGGAAAACGAGCGGGTTTCGGTGGAAAATTCCTCGTCACGGCGGGTGGTGCAGGGGATTGTTGAAGCGAGCGGAACCGTTGTGGTCTCCAGATAAAAAATTGCTATAAAGTTTTTTTTCTGGGTGCCGTTATCCCCTACGACCTGTAGAGGAGTTCCTGACATGACCCAGAAAATTGAAGGCAATCTACCGACCGCTGCCACCCTTCGTACCGCGGCCACCAGCAGCAAGATCGCCTCGGCCGGCGAAGATCGCGCGTCCCCGGTTGCCGCTACCCCGCCCACCGACAGCGTCAAGCTGACCGGCGAGGCGACCAACCTGCAGAACCTGCAGCGCGAGCTTTCGCAGTCCTCGGCGATCGACACCGGTCGCGTCCAGGCCGTGAAGGATGCGTTGCAGAACGGCAGCTACTCCATCAACCCGGATGCCATCGCCAGCCGCATGATGGATCTGAATCAGCAACTGGCGGGTTGATCCCGACTGAAAGGATGAGCGTGAACGAGTTCCTGCAACGTCTCAGCGATGCGCTGGCCGGCGAACGCCAGGCATTACTCGAGAACGACATCGATGGGTTGATGCGGCACACGCAGGACAAGCTGTCTGCGCTGCGCGGCCTGGAAGCGGCAATGCCCGAAGGCCAGGAAGAGCGCCTGCGCGAGCTGGCTGAAGCCAACCGTGCCAATGGCGCGCTGCTGGCCCGCCGCCGCCGTGAAGTGAACTGGGCGTTGCGTCACCTGGGCCGGACCGAGAGTGGGCCGTCGTACGACGCCAAGGGCCAATCCAGCGTGCTGCGCGGCGGACGTTCGCTGGCCGTTGCCTGACCTGCCTGCGCTGCGCCAATGGCGCGCGCTAAGGATGGTCTGATCAACGCAGCCGGAAAACGAAACACGCCACATCCGCCGCGCTGAGGGCGCTCAAACCCCCGGTTTTTTGCCGTTTTCGGCNCGCTTGCTGTTGTACTCCGCGTCGCCGAAGGTCAGTTGCATCGTCATCGTCCTGGTGCCTCTGTGCGATTGTCGCAGGATCAGGGGGAGTTGTTCAGAGTTTCCCTAAGTCGGCCGGGATCTTGAGGAGGCCAGAGCCGAGGTCATTCCTGCGGGCGTTTCGGTTAGGCCTTGGTCCGCATTTGCCCGGAACGGACGGCGTGCAGTCAGCGCCATCCATCTCCAGACACGCATTGTGATGCAGCGGTCGTGCCCGCCTGTCTGAGGCACGGGCGTCCTGGTCACGCTGCGCACGCGGCGAATTGATCCCGCCAGCGTCCGCCTGCCGATCGTGCAGCCTCCCTGCGTGCTGCTCCAAGAGCCGCTAACAGAACGTAGCGAGCAGTCGTCAGATGGCTGTGGACGACGCACTCCGGATCTGCGTGTCCGATCGGTGCATGCCGACTCCAGGCACCGCCCACGCCCGGCTGCCGGCCGCGCAGTAGGTGTATTGGCCGCTCTAAGACCAAGTGGCGATATGGCGCCCTGGGGGTTCGGCGTATATTGAGGCGTCCTTCCTGCCGCCTCGTCCCGTGACCGCCAAGTTTTTTCTCAATCAGACATTGTTGCCGTCCTCGACCACGTTGCGCGCCTTTGGCGACCAGATGCTGGAGGGCGTGCTGCTGTTCCGCGCCGACGGGCAGCTGATCCTGGCCAACGCCGTCGCGCGGCAGAGCCTGTGCAAGGAAGATCCCGCCGACGACCGCAACCTGGGCGAGCGGATTTCGCAGGTGCTGCCGTCGGACGCGTTGAACCAGGCGCGCAGCAAGGGCAGCTGGACCGGCAGCCTGCCGGTGGCCGATCGTGTGGTCATTGCGCACCTGTACTACAACGAAGAGCAGGGCGTGGGCCATTTTCTGGCGCTGTTCCACAACATCGAAGGTCAGCAGGATTACGAGCGCGAGTTGCAGCAACGCCACGCCGAGCTGCGCCAGGCCTATATGCGCCTGAACGGCGCGCAGGACAAACTGCTGCAGTCGGAAAAGATGGCCTCCATCGGCCAGCTGGCCGCTGGCGTGGCGCACGAGATCAATAATCCGATCGGTTATGTGCACTCCAATCTCGGCAGCCTGCAGGAATATCTGCGCAGCCTGTTTACCCTGATCGAGGCTTACGAGCGCGCGCTGCAGGCGCCAGACCCGAAGGCGTTGATTCCCGAAATCGACGAAATCCGCAACCGTGCCGACATCGACTTCATCAGCCGCGACCTGCCGCAGCTGATGTCCGAATCGCGCGAAGGCATCGAGCGGGTGACCCGCATCGTGCGCGACCTCAAGGACTTCTCGTACTCGGACCGCTCCGAGTCGTGGAAGATGGTGGACCTGCATTCCGGCCTTGAATCCACGATCAACATCATCTGGAACGAGCTCAAGTACAAAGTGACTCTGGAGCGCAACTACGCCGAGCTGCCGCTGGTGGAATGCCTGCCGTCCGAGCTCAACCAGGTCTACATGAACATGCTGCTCAACGCCGGCCAGGCGATTGTCGAACGCGGCACGATCACCGTCACCACCGGCCGCGATGAAGCAGAAAACGTCTGGATTCAGTTCCAGGACAGTGGCGCCGGCATCGCCCCCGATCTGCTGCAGCGCATTTTCGACCCGTTCTTCACCACCAAGCCGGTGGGCAGCGGTACCGGCCTGGGCCTGTCGATCTCCTACGGCATCATCAACAAGCACCACGGCCGCATCGACGTGGAAAGCATCCCGGGGCAGGGCGCCAGTTTCAGGATCGTGTTGCCGATCCGGCAGCCGCGCTGACGTGCCGGGATTCGTTATTCGGGATTTGGGATTCGCAACAGCGGGCGTCGCTGTTGCCATTGATCACCGCGCCATCTGGCGCAACGATGCAAGAGCCCGCTTCTAACCAATCCCGAATCCCCAATCCCTATTCCCGGCCGTTACGCAGTTCGTCATGCGTGCGGAATGCCTGACGAATATGCTCGCGCAGTTCGTCGTCGTTCCAGGGCTTGGTCAGGAAGCGGTAGATCGCGCCGCGGTTGATCGCCTCGGTGACGGTAGCCAGGTCCGTGTAACCGGACAGCACCAGACGCACGGTGTCGGGGTAGAGCATCTTGACCCGGCCCAGGAACTCGGTGCCGCTCATGTCGCTCATGCGCTGGTCCGAAAGGATCACCTGCACATCGTTGGTGGCCAGCAGGTCGAAGGCGTCGCGCACGTTGCCTGCCGCCAGAATCCGGTAGCCGTCGCGGCGGAACAGGCGCACCAGCGAGCGCAGCACGTTCTCTTCGTCGTCCAGCAGCAGCAGGGTGCGGTCGGGGCGGCTTTCGGCGAACGATTCCGGGCGCAGGTAGCGCCGGCGCAACGCCATGCCGGCCGACTCGGCCGACATCGGTTCGCCGAACAGATACCCCTGGAAGATGTCGCAATCGTTGCGCCGCAAAAAGCCCAGCTGCGCCTGCGATTCCACGCCATTGGCGATCACCGTCATGCCCAGCTGATGGCCCATGGCGATGATGGCGCGCGCGATCGCCGCCTCGCGGCTGCCGGCCGGTGCGCTCTTGATGAAGCTACGGTCGATCTTCAGCCGGTCTACCGGGTAGCGCACCAGCGCGCTTAGGCTGGAATCGCCGGTACCGAAGTTGTCCAGGCTCAGGCTGATGCCTTCATTGCGCAGGTTGGCCATCGTTTCGTGGACGAAGTTGACATTGTTGGTCAACGCGCTTTCGTTGATCTCCAGGGTCACGAACTGCGCCGGCACGCCTGCGGTCTGCAGCATCGCCATCACTTCGTTGAAAAAGCCCGGGCGCAACAGCTGCAGCGTGGAGACGTTCACCGCAATGCTGAAATCGTCGAAACCCTGGTCGCGCCATAACCGCGCCTGGCGCACCGCGTTCTGCAGCACCCACTCGCCGATCTGCACGATCACGCCCAGTCGTTCGGCGGTGCGCATGAAGCGCTCCGGCACCAGCATGCCCAGGGTGGGCGATTGCCAGCGCAGCAGCGCTTCCATGCCGACGATGCGGCCGTCACGGGCGCTCACCAGCGGCTGATAACGCAGGCGCAGCTCGCCATGCGGAATGGCATCGACGATCTGCCGCGCAATGATGCTTTCGCTATGCGCGTTGGTGGCGGAGTTGCGCGTGTACAGCCGCACCGTATTGCCGCCTTCGCGCGCAGCCTGGTAGCTGGCTTCCTCGGCGTAATCCAGCAGCGTGGACAGCGAGGTGGAGTGCTCCGGACACAGGCTGATGCCGACCTTGCCGGTCATGAACAGCGTGTACGGCAGCACCGACAGCGGCAATTCCAGCTGCTGGCGGACCTCCTCGGCAAAATCCTCCGGCAGTGGCATGTCGTCGCGGCGCACCGCCACAATGATCATTTCGTCGCTGCCGTGGCGCCACAACTTGCCGCGGCTGCCCAGGAACTCCTGCAGGCGGCGTGCGGCCAGGGTCAGCGCCTGGTCGCCGACTTCGCCACTCATGTTCTCGTTGATCGAGGCGAAGTGGTCGATGTCGACGTGGAAGATCATCAATGGCTGGCCGCCGGAGGCGGCGGCGTCGACCAGATGCAGCAATTCGGGATTGCCTGCGCCCAGGCGTGTCGGTTTGACGATTTCCAGTCCGGGCGGGATCACGGGGCTCCACATGACTCAACGTCCACCATCTTCGTGGACGGACTCGCCGGCCGGGTGATAGGGCAGGCGCAACGTGACGCGCGTGCCTGCTCCGGGAGCCGATTCTATCGCGAGCACGCCGCCGACGGTTTGCGCACGCTCACGCATCACGATCAGCCCCAGTCCACGCGGACCTTCGGGCTCGAATCCATCGCCATCGTCGCTGACTTCCAGGCTGAAGCTGGTGCTGTCGATCGAGTGCAGGCGCATGCGCACTTCGCCCGCACAGGCGTGACGCAACGCATTGGTCAGGCTTTCCTGGGCAATCCGGAAGCAGGCCTGCTCGATCTCGTTGCCGGGGCGCGCGTCCAGGGGCTGAATATCCAGCTCCAGCCGCACCTGCGAGGCGCGGAACAGCATCGAGGCCTGCCAGCGCAAGGCCGCTTCCAGGCCCAGCGCATCCAGCTGCGGCGGACGCAGCAGCATCGACAGATTACGCAGCTTGGTCACGGTGGAGTCGGCCAGCGACACCACTTCCAGCAGATCCTCACGGCGCGCGACCGGGTCCAGCTCGTCCAGCGCGGCATGCGCCGACAGCTTCATCGCGGTGATCGCCTGGCCGATGTCGTCATGCAGATCGCGCGAGATGGCGCGGCGCTCGTCTTCCTGGAGCGAGAACAGCCGCTTGGCCATCGCCTGCAGCTCGGCATTGCTCTCGGCCAGCGCATCGCGCATGCGCTCGGGTTCGCTCAGGTCGCGCACCACCAGCAGTTTGCAGCTGCGCCCGCCATAGCGGATATCGCCGGCCGACAAGCCGGCGTAGAAGGTACTGCCGTCGCGGCGACGCATCGCCCGTGCGCTGGAGACAGGGTCGTTGCGGTCGCTGCCGGCACGCAGATACTCGCGCACCATGGGCAGGTCGGTGTCACTGACCAGGATTTGCAGCGGTTCGCCCAGGATGGTCTCGCCCTGGAAGCCGAACTGGATGGAACCGGCGGCATTGGCGTACATCACGTGCTCGTCGGCCAGGATCAGCACGCCGTCCGGCAGCACCCGCACCAACTCCCGAAATTGTTCTTCGCGCTCGCGCAGCAGGCGCCGCGATTGTTCGCGTTCGCTCACGTCCTGCAAGGTGCCGTGCACATGGCGTGCACCGCCGGGCAGGGTCACGCTCTCGGCGCGCAGATGCACCGTGCGTGGCTGCGAATCGCCGCCGGTGAGCGGCAGCAGTACGTCGATCTGCACCTCGCCGCCGGTACACATGTCTTCGATCATGCGTTCGATCCGCGCCTGGGTTGCGCTGTCGGAGGCGGTCAGCAATTCTTCCAGCCGATGTTCGCGTCGATGCATGGGCACGCTGCGCCCCAGTACGCGATACACCGCCGACGAATAGCGGCCCAGGCCGGTTGTGCGGTCCAGCTGCCAGGAGCCCAGCCGCGCGATGCTCTGCGCTTCCTCCAGGCGTTCGAGTGCTTCGTCGCGCAGGTGCTGTGCCTGCCGCTCTTCGCTGCGGTCCACCGTGACCACCAGGCGGGCAGGGCCGCTGGCCAAATGCAACTGGTTGCTGCGTACCTCGACATGCCGCGGGCCACTGCGTGTCAGCAGGTCTTCGTTGAGCACGCAGGTGGTGTCGCCCTTGCCACGGATCTGGGTGATGATCTCTTCCAGCCGGTCGCCATCGGCATTGGGCCAGATCGCCTGTAGTGTCTGCTGCAGGAACTCGTCGCGCTCCCAACCGAAAAATTCCAGCGCCGCGGGATTGGCATCGAGGATGCGCATGCTGGCCAGGTCGTACATGAAAGCCGGGCTGGGCAGCGCCAGGAATTTGGCTTTCAGCAGTTCCTCGGACTGCGCCAGTTGCGCATGCTCGTCCACGATCAAGGCCACAAAGCGCCGCAGCACCAGATGGATCACGATGCTGGAGAGCAGCAAAAAGCTGGCGTCCGACCAGCGCTCCGGCGTGGCGGCACCGGCCAGGTTTAGCAGGCGGTTGCCCAGCAGCAGCCAGAGCACGCCGATCAGCAGGTAGAGGCCGGTCAGCGTCCACAGGCCTTGCTGCAGGCGCTCGGCCAGGCGAAGTCGGGAAACAGGAGGGGACGAGAATGCGGGCGCGGCGACAGGTTGGTGCATGGGTCCGCGAACGACCTAAGGAGCTGGCGATGGAGCCATCTTAGCCGCAACTGCGCCCGGTTCGGTCGCGCCCCGAAACAGGCGCCTCAACTAATCGGCCGAACGGCCGTTATCCATTGCGACTCCGAGCCAGGGGTCGATCCTTCGGAGTGTTCCAGAGTGGACTCAGGCGTCATTGCAAGCATGCTGCAGCACCCGCTGACCTCAGCGGTGGTGTTGTTGGATGCGCATGGCCAGCCCCTGGCGGCCAATCGCGTTGCGCAGTCCCTCGGGCTGCCGGCAACCCTCGGCGCATACGCCGAAGTGCTGGAAAGCAGTCGAGCCCAGGTGGCCGACAGCGGCGGCATGACCGCCTGCGTGCTGCCCGGCACCGGTGGCGGGCGGCTGGAAGGCTGGCTGCGCGCGGTCTGCGACGAGCACGGCCAGGTGATGGCCTTTACCTTGAGCATTCCCGAGCCGATGGGCGCCGATGGCACCAGCCGCTGGGAAATGGGCCTGGACAGCGCCGACCACGGATTGTGGGACTGGGATATCCCGGCGGACGTGGTGTACCGTTCCGAACGATGGACCCGCATGCTCGGCTATTCCGAGCAGCCGCTGCCGAACAACCTCACCGCACTTTCCGGTCTGATCCACCCCGATGATCACGCGCACGTCAGTGCCGCGGTGCAGGCGCATCTGGATGGTCGCACCGACACCTATGTGGCCGAATTCCGGCTGCGCCAGCACGATGGCCAGTGGCGCTGGATCCTGGATCGCGGCCGCGTGGTATCGCGCACCGCCGATGGCCGCCCGTTGCGCATGGTCGGCACGCATACCGATGTGCATCACCACAAATTGCTCGAGCAGCAGCTGCGCGAGCAGCAGGCCCAGCTCGAAGAAGCCCAGCGGATCGCCAGCATGGGCAGCTGGAGCTGGGATTCGTTGAAGGACCAGCTCTGGATCTCCCAGGATTTCCTGCAGCAGCTGGGTATGACCCAGCTGCGTCTGCAGGGCATTCGCGATCTGCTGCGTCTGCTCGCCCGGCCGTCGGTTGCGCAACTGCGCAGTGCCTGGCGCAAGATCAAGCATGAAGGCCTGCCGGTGCATTTCGAGCTAGAGGTCAACGGCCTGCTCGGCGTCAATCCGCATCACCTGCGGGTGTGGGCGCAGCCGGTCTTCGATGGCGACGGCAGCATGGTGCGTGTCCTTGGCCAGCTGCAGAACGTCACCGAACAACGCCAGACCGACGCCCTGATCCGCTGGCGTACCGAGTTGCTCAATCGCGTGTCTGCGTTGGGCAAGATCGGCGGCTGCGAGATCGAGGTCGACACCCGCCGCATGCAGTGGACCGAGGAGTGCTACCGCATCCACGGCCTGCGCAAGGAAAACATCACCCTGGAGCAGGCGCTTGCGCTGTACACCCAGGATTCGCGCGATGCGTTCGAAGCGGCGCTGCTGCGCATCTCAGACGGCGGCCTGCCCGAGCAACTGGAGCTGTGCTTCTATCGCAATTCCGGCCAGCGCATCTGGGTGCAGGTCCTTATCGAACTGGACCGTCGTGAAGGCCTGCCGCCGCGCTTCGTGGCCTTGTTCCGCGATGTCACCCGCGAGCGCGAGGCCAACGAACGCATCGAGCTGCTGGCGCACTACGACCGCCTGACCGGCCTGCCGAACCGCTTCCTGCTGCGTGAGCAGGCAGAGAACGCCATCCGCGAGGCGCACGAGCGCGGCCAGGTCATGGCTATGCTGCTGATCGATCTTGACGGCTTCAAGAGCATCAACGACTCGTTCGGTCATGCCACCGGCGACAACCTGCTCAAACTCGCGTCGGCGCGCCTGCACCAGCACTTGCGCAACAGCGACCTGTTCGGCCGCTTCAGCGACGACGAGTTCATCGTGCTGCTGCGCGACCTGTCCGAGCCCGAAGATGCCGGCCACGTGGCGCGCAAGCTGATTGCAGCGCTAGGCGAGCCGCTGCGCAAGGACCACGTGACCCTCAAGCTCGGTGCCAGCATCGGCATCGCGTTGCAGGGCGAAGGGTTGTCGGACTTTGACAGCCTGCTGCGCGCGGCCGACGCGGCGATGTACGCAGCCAAGGAGTCCGGCCGCAACACCTTCCATTACTACAGCCAGGACGTGTTGTTGCGTGCGCAGCGCCGCCTGGAGCTCGAACATGCGCTGCAGGGCGCGCTCGAGCGCGAAGAGTTCACGCTGGTCTACCAGCCGCTGGTCAACACCGTCGGCGACGCCTCGCCGGCCATCGAAGCGCTGATGCGCTGGAATCGCCCCGGCCATGGCCCGTGCAGCCCGGCCGAATTCATCCCGATCGCCGAAGAGTGCGGCGAGATCGTGCGCCTGGGCGAATGGGTTATCGGTGAAGCCTGCCGCCAGGCGGTGGTCTGGGATCGCGCCGGGCTCAACTTCAGCCGTATCGCGGTCAATGTGTCGGCGGTGCAGTTGCGCGAGCGCGGCTTTGCCGAGCGCGTGCTGGAAATCTGCCGCGACAACAGCTGGTCGCCGTCACGGCTGGAACTGGAGCTGACCGAATCGGCCTTGATCCGCGATTCGGACTCGCTGCGCCGCTGCTTTGAATTGTTCGAACAGAACGGCGTGCTGCTGGCGGTGGACGACTTCGGTACCGGTTTCTCCAACCTGCATTACCTCAACCGCTTTCCGGTGCAGCGCCTGAAGATCGACCGCAGCTTCGTACAAGGCATGCTCGACGACGCCAATACCGCCGAAGTCACCCAGGCCATCGTGCATCTGGGTCACGCGCTGGGCATGCAGGTGGTCGCCGAAGGCGTGGAAACGGTGCAGGAAGACGCATTGCTGCGCCAGCAGGGTTGCGACGAAATCCAGGGCTATTTCTACTCACGCCCGCTGTCGCCGCGTGACATGGCGCAGTGGCTGCGCGAGGCCGACGCCGGCATGCGGCTGGGCGCGCGGCTGGTCCTCGCCAACTGACGCAAGCTGTCGCAGCGCCAGGCGTCGCCCGCCGCCTATTGAAATGCGCCGCTCGAAAGCTCAGCGAGTCGAGGGCGCGATGCCCTCGCTAAGCTCGGGACACGCCGTGAATCCGTCCGCGGAGGCTCCTTGGCGGCATCTATGCCGCAAAGGAGCCCGCAACCGGCAAGGGCGCCGCACCAGAGAGTTGGTCGGCTGCTTTAGGGAACCTCTAAAAACCCCAGTATCCTGTCATCATTGACGTAATGCGATGCTAGCGGAGGGTGCTACAGATGATCAGTTTGTTCGCCGGTGAAGAACGTGATGCTAAACGTCAGCAATTGAGTGATCCGCTGGCCGTGTTGTCGCGTCACATCGACTTTGGCGGTATTGCCCGTGCGGTGGATGCGAGGCTGTCGCTCGGGCCGAAGGCCAAGGGTGGCCGGCCAGCGTGGCCGACTGAGGTGATGATCAGGGTGTTGCTGTTGCAGCAGTTGTACAACCTTTCCGACGATGCGTTGGAGTATCAGTTGCTGGATCGGCGTAGCTTCGTTCGGTTCGTCGGTCTGGAGAAGAGCGGCAAGGTGCCGGATGCGAAGACGATCTGGGTATGGCGCGAGCGGCTGAAGAACAATGACGTGATCGGAGATATCGATGCGGCGATCAGCGGACAACTGGCGCGCGCCGGTTACATTGCCCGTGGCGGGCAGATCATTGATGCCAGCATCGTCAGTGCGCCGATCCAGCGCAACACGCGCGAGGAAAACGCGCGCATCAAGCAGAACGACATCCCGGAGGATTGGAGCGATGCCAAGCGCGCGCAGAAGGACGTGGATGCGCGCTGGACGAGCAAGCACGGCAGCTCCTATTACGGTTACAAGTTGCACGCCAATGTCGATCGTCGCTGGGGATTCATTCGCGTGCACGAGGTCAGCAGCGCGAACGTGCATGACAGCCGGTACTTCGAGCGGTTGCTGGATGCGGGTAATACCGCACGCATACTTCGTGCCGATAGCGCTTATGCCGACCGGGACCGTGAAGCCCGCTTGAAGCAAGAGGGATATCGTGTGGACATCCAGCACAAAGGTACACGCGGCAACGCATTGAGCTCGGCCCAGCAGCGGCGCAATCAGCGCATCGCGAAAGATCGGGTGTTTGTCGAGCACGCATTCGCGCGACTGACGCAACAAGGTGGCAAGTGTCTACGCACGCTCGGCTTGGCACGTGCGAAGGTGGTCATCGGATTGAAGGTTGCCGGCCATAACCTGCTGCGTCTGGCACGATTGCAGCAGGCCGGGATGCGGCCGGTATGAATGCCGCAGGCCAGAAGAACGCCTCGCGCGCAGCGTCGGCGAGCTGAGAGCTTGGCCGACCATGTCAGAGTGCTGATGTTTCCAAGCATCGTCACCTCCATGCATGCGCCACATCGACTCCGGCATGGTTATTCGAGGTGCCCTTTATTGAAAGCTTGTCCCGTTGCTCGGCTTGGGCTAGGAGCATGGAAAGCTTGTAGGCTGCATTTTGAATACTTTTCTGGTGCTCAATTTGCGACGGGGATCTGATCGTATACACGGCGATCCATGCAATTCACCTCACGCGTCGCTTGCACCACACACACCGATTATCTCGACTGGTCCTTGTCTGCCTACCGTCGCAGGACCTTACGCGGCATGGATGCCGCGTAAGAGCCCACACGGATTTACTTGCGGCGTGTCCTGCGATGGTGGGCGGACAAGGGCCCTGCAACCAACCTGCAAAGCCAGGCGCTCTACACCTGATCCATCGCCCGCCAGACGACCGAAAAGGTACACGCCGCGATTCTGAGCAGAAGTAGCGTCGTGCCGGCGCGGTCCGCTCATCATCGCGGGACCTTTTGCGGCATGGATTCCGCTCAAGAGACCTCAGGACCGGATTCAAGGCGTGACCAGTGACGGTAGGCAGGCAAGGACCCCGCAGCCAGGCCGCAGATCATCCGATCGACGTGTTGCGTTATGTCGTAGAAGTCGTCGAGCAGACGGGCAGGGGAGATCTCACCCTGGTGCTGCAATCGCAAGGCATTGCGTGTTCGGAGCCACGCCGGGTGGCACGCCCTGATGCACAAACGGCACAGGTCGGGCAGTGAATACAGCCAGCGGGGCGCCTGCCGAGGCACGCCCCGCCCCGCTGTCGCACAAAAACGTCAGCGTCCGGATACGTCGACGGCTGCGCCATCCAGACCCAGATCCCAGGCCACGGTCGCAAACAGCAGTTCTTCTTCGCTGCAGCTGCGGCGCGGGTTCTGCATTGCCTGCACTTCCGCACGGGCGGCACGCTCCAGCCGTTCCAGCGCGGCCGGCATGCGCATGCTGCGCAGCGCGGGCCGGGCAGCGTCGCGTTGCGCAATGCGCTGGGCGTGTGCAGCCGCCAGCGCGGCTGATTCCAGCACGGCGGTGGGTGCATCGGTGGGCGGGGCAAGGAGCGTCATCAGCGGAATACCAGGTTGTTGCGGAACGACAAATCCCCGGAAGGCCGGGGACTGTCGGGATCAGGGGATGCGGGTCGGCATCGGTCTCAGAACAGCTCGACCGTACCGGCGCCCATGCCTTGCTGCGCCACCGGCTTGTGCGGCGGACGCTCCCACTCCACGCGCATGTCGCGCAGGCGGTTGGACACCTTGGCCAGCGCGGCGACCAGATCGCTGTCGTACACGCCGCCATTGCGATGCAGCAGTTCCTGCAGCGCCACCGCCTCGCGGTTGATCGCGGTGAGGCGATCGAGGTGGGTGTGGATGCCGCTCAGCGTCTGCGTGGCGATGTCCTCGAACTGCAGGGCACGCACCGCTTCGGCCACGCTGCCATCGATGGAGCGCGCGCACTCGGAGATTTCGCGCATGCCATCGCCCAACGAGGCGTTGATCTGGGCGACGTTCTCCAGCATGGCGGCCGATTCGTGGCGCGCCTCGCGGGAGCGGTCCATGTGGCGCGAGGCCAGCTGCGAGACCGTTTCACGCACCTTGGCGATCGATTCCTTGGAGCTGTGTGCCAGCTTGCGGATCTGTTCGTTGAAGGTGGTGGAGCGTTCGGACAGGTTGCGCACCTCGTCGGCGACCACTGCGAAGCCACGACCGGCTTCACCGGCACGTGCTGCTTCGATGGCGGCGTTCAAGGCCAGCAGGTTGGTCTGGTCGGCGATCGACTTGACGTCTTCCAGCAGCGCGAAGATGCCATCCAGATGCTGGGCCATCTCATCGATGTGATGGACGGTGTTGGTGCTTTGGCCGCTCACCTGTTCCAGCGCTTCCACCAACTGCTCCATGCGGGAGCTGGCGTGCTGGGCGAAGCGGGCGACATCGACACCGGCGCTGCCGTCGTCACCGGCACGGTCGACGATGCGGGCCAGCGCCTGGCTTTGCTGGCGCGACTTGCGGTTCATCGCTTCGAAGCTGCCACCAAGACCGGACACGGCCTGGCGGATCAGTTCGCGGGCACGCTCGACTTCCGAGCGCGAACCGTCGACTTCGTTGCTGACGAACGTACGCAGTTCGTTGAGCAGTTGGTCCTGCTCGCGCAGGATGCGGGCCTGGTCCGGGTTAGGCCGGAACTGGGAGTACGTCACCCAGGCAGCGAAACCCAGCCAACTGAGGGTCATGGTCGCCAGGATCGCCCAGCGCACCGAAGCGGGCCAGTCGAATCCGACAGCGAAGGGAAACAGCAAGGTCAGAGCCAGAGGAGCGGCTAGACGGATGAGTGGACGTGAATACATGGGCGTTCTCGGCAGAGTCACGGTTGCTGTATCGGCACTACCCCCGTGGTCTTTAGCGACGATCGCCATCTCGTCTGGCGCACGCCGCCGTCACTGGCT
The DNA here is from genome assembly GCF_000454545.1 of Xanthomonas cassavae CFBP 4642. NCBI lineage: Bacteria > Pseudomonadati > Pseudomonadota > Gammaproteobacteria > Lysobacterales > Lysobacteraceae > Xanthomonas > Xanthomonas cassavae. Next base: position 2,506,778 of record NZ_CM002139.1, read on the forward strand.
GGCGCCAGCGCCCGTTGCGGGCGCTTTCATCCGGTATTTCGGCGCCGCTTAACGCAGTGCGCGATCCACCGCTTCGCTCATCGCGCGCTTGGCGAACAGGAAATCCCACAGGCTGCCACCCATCTGCCGCCACAGGACCGCCGAGCGCACCGCCGCCAGCAGCAGCGCGCGGATCTCGGCCACCACGCCGGCCTGGCCCAGGTAGTGCGGGTTGCCCTGCACCATGACCTTGGGACGCAGGTGGCTGATGGTCTGCGCATAGAGCCCGCCCAGCGAGCTCAACACATCCGGATGCGCGCTGTCGCCCAGGCTGTGTGCCTGACGCGCCGCTGCAGCGATTCCGCTGGAAACCGTGACCACGGTCGCGTTGTCGCGCACGAAGCGGCGCTCCAGTTGCAACACCGCCAGCGCCAGCCGCGGCAACACCTCGTCCTGGCCCTGGTTGCGAAAGTAGTTGTGCAGCAGGCGCAGGCCGGGCGCCAGGGCCGCCGTCGAGCCGTAGACCGCCTCCGGCGAGGCCGCATCCACCCGGAACACGCTGTCGATGGCGGTGCGCACCGTGGCCGCCTCCGAATGTCCGGTTTCGGCGATCCGCCGCACCTGCTGCAGGGCCTGGGCAACGCCGGCCAGCGCCAGCACACGGTGATCCATGGAAACACTCATCAAGCCACACCCTCGGGGGAAGAAGAAGATCCTGCCAATTGACGCTCCAGCGGCGCATCGGTGGCGGCAATCACCGCGCCGCCAAGGCATTCCTCGCCGTCGTACAGCACCAGCGACTGCCCGGGCGTTACCGCCCGCTGCGGCCGCTCGAAGCGCACCTGCACGCTGCCGTCGCCTTGCACGTCCACCGTGCACGGCTCGTCCGGCTGCCGATAGCGCGTCTGCGCGGTGCAACTGAAGCTGCGCGCCGGCGGCGCACCGGTGACCCAGTGGGCCAGCTCGGATTGCAGCCAGCGCGACTGCAGCAGCGGGCTGTCGCGGTCCTGGTCAACGTACAGCACGTTGCTGGCCACATCCTTGCCCACCACGTACCACGGCGCCGCCGCGCGGCCGCGCACCCCACCGATGTTCAGGCCTTCGCGCTGGCCCAGGGTGAAATAGAACACGCCGGGGTGCCTGGCTATGTGCTGCCCCGTCGGGTCTCGGATCTCGCCGGTGCGCGCGGGCAGGTAGCGGCCCAGGAACGCGCGGAAGTCGCGCTCGCCGATGAAGCAGATCCCGGTGGAATCCTTCTTGGCATGGGTCGGCAGGCCGGCGTCCTGGGCGATACGGCGCAGCGTGCTTTTTTCCAGTTCGCCGATCGGGAACAGGGTGGCGGCCAGCTGGGTCTGCCCCAGTTGGTGCAGGAAGTAGCTCTGGTCCTTGCCCCGGTCGGCACCGCGCAGCAGCCGCCAGCGCCCGCCGCTGTACGCAACCCGGGCGTAATGCCCGGTGGCGATACGCTCGGCGCCCAGCGCCTGCGCGGCATCCAGGAAATGCTTGAACTTGACCTCGCGGTTGCACAGCACGTCAGGATTCGGGGTGCGCCCGGCCGCGTATTCGGCCAGGAAATGTTCGAACACGCCGCTCCAGTATTCGCCGGAGAAATCACGGAAATGGAAGGGGATGCCCAGTACCCCGCAGACCGCGACCGCGTCGCGGCGGTCGTCTTCGGCGCGGCAATCGCCGCTGCCGTCGTCGGCCCAGTTCTGCATGAACAGCCCGGCGATCGACTCGCCCTGTTGCGCCAGCTGCCAGGCCGCCACCGACGAATCCACCCCGCCGGACACGCCCACCACGATACGTGGCGTGCTCATGCGACGTGCCGCACCAGCGCCAACGGATGCCGCTGCCCGGCCAGGTTGTCGGCCACCACCTCCCACACCAGAGGGCTGCGCAAGCGCTCGCTGGCGCTATGCAATTCCTCCGGTGTCATCCACAGTGCCCGCACCACGCCGGTATCCAGCCTGCGCTCGGGATGGTGGGTGAGCGCATCGGCCACGAACGCAAAGCGCAGGTAACACTGGCCGCTCGGCGCCAGCCACTGATAGGTGCCGATGAAGTGGGTCAGCCGCACGTCCCAGCCGGTCTCTTCCAGGGTTTCGCGCACGGCTGCGTCGAGCAGGCTCTCATCCGGCTCCAGATGCCCGGCCGGCTGGTTCAGCAGCAGGCGGCCACCGATGCGCTCTTCGACCTGCAGCAAGCGTCCGTCGCGCACCACCACGGTGGCCACCGTGACATCGGGATGCCAACGCTGTTCCTGTGCGCTCATGGGAAGACTCCGGTGCGCGGCAGTGCACGGCCCGGTACTGCGGCAGGACGGCAGCCGGAAGGGCGGCGCAGGGCGGAGCGTGGCGTGCAGCGACGCGTGTCGGCAGTCGTCGACGGCGCCAGTGCCGGCGCGGTCAGGGAATCGGTCATCAAGGGCAAGCCATGGAATCAGAGACAAATTGTGCGGGCCGCGGCGCAAATCGTCCAATGCGCGCGGCGATGAACCGTATAATGACCGGATGCCTCGGAAGACCTCCCACGAACACGATCACGGCCTCACGGTCGAAGCCAGCAAGCCGGAGGTAGCGCCACCGCCGCGCTACCAGGTGTTGCTACTGAACGACGACTACACTCCGATGGACTTCGTGGTGACCGTCCTGCAGCAGTTTTTCAACCTGGACCTGGAGCGCGCCACCCAGGTCATGTTGCACGTCCACACCCGCGGGCGCGGCGTTTGCGGGGTCTACAGCCGCGAAGTCGCCGAGTCCAAGGTTGCGCAGGTCAACGAGTTTTCGCGCATGAACCAGCATCCGCTGCTGTGCACGATGGAACAGAGCTGAGACCGTCATCGGATCATTCCAGCAGTGCAACGGTGTGACCGCAATCGCGTGCTAACGCCGTCTGAACATACCTATTCGATAGGGTTGTGGAAAATCCCGACAAAAGCCGCATATTGTTGGCAACAGCCGTTCGGAGTTACCAATGTTCAGCAAAGACCTAGAGCAAACCATCGGCCAGTGCTACAAGCGAGCACGCGAGGCGCGTCACGAGTTCATGACCGTCGAGCACCTGCTGCTCTCGCTGCTGGACAACCCTTCCGCACAGGCCGTGCTCAAGGCCTGCGGCGCGGATCAGCTGCGCCTGCACAACGACCTGGAGCAGGCCATCGAGGCCTCGGTGTCGCGTCTTGCCGAAGACGACGGCCGCGACACCCAGCCAACCCTGGGCTTCCAGCGCGTATTGCAGCGCGCGGTCTACCACGTACAGTCCTCCGGCAAGAAGGAAGTCACCGGCGCCAACGTGCTGGTCGCCATCTTCGGCGAGAAGGACTCACATGCAGTCTATTTCCTGAACCAGCAGGACATCACCCGGCTGGATATCGTCAACTACCTGTCCCACGGCATCGCCAAGCTGGGCGAAGACGGCGAGCAGCCCTCCGCGTCCGACGGCGAGCCCAAGAGCGAGGGTGGGGAAGGCGAGGGCAAGGGCGATGCCCTGGCCGAGTACGCCACCAACCTCAACGAGCAGGCGCGCAACGGTAAGATCGACCCGCTGGTGGGGCGTGCCGACGAGATCGAGCGCACCATCCAGGTGCTGTGCCGCCGCCGCAAGAACAACCCGCTGTACGTGGGCGAGGCCGGCGTGGGCAAGACCGCGATCGCCGAGGGCCTGGCCAAGCGCATCGTCGACAACGACGTGCCGGACGTGCTGGCCGATGCGGTGATCTTCTCGCTCGACCTGGGCGCGCTCGTGGCCGGCACCAAATACCGTGGCGACTTCGAAAAGCGCCTCAAGGGTGTGCTGACCGCGCTGAAGAAGGTGCCGAACGCGGTGCTGTTCATCGACGAGATCCACACCATCATCGGTGCCGGCTCGGCATCGGGCGGCACCATGGATGCCTCCAATCTGATCAAGCCGGCGCTGGCCTCGGGTGAGCTGCGTTGCATCGGCTCGACCACCTTCCAGGAATACCGCGGCATCTTCGAAAAGGACCGTGCGCTGGCGCGTCGCTTCCAGAAGATCGACATCGTCGAGCCGACCGTGGGCGAGACCTTCGAAATCCTGCAGGGCCTCAAGCCCAAGTACGAGGCGCATCACGGCGTGACCTATGCCGATGACGCGCTGCAGGCGGCCGTGGACTTGTCGGTCAAGCACATCGGTGACCGCCTGCTGCCGGACAAGGCGATCGATGTGATCGACGAGGCCGGTGCGCGTCAGCGTCTGCTGCCGGAAGGCAAGCGCAAGGAACTGATCGATATCGAGGAGATCGAGACCATCGTCGCCAAGATGGCGCGGATTCCGGCCAAGCAGGTCAGCGCGACCGACAAGGACGTGCTGCAGCATCTGGAGCGCAACCTCAAGATGGTGATCTTCGGGCAGAACCCGGCGATCGAGACGCTGGCCGGCTCGATCAAGCTCGCGCGCTCGGGCCTGGCAAATCCGGAAAAGCCGATCGGCAACTTCCTGTTCGCCGGCCCGACCGGTGTCGGCAAGACCGAGGTCACCAAGCAGCTCGCGCTGCAGCTGGGGATCGAACTGGTGCGCTTCGACATGTCCGAGTACATGGAAGCGCATTCGATCAGCCGCCTGATCGGCGCGCCTCCGGGTTATGTGGGCTTCGATCAAGGCGGTCTGTTGACCGAAAAGATCGTCAAGACGCCGCACTGCGTGCTGCTGCTGGACGAGGTGGAAAAGGCGCATCCGGACATCTTCAACATTCTGTTGCAGGTCATGGACCGCGGCATCCTGACCGACACCAACGGGCGCGAGGCCAACTTCAAGAACGTGATCCTGGTGATGACCACCAATGCCGGTGCCACCCAGGCATCGCGACGGTCGATCGGCTTTACCAAGCAGGACCATTCCACCGATGCGATGGAGTCGATCCGTCGCGGCTTCACGCCGGAGTTCCGCAACCGTCTGGATGCCATCGTGCAGTTCCAGCCGCTGGGCTTCGACCACATCCTGCGTGTGGTGGACAAGTTCATCATCGAGCTGGAAATGCTGTTGCAGGAAAAGCATGTTTCGCTGTCGGCCACCCCGACCGCGCGCGACTGGCTTGCCCAGCATGGCTTCGACCCGTTGATGGGCGCACGCCCGATGTCGCGCGTGATCCAGGAGAAGATCAAGCGTCCGCTCGCCGACGAGCTGCTGTTTGGCAAGCTGGTGGAAGGCGGTCGCGTCAACATCGACGTCAAGGATGGCGAGCTGGTGGTGGAGGCGCATCCAGAGCCGGAGCGTTTGCTACCTGCCACGGTCGACTGATCGCAGGCCATGGTCGACAAGAAGCCGCTCTTGCGAGCGGCTTCTTTTATGCCTGCTGATCTGTAGCAACCATCAGTGGCCATCTATCGTCCATGAGGTGACCAGCAGAATCTCAAGTCCCCGAGTAGACGCCAAACTTCGAATGACAGGCACGACAAAAAGCGGCCATGGGCCGCCTCGCGTCTCAGCACCAAAACCGCTTACTTCATGCGGTAGGTAATACGGCCCTTGGTGAGGTCGTACGGCGTCATCTCGACCTTGACCCGGTCGCCGGTCAGGATGCGGATGTAGTTCTTGCGCATGCGACCGGAGATGTGGGCGATGATCTCGTGCCCGTTCTCCAGCTTGACCCGGAACGTGGTGTTGGGGAGCGTCTCGCTGACGCTGCCTTCGAATTCAATGGAGTCGTCTTTCGACATGTAATCCTGTGCAATCACGGCTGGCCCGACAGGGCCGTAAGGGACGGCATTTTACGCCCCATCTCCCGGTGGTGCAAATTTTATGTTAAGCGCGCCTCGCACAGCTCGCGCGCCAGCCGCTCGCCGTAGCGCACGGACCAGCTGCCTGCCGGCTCCGGCTGCGCCACCTGCTGCTTTACCTGCTGCAGAAAGTCAGTCCGCGGCAGGCGTTCTGCCCCCAGGCTCAGTAGATGGGGGTTTTCCACCTGCGCATCGAGCAGTGGCCATCCACGCGTATGCAGGTCGGCAGCCAGGGCGGCGAGCGCCACCTTGGAGCCGCCGCTGCGCGCACTGAACATGCTTTCGCCGAAGAACATCCGGCCGATCGCCACCCCATAGATGCCGCCCACCAGGTGTGCGCCGTCGAATACCTCCAGCGAATGCGCATGGCCGAGGTGGTGCAACCGGACGTACGCCTGTTGCATGGGGCGCGTGATCCAGGTGCCATCCTGGCCTGCGCGCGGAATCGCGGCACAGGCCGCGATGACGTGTTCGAACGCCGTGTCGGCGCGCACGGTCCACGTGCTGGTACGCAGTTGGCGCCTGAAGCGCGAGGACAGGCGCACGCCATCGGTCCGGAACACCATGCGCGGGTCCGGGCTCCACCACAGCAGCGGCTGGCCATCGGAGAACCAGGGGAATGCGCCATGCGCATAGGCATTGAGCAGGCGCGGCACCGACAGGTCGCCGCCGATCGCCAGCAGGCCATCCGGCTCGCGCAATGCCTGCTCGGCAGGCGGAAACGGCGCGGTGGGATCGGCGGAAAGCAGGAAGGGAAGGGCGCGCGACATCCGGCGAGTTTAGAGCGGCGACCAGAACGTAGCGAGCAGTCATCGGGTGCGGGTGGACGACGCGCTCAGCACCTGGGGTCGCGCATGGTGCATGCCGAGTCCGAACACCGGGCATGTCCATCTGGCGGCTGCGCAGCAGTTTTGCTGACGACTCTTACTCTGCCTTGCATCTACCTCGGGCGGATGGATCAGCGGATTGCCCGCTGAAGTCGGCGCACTGGCTCAGTCTCGGAACGGACTGTGCTCGGCCAGCTCGCGGGCATGGTGGGCAACCGCCACGCGCTCGTCCGCGCACCATTGCGCCAGCGGCTCGCGAAAGCCGGGGTCGGCGATCCAGTGGCGGCTGCGTACCAGCGTCGGCAGAAAGCCGCGCGCGATCTTGTGCTGGCCTTGCGCGCCGGGCTCGAAGCGGGTCAGGCCCTCGCGCAGGCAGTATTCCAGGCCCTGGTAGTAGCAGGTTTCGAAGTGCAGGCCGGGCAGGGCGTCGCCGCCCCAATAACGCCCGTACAAGGTGTCGTGGCCGCGCAGGCACAGCGCGCCGGCGATCGGGCGGCCGTCGAGGTCGGCCAGGAACATCACCAGCTGGCGCGGCATGGCCGTTGCCAGGTGCCGCAGGAACTGCGACGTGAGTGCGGGCGAATTGCCGTACTCGTTGAAGGTCTTCAGATAGAAGCCGTACATCGCCGCCAGGTCGTCCTGGCTGGCGTCGTTGCCATGGACCACGCGCAGGCGGATACCGGCGCGCTGCACCTTGGCCCGCTCCTGGCGGATGTTCTTGCGCCGCTTGTGGTCCATGGCGCCGAGGAATGCCTCGAAGTCGGTCCAGCCGGCGCTGTTGTGCCAGTGGTACTGCAGGTCGTTGCGTTCCAGCCAGTCGCCGTCAAAGGCGGTGTCTTCGTCTGCCCGGTGGAAATTCACATGCGCCGACGACAGGCCGCTGCGCTCGACCAGCTCGCGCATCGCCGCCAGCAGGTGCGGCCGCCACTTGGGCGCGCCCAGCAGGCGTGGGCCGGTCACCGGCGAGTAGGGCACGCCGCACAGCCACTTGGGGAAATACTCCTGCCCGTAACGCGCATACGCGTGGGCCCAGGCGTGGTCGAACACGAACTCGCCGTGCGAGTTGTTCTTCAGATACCCCGGCGCTGCGGCGACCAGCGTGTCGCCTTCCCACAGGGTCAGATGCAGTGGGTTCCAGCCCCAGTCCGGGCGCAGGCAGCCCTCGCGCTCCAGTCCTTCCAGAAACGCGTAGCCGATGAAGGGGTGCGTGCCATCGTGCAACGCGTCCCAGGCGCCGGCCGGCAATTCGTCCAGCCGACGGCACCAGCGTGCGGTGACGTTCATCCGTGCTGCCCGCAGGGCAGGCCGGTCGCAGGGCGCGACCGGCGGTCGATGGTCACCTCAGGCACTCTTGTCGAGATAACGCTCGGCATCCAGCGCTGCCATGCAGCCGAAGCCGGCCGAGGTGATGGCCTGGCGATAATGCTGGTCGGCCACGTCGCCGGCTGCGAATACGCCGGCCACCGAGGTCTCGGTCGCGGCACCGTTCAGGCCGGAGCGGATCTCCAGGTAGCCGTTGTTCATCGCCAGCTGGCCGTCGAACAACTGGGTGTTGGGGTGGTGGCCGATGGCCACGAAGAAGCCGTGCGCATCGATGTCGCGGGTGCCGCCGTCGATAGTGGACTTGACCCGTACGCCGGTCACGCCAGCATCGTTGCCCAGCACTTCGTCCACTGCGTGGTGCCAGACGGTTTCGATCTTGCCGGCGGCGACCTTGGCGAACAGCTTGTCCTGCATGATCTTTTCCGCGCGCAGGGTGTCGCGACGGTGCACCAGGTAGACCTTGCGGGCGATGTTGGACAGGTATAGCGCTTCTTCGACCGCGGTGTTACCGCCGCCGACCACGACCACGTCCTGGTCCTTATAGAAGAATCCGTCGCAGGTGGCGCAGGCGGAGACGCCGCGGCCTTTGAAGGCCTCTTCGGTCGGGATGCCCAGGTACTTGGCGGTGGCGCCGGTGGCGATGATCAGCGCGTCGCAGGTGTACTCGGCGCTATCGCCGATCAGCCGGAACGGCCGCTGCGACAGGTCGGCGGTGTGGATGTGGTCGAAGATGACTTCGGTGTCGAAGCGCTCGGCGTGCGCCTGCATGCGGTTCATCAGGTCCGGACCCATCAGGCCGTGGGGGTCGCCCGGCCAGTTGTCCACCTCGGTGGTGGTCATCAGCTGGCCGCCCTGCTGCAGGCCGGTAATGACCACCGGCTTGAGGTTGGCGCGTGCGGCGTAGACCGCGGCGGTCCAGCCGGCCGGGCCGGAGCCCAGGATCAGCAGGCGGGAATGCTTGGCGGGACTGGCAGAAGAGGCGCTCATGTATACTCGCGATCTAGGAATTGGTGGGATGGCGCCAGCACGATTGGCGCCCCCGTGGCGGCATAGAGTGGCGGTCCCCACCCGGTGAATCAAGGCGGCGCGATGGAACTGCTTGAACCGCAGATGGCATGGCCCCCCCACATTGCTTGTCCGACGCCGCCTTGTGCGGCGTTTTTCGTTGACTGCCGCCTGCCGCGGCAGCCGGCGCTCGCCCGACTACTGTAACCGCAGCCGCAGTCGTTTATTATCAACCACTAACAGCATTTTTCTAAGGTCTGGCTACAGGTGGCAAAGCAGGTTCCCGAACGCAGCAGCAAGCCCGCAGAGGGCAAGGCGTCGTCGCGCAAGACGGCGGTGGCGGACAATCCGCGCCGACAGAAGCTGTGGCGTGATCTGGCATTGATCGCAGTGGCGCCGCTGCTGCTGTATCTGCTGGCCAGCCTGTTTACCTATTCGGCCACCGATCCAGGGTGGTCGCGCACCGGCAATCTGGTCGCGCCGATCCACAACATGGGCGGCCGGTTCGGTGCCATGGCCGCTGACGTGTTGCTGCAGTTATTTGGCTACGTGGCCTTCCTGTTGCCGGTGATCCTGGGCGCGGTGGCCTGGATCGCGCTGATCGGCGAGCGCGAGGAGCAGAGCCAGAGCGATCTTGGGCCGGCGCTGCGGCTTGTCGGCATGGTGGGCTTTCTGATCTCGTCGACCGGGTTCCTGCATCTACGCCTGTTCCAGGGCGAGGTGGCGGAGGCTGGCGGCATTCTTGGCAAGCTGGTCAGCGGCTCGCTCAGCTCAGGCTTCGGCGCGCTGGGCGCCAACCTGTTCGTGGTGGTGTTGTTGCTGGTGTCGATCACGCTGGCCACCGGGTTGTCGTGGTTCGCGGTGATGGAGCGGATCGGCACGTGGGTGCTGGCGCTGGGGCCGCTGATGCAGCGCAAGACCCATCAGGCCAGCGAGTGGCAGCAGACCCGGGTGATGCGCGAAGAGCGCGAGGAAGTGCGCAAGGTCGATGCGGTCAAGCAGGCCAAGCGCGAGCCGGTGAAGATCGAGCCGCCGCCGGCGCCGGTGGTGGAAAAGAGCGAACGCGCCAAGCGCGATACCCAGATTCCGATGTTCCAGGGCGTCAGTACCGATGGCTCGGATCTGCCGCCGCTTGCCCTGCTGGACGACCCCAAGCCGCAGGCCAAGGGCTATTCGGAAGAAACCCTGGAAACGCTGTCGCGGCAGATCGAATTCAAGCTCAAGGATTTCCGTATCGAGGCGCAGGTGGTCGGCGCCTATCCGGGCCCGGTGATCACCCGTTTCGAAATCGAACCGGCACCGGGCATCAAGGTCAGCCAGATCAGCTCGCTGGACAAGGACATCGCGCGCGGGCTGTCGGTGAAGTCGGTGCGCGTGGTCGACGTGATCCCGGGCAAGTCGGTGATCGGCCTGGAAATCCCCAACGTCAGCCGCGAGATGATCTTCCTGTCCGAGCTGCTGCGCTCCAAGGAATACGACAAGTCGGCCAGCCCGCTGACGCTGGCCCTGGGCAAGGACATCGCCGGCCGCCCGACCGTGGCCGATCTGGCGCGCATGCCGCACTTGCTGGTGGCCGGTACCACTGGCTCGGGCAAGTCGGTGGCAGTCAATGCGATGGTGCTGAGCCTGCTGTTCAAGGCCTCGCACAAGGAACTGCGCATGCTGATGATCGATCCGAAGATGCTCGAACTGAGCGTTTATCAGGGCATCCCGCATCTGCTGGCGCCGGTGGTCACCGACATGAAGGAGGCCGCCAACGGCCTGCGTTGGTGCGTGGCCGAGATGGAGCGCCGCTACAAGCTGATGAGCGCGGTGGGCGTGCGCAACCTGGCCGGCTTCAACAAGAAGATCAAGGACGCCATCGACGCGGGCCAGCCGATGATGGACCCGCTGTTCAAGCCGAACCCGGAGCTGGGCGAGGCGCCGCGTCCGCTGGAAACGCTGCCGTTCATCGTGATCTTCATCGACGAATTCGCCGACATGATGATGATCGTCGGCAAGAAGGTCGAAGAACTCATCGCGCGCCTGGCACAGAAGGCACGCGCGGCCGGCATCCATTTGATCCTGGCCACGCAGCGGCCGTCGGTGGACGTGATCACCGGCCTGATCAAGGCCAATATCCCCACCCGCGTCGCGTTCCAGGTCAGCTCCAAGATCGATTCGCGCACCATTCTGGATCAATCCGGCGCCGAAGCGCTGCTGGGCAACGGCGACATGCTGTATCTGCCGCCAGGCACGGCGCTGCCGGATCGCGTGCATGGCGCCTTCGTCAGCGACGAAGAAGTGCATCGGGTGGTCGAGCACCTCAAGGCCAGCGGGCCGGTGTCCTACGTCGAAGGCGTGCTGGACGAAGTGCAGACGATGGGTGACGGCACCGTGGTCGGCGCCACCGGCCTGCCGGAAAGCACTGGCGGTGGCGGCGATGAATCGGACCCGTTGTACGACGAGGCGCTGCGCATCGTGACCGAGACCCGGCGCGCGTCGATTTCCGGCGTGCAGCGCCGTTTGAAGATCGGCTACAACCGCGCCGCACGCCTGATCGAGGCGATGGAAGCGGCCGGTGTGGTCAGCCCGCCCGAGCACAACGGCGACCGCAGCGTGCTGGCACCGCCGCCGCCGAAGTAGGCGCCGCGACCATTACCGGCGTGCAGCGCGCCGGAGCGGACCTTTGCGGGTCGATGGCGGCTCGGCGTTGCCCGCAGGCGTTGGTTGCGTGACCTGGGTCGAAGGGTGCATCGCTTTGCCTGGCGAGGTGCGCGCACCGGGTTGTTCGCCGCGCCTCTCGTCGGTTGCCGGTGGCGTCTATATGCGCAACGATGCGGCAGAGTTGGAAGTCCATGCCTGTCATTGCCGGGCACAACGGCTACCCTGTGCAGTACGCGCCACCTTGGCCTGTCGTGATCGAGACCCATGCTGCATCGTCCCTTGCTGTTGCTCGTGCTGTTGTACTCCGCACCGCTGCTGGCCCAGGCCCAGCAGCAGGCCACGCCTGCCCCGGCGGCCGCTCGCGCCCAGGCCGACACCAACTACAGCTTCGTGCGCTATCGCGCCGACTACGAGGTGCGCGCGGACGCCAGCAGCGTGGAGACCGACGAATACGAGATCCTGCTCAAGACCAAGTCGGCGGTGGAGCAGTTCAGCCAGGTGCGCCTGAGCTATAGCGAGAAGATGGAAACGCTCGAGGTGCTTCAGGCCTACACCGTCACCGCCGAGGGCCTGCGCCAGGAGGTGGCCAACGACAAGATCTATACCCAGGAAAGCTATTCCAGCGCCTCGGCGGCGATGTACGCCGACCGCAAGGTCAAGGTGGTGGTGTTCCCGAACCTGGCCCCGGGGGCGCGCATCGTCTACCGGGTGCGGCGAGCGCAGAACACCCCGTATTTCCCTGGCTATTTCAGCCTGTGGGAAACCTTCAGCGTCTTTGCGCAGTACGACGATGCGGTGGTCACGCTGGTGGCACCGAAGTCGTTGCCGATGCATCTGTCGGTGCGTGGGCTGCAGGGCGGCACCAAACCGGTGGTGCGCGGCGATCAGGCGCGCTGGGAATGGCGGTACCAGCGCGCCGCGCCGATGAAGAACCAGAACTGGAGCGCGGCGAGCTGGGAGTTCAGCCCCACCTTGATGGCCAGCACTTTCGATAGTTGGTCGCAGATGGGCCTGGCGTATCACGTCAAGGGCGGGCGCGCCGCAGCGGTCACCCCGGCGATCCAGGCACTGGCCGACCAGGTCACCAAGGGGATCGACGAGCCGCGTGCACAGGCGGCGGCCCTGTACGAATGGGTGGCGCGCAATATCCGCTACGTAGCGGTGTACCTGGGCAATGGCGGGCTGGAGCCCAACAGCGCCGACAGCATCCTGGCCAACCACTATGGCGACTGCAAGGACCACACGGTGATCCTGGAGGCGTTGCTGGCGGCCAAGGGCATCGCCAGTACGCCGGTCCTGATCGGTGCCGAGGGCGGGCCGACATTGCCGGCGATCCCGGTGCTGGGGCGTTTCAATCACGCCATCACCTATATCCCGGCCTTCGATCTGTACGTCGACTCCACCAACCCGTATGCGCGCTTCGGCCAGCTGCCGGCCGGCGATCTGGGCGCGCCGGTGGTGCATACGCGCGACGGCAAGCTCACCCACACGCCGCCGAACGACCGCAAGGTCAATCGCTATGTTGCGCGGACCGAATACCGCTTCACCCCGCAGGGCGGGCTGCTAGGGCTGACCACGCTGGATAGCGGGCCGACCGGCGAAGTGGGGTTGCGCGCGATGTTCGCGCAGCTCAATGCGCAGAACCGCAACCGCATCGAAGAATCGATCATCGCCCAGTCCGGCTTCGTCGGCACCGGCGATCTGCTGATCCAGGGCGATCCGCTGGATCTGGATACGCCGTTCAACTATCGCTACTCCTTCCAGGCCAGCGACGCGGTGGACTTTTCGGTGGTCGGCGGCATGACCTTGCCGGATATGCCAGGTGCCGAATCCACGCGCGCGGTCTATACGACCACCTCGGCCGAAGACAATCTGACCCCGTTCTACTGCAACGACAGCGTGCGCGAGGAAACCTACGTGGTGAGCTTTCCCGAGACGGTGCCGATTATCGCCATTCCGCGCAGCAGCACCTTTCGCAATGCCGCCGGCGAATACACGGTTGAGTGGACACGGCAGGGGCAGACGGTCACCGCTGTGCATCGCCTGCAGCGTGCCGCCGTGCGCGGGCCGCAGGCGTTGTGCCAGCCACAGGATTACCGCGCGTTTCGCGAGCTCTACCAACAGGTGCGGCGCGGGTTTCGCGGGCAGATCGTCTATGGCGATCTGTCCAGGGTGCAGACGGCACAATGAGGCGGATTGCCGCGTACACGCTGCCATCTGAACATGTCGTGCGATAGCGCTCGCCCATTCATCTGCGAAGTATCAGAATCTACCGCATGTCCTTCTGGAAGACCGCGATGCATCGCCAGCTCCGTTATGCCGTCCTCGCCACTGCTCTGTTTGCCAGCACCGCGTTTGCCGGTGCGCGCCAGGAGTTGGACACCTTCACGCGAGGGTTGAAGGGGCTGGATGGGCAGTTCAGTCAGCGGGTGACCGACGCGAACGGCCGGGTCAAGGAAACCTCGAGCGGGCGGGTCGCACTGGCGACACCGCGTCGGTTCCGTTGGGAATATGCCAAGCCTTACAAGCAGCTGATCGTGGCCGACGGCACGAAGGTCTGGGTATTCGACCCCGATCTGGAGCAGGTCACCGTGCGCGCACAGGGCAGTGAAGAACAGAACAGCCCGCTGGTTGCATTGATCGACCCGGCGCTTCTGGACAAGAAGTACGATGTCAGCGAAGAAGCCGCGCCACGCGACGGCCTGCAATGGTTGTCGTTGACGCCCAAGCTGGACACCGACGCCAGCTTCCAGATCGCCTCGCTGGGGTTCGGCAAGAATGGCCTGGCCCGGATGGACGTGGTGGACGCGGTCGGCCAGCGCACTGCGATCAGCTTTAGCGGCTGGAAGCGCAATCCGGCGTTTGCTGCAGACACCTTTCGCTATACGCCGGCCCAGGGCGTGGACGTGGTGGGCGACGCGCAGTAGAAGCGTCTGCGGGACGCGCGAGATGAGTGCATGATGCTGCATGGTGCAGCGAGCGGCTGTGCTTGCGAGCGTGCGGCAGTTGTCGTGACCTGACCGATGCACCCGCACAAGAGCGATGCCTGCGCGCTACGGGACTGGCTCGTACGGGATCCACTGACCAACCGTCCGACTCGCCTCCGCCGCGTGGTTGGTCTGGCGTTTGATGAAGAAATCGAGGCCACGTTCGCGCTGGCGTTTGCCCTTTTCGCGCAGGATCAGGATGGTCGGTTCCCAGATGCTCGGGTGGCTGATCAGCTCATCAAAGGCGCGATCGGCTTCCGCCGCTTGCGCTTCGCATCCGGCGATCCGCAATAGCTGGGCCTGCGCGCGCAACGCGTCAAGACGTGGTGCAGCCTCTGCCTGCAACACCCAGTCCACGATCAGCGAGGCGAACTTGTTGTCTTGCATGTGGAGGCGGACCCGGTCGATGAAGTCCTGCAACTGGCGCTCGGCCACCATGTAGAGCCGCTGGTCGTCGACCTTGCCCTGCAGTTTGGAGATTCCGTAGTGGATCCATAACTGCCAGTTGCGCTTCACTTCGCGTTCGAATGAGGCGAAATTGAAGAATTCGAAACCGCGATCCGTGCGCACAGGATCGATTTCGTTGTTGAACATCCACAAGGTGGAGAACGTATTGCTGCCGGCCGAGCGCAGTTCCCTGCTGTAGCCGAGATCCAGCGTGGCCATGGACAGCCGCGCCGCTGGTGTGGGCGGCGCATTGCCGGTGCTTGGGTGCGTCCACTGCCGGGCGACGACACTGGCCGATGCGCGCCCTGCGATCTCTACCCTGGATTGCGCGCTCGAATCTTTCAGCACCATGGTCATGTAGCCTTCGATCGGAGTCTGCGAACGGGAGGCTTCCCGCCGCGCTTTCACGCCGAGCGACGCCCCCAGGGTGGCGCGCCGCGGTCGGCCGTCCATGTTTCCCATACGCACGCCGGCAGCGACGCTGAGGCTGGATTCAGTTGCCGAGGCGTTGCGGTCGGCATGGCCGATCAAGCCAACGGTGATGCTGGGGTGGTGCGCCAGCAGTTCCCCCAGAAAATCGCGCTCGCTCAACCGGCCTGCATCGCCGCCGGATTGCTCGGCCAGTTGCAGCAAGTGTTCAAACATGGCCAGGAATTGCGCGCGCTGCTCCAGCTCCTGGCCCTTGCCCCGCCGTGGTACGCGGATTTGCACGCCATGCTCGGTGCCCGATTCTTTTTTGATGCGCCACTCGGCTGCGCCCGTGATACCCACCGGTGCGTGTTCGGTGCCCGGCAGCAGCACGCCCGCGCTAATGCCGGTACTGGCGTTGAACTGCCGCGCCTTCTGCCGCCCGATCTGCAGCGACAACCCCGTCCGCCCCATGTAAATCTCCACCGAGCGATCGGAACTGGTCTGGCCGCCCGCGGAGAGTTTCAGTCCCAGGCCGCTGGGGATGATCGCAAGCGCGGCCGACAGCGGCGTCGTATTGAGTCCGATCACACGTTGCTCGGTGAGACGCAGCTTGTCGCGCCATTCCAGCCGTTCCATCAGGTTGCGCAGGCATTCGAACAGCGCACGCGGCGATCTGACGCGGGAGGTGTCGCCCTCATGCAGAAGGCGACTGGCATGACCAATGGCCCGATGAAAGTGGTTGCGTGCGTGCGACGCCAATTCTACATCCAGGGACGCTGCACCGACCGGCAGGTCGCTCGGCTGTCCGGCATGGTCGAGCAGGCCGCGCTGGATCAGACGCAGCGTTTCCGGCAGACGCATGCGGCCCGCGCGTAATGCAACCCATGCGGACGCAATCGCCGGATGGCACGCCGCCAGCTGCAGATCGTCGGTCTCGTTCACGGAGGCAGCCACCGAGCGCTGAAGCTCCTGGCCACGCCGTTCGATCGTGCCCAGCACCTTGGCGGTGAAGGTCAGGTCGGTCGCGTTCTGCTCGTGTGGGAGCCACTGCGTGTATTCCAATAGCGCCTGCATTGCCAGTTCGTCCTGCGACGGCATTCGCCCGCCCGCCAGCTGGATCTGGCGGCGCGCGACGAGCCAGCTGGTCAGGTGGCCGGCCGCTTCGCGAAACGCGTCGTTGGCGCGCCGCACGGCTGTGGGAAGCGCTTCGGAGGCTCCGACCTTCATTCCCAGCTCAAGTGCGTTGAAGGGATTGAGGGCGCGCTTGCCGCGCCGTCCGCTGCCTGCTACCGCCCATTGCGCAAACATCTGCAGGCATGCGTTGACGCGCGCATAGGGTGAACCTGCCCGGGTGGTTTCGTAGCCATTGCGGAATGCGTGAAATGCGCTGCGCTGGGCATCGGTTGCAGACTGCAGGCCCTGCAGCGGGGAGTTTCCATGCACGGCATGGCGCGCTCCCATCTGCGCATCGCCCAGCCAGGTGCGTTCAGCCTGTTCTGCGTCCGGCGTCAGTGCAAGCCGGTGGCTGGCACGCAGGTGAATCTGCGCCGCCTCCAAGCATTCCCTGGAGGGGGGCGTGGGTTCTTCGCGCAGCATGTGCGAAAGAACCTGCATGCCGCGCGGAACGCTGGCCAACAGGCCGACGCAGGCGGTGAGGGTCTCCATTGGCTGGACCGCCTCGGCAGCGATGGAGACCTGTGGCGGCGGAATCAGCTCACGCAACTGCACCACGCCCAGGCGTCGCAGCACGTCGGCCGCTGCCGTGGCATCGCCCCCGCTGGCGATGGCCAAGGCCTGCAGGGCGATGCGCAACGCGTCGACCGGCTGCAAGGCGTCGCTTCCGAACGCGGCGCTGCGGCCATGCAGACCGTCAGCCCAGGCGCGCAGAACCTGTCGACTCACGGGGTCGATGGTTTCCTCGCCAAAGCCGGGTAGGGCCTCGAGCAGTGCCTCCATGGTGTTGGCGAAAATATCGGCAGCGACGGGCCGGGCCTCATCGGCCGGCGGCTGCGCGGCTGCATGTTCCACCATGCGCCGCATGTCGCCGTTCGCAGCTTCCAGCGTGCTGACCGTCTGTTCGTGCTGCCACAACTCCTCGGTGTTGATCCGCGACGAATGTCGCGCCTGCTGCAGTTTTGCCTCGACCTGGTCGAGGCGCTGCTGTAGGCGCCGCGCATGCCGCCGACAGCGCTCGGCATGCGTGCGTTGCAGGGTCAGCATGTTCTCGTTGCGCCCCAGCCGTGGACGCAGTGCCTCGATTTCTCGGTTTCGTTCTGCGGCAAGGTGCGAGCCGAGCGTGCGAGACGCCGGCATGTTGGCAGAGCTGCCTGCTTGATCTGACTGCAACGCATCGCGTGCTTGCGCATACGCGCTTCGCAATTGATCGATCTCCGCGTTAGCTTTCGCAAGTGCTTGCTCTGCTTGTGCTGCCTGTGCCGAGCCGCGGCCGAAAAACACCGCTTTGGCCAGCGCATCGCTGCGCGCGCGCGCCGGCTGATCGCCCGGTAGCGCGTTCAATACCGCGCGTGCGGAGAGGATGTCCGACTCGAGATCGTGGATCGCGGCCGCCACGGCATCAGTCTGCCCATTGCATCCATGCAGCTGTTGCAGCAGTTCGGCACGTTCGCGCGTCAGCGCGTTGATGCTGTCGCTGAGGTTGGCGGCGCGCCGGGCTCTCAGGGCCAACTGCTCGCGTGCAGCCTGTAGCGTTTGTGCATGCGCGTAGGTCAGTTCGTCCTGGCGACGCCGGGAGATGCGTGCGGCCAGGTCGTTGTTGGATTGCTCCAGGCGGGCGATCAGCGCCTCATTGAGATGCTGGGTGGCATCGGACAGCAGCGGGGCTGCTCGCAAATCACGGGCGGCATCGGCGTTGCGATCCGATGGGCCGGCTGGTGTGTCCCGCTCGTACTGCACCGAGGAATAGCGCAGCAGGCTCGTATGTGGTTCTGGAGCACCGCTACTGAGCCCCAATCGCTCTGCGGCCTTCCTGCAGGGCCGCGGGAGAGCGTGTTTGCGTTTGGGAGCGGCCTTCAATCCGGGGTCGACGACGCTTGGCTGTCTTGCTTGCTCAAGCAGCGTCGCGGACCAACCCAGCGGATCTTCCTGTGCCTGGATCAGTTCCGCCTCGAACGCGCATGGGTCCGGAGTCGCCAATTTGTTGTGCGTCTGCCGCTGCGCAGAAGGCTTGGATGGATGCGCGATGGTCTCGGCCATCCCTGGAAGACAAGCGGCGATGACGGAAGGGAGAAGCGGAATGCGGGGCATGGTGAAATCTGTACGCTGAACCTGATGCTTGCGCTGGCGCAGCTCGTGGCCGATGCGGAATGCCGGCAAGCGATTGCGGTCACTCGTTACTCAGTAACAGTATTGCGTTGCGCAGTCGATGCGTTGCACCTGAGCGAAGTGGTCGCTTGGAAAGAGAACGTCGGCGTCTCAGCGATGGCCGAACACTGCGTGGTGGAACGTCCGGCGCAGGCCGTAGAATGAAGGGGTGAGCAAAGCCAAACGCCCCGACTCGATCACACCCGATCTGCTGCATGTCGATCGCAGCGCCATGGGGCCCCTGGCAGAGCGGATGCGGCCGCGCACGCTTGACGAGATGGTGGGTCAGAAGCGATTGCTGGCTCCCGACAGCGCCTTGCGGCGCGCGGTCGAATCCGGGCGCGTGCACTCGATGATCCTGTGGGGCCCGCCGGGATGCGGCAAGACCACATTGGCCTTGTTGCTGGCGCACTACGCAGACGCCGAATTCAAGGCGATCTCGGCCGTCCTCTCCGGCTTGCCGGAAGTGCGGCAGGTGCTGGCAGAGGCGGCGCAGCGTTTTGCCGGTGGCC
Organism: Xanthomonas cassavae CFBP 4642; assembly: GCF_000454545.1. Lineage (NCBI taxonomy): Bacteria > Pseudomonadati > Pseudomonadota > Gammaproteobacteria > Lysobacterales > Lysobacteraceae > Xanthomonas > Xanthomonas cassavae. The sequence continues at coordinate 2,525,974 of NZ_CM002139.1, forward strand.
GCCGCACCGTGTTGTTCGTCGATGAGGTGCATCGCTTCAACAAGGCCCAGCAGGATGCGTTCTTGCCGCATATCGAACGCGGCACGATTTTGTTCGTGGGTGCGACCACTGAAAACCCGTCCTTCGAGTTGAACTCAGCGTTGTTGTCGCGTTGCCGCGTGCATGTGCTGGAAGGCGTGTCGCCGCAGGATATTGTCGAAGCCTTGCAGCGTGCCTTGCGCGATGCCGAGCGCGGCTTGGGGACGGAGACGATCCGGGTCAGCGAAGCGTCGCTGCTGGAAATCGCCAGCGCCGCCGACGGCGATGTGCGTCGGGCACTGACGCTGTTGGAAATTGCCGCGGAACTGGCGGCAGGCGAGGGTGGCGAGATTACGCCGCAGACGTTGCTGCAGGTGCTGGCCGACCGTACGCGCCGCTTCGACAAGAACGGCGAGCAGTTCTACGACCAGATTTCGGCGTTGCATAAGTCCGTACGCAGTTCCAACCCGGATGCAGCGCTGTATTGGCTGACGCGCATGCTCGATGGCGGGTGCGACCCTGCGTATCTGGCGCGTCGGTTGACCCGCATGGCGATCGAGGACATTGGCCTGGCCGATCCGCGCGCGCAGAGCATGGCGCTAGAAGCCTGGGACATCTACGAGCGCCTCGGCAGCCCGGAAGGCGAGTTGGCATTCGCACAGCTGGTGCTGTACCTGGCCAGCACCGCCAAATCCAACGCCGGCTATGCTGCCTTCAACCAGGCCAAGGCCGAAGTGCGCGCCACCGGCACGCAGGAGGTACCACTGCATCTGCGCAACGCACCGACAACGTTGATGAAGACGCTGGGCTACGGCCAGGATTACCAATACGACCATGATGCCGAGGGCGGCATCGCGCTGGATCAGACCGGCTTCCCCGATGCGATGGGCGAGCGCGTGTACTACAATCCGGTGCCGCGCGGGATGGAGATCAAGCTGAAGGAAAAGCTCGATCGGCTGCGTGAGGCGCGCGCGCAGGCACGGGCTGACAAGGCCGACAAGCCCACGGCATAATCGGCCGCACAGGAGATGGCATTCCTCCTCGAGCCGCACGCACCCTGCGCGCTGGTGATGCCTGCCCGCCCCGCCGGGGCGGCAGGTCTGTGCCCCGGCATCGCTCTTGACTCAGGAAGGATGAGGCCGATGTTGCACATTTTTTTGTCGAAGACACGCTTTGGTCGCGGGGTGCGCGCATGAATGCACCGGTGTGGTGGCAACAGCTGGTGCTGGCGATGACCGGTGGCGCACTGGGATCGGGCTTGCGTTTTGCGATCGGTGCCTCGTTGATCCAGCGCTTCGGCACCGGCTTCCCGTGGGGAACGCTGACGGTGAATCTGCTCGGGTCGTTCGTGGCCGGCGTGTTGCTGGTCTGGCTGGATGCACGCGGGCCCTCGAGCTGGCCGCTGCGGGCCTTGTTGATCGTCGGCGTGATCGGTGGGCTGACCACGTTTTCGTCGCTGATGATGGAGTGCCTGGTGTTTGCGCGCACCGACCGCTCGACGATGATCGGCATCTATCTGGCGGTGACCTTGCTGGCTGGACTGGCGCTGGTCTTTGCAGGTGCGCGGACCGGTCAATGGTTGGTGGCGCGCTGAGCGCCGCTAGTTGGTCGCGGGGTCTGCGGCGTACCTATTGCAACTAGATCGACGGCTTCAGTCGCCGCGGCGACATGACCATTGCATCAGAATGCAATGCATAGCGTTTCAATGGGCACGCGGGGGATATGCGTTGGATCGCCACGACTTTGGCAAGACCGCATTGATCGAGAAAGAAAAGGGCGTGCTTGCGCACGCCCTTTTGGTGACGGCATGGCGATTTAATCGCTAAAGCCTGATATCGGCGGGTCGATTACACAGACGGAAACACCAGGTCGACCCGGAAGGCCGACCCCGCGCTTCAACGTGCCTTACAGCGCTTCGATGATGCCCGCAGCGCCCATGCCGGTGCCGATGCACATGGTGACCATGCCGTACTTCTGCTGACGACGGCGCAGGCCATGCACCAGCGTGGCGGCACGGATCGCGCCGGTGGCGCCCAGCGGGTGGCCCAGTGCAATCGCGCCGCCCAGCGGATTGACCTTGGATGGATCCAGCTCGCTGTCGCGGATCACGGCCAACGCCTGTGCGGCGAAGGCTTCGTTGAGCTCGATCCAGTCGAGCTGGTCCTTGGTCAGCCCGGCCTGCTTGAGCGCCTTTGGAATCGCGGCGATCGGGCCGATACCCATCACTTCCGGGCGCACGCCAGCGACCGAGAAGCTGACAAAACGCGCAAGCGGGGTGAGGCCGTAGTCCTTGATCGCCTGCTCGGAGGCCAGCAGCACGGCACCGGCGCCATCGCTCATCTGCGAAGAATTACCCGCGGTGACGCTACCGCCGAACTGGCCGTTGCGGAACACCGGGCGCAGCTTGGCCAGGCCTTCCAGCGAGCTGTCCGGGCGCGGGCCTTCGTCGGTGTCGACCAGGCGCTTGCGCAGGGCGACGACATTGCCGGCCAGGTCGGGCTGGTGCGAATGGATCTCATACGGGATGATCTCGTCGCGGAACTCGCCGGCGGCGATCGCGGCGATGGCCTTCTGGTGCGAGGCCAGCGCGAATGCATCCTGATCCTCACGCGAGACCTTCCATTCTTCGGCCACCTTCTCGGCGGTGATGCCCATGCCATAGGCAATGGCCACGTGATCGTCGGCGAACACGCTCGGCGACATCGCGACCTTGTTGCCCATCATCGGCACCATCGACATCGACTCGGTACCGCCGGCCAGCATCAGGTCGGCGTTGCCCAGACGGATCTGGTCGGCCGCCATCGCCACGGCCTGGATGCCGGACGAGCAGAAGCGGTTGATGGTCTGGCCAGCCACGCTGTTGGGCAGGCCGGCCAGCAGCACGCCGATGCGCGCCACGTTCATGCCTTGCTCGCCCTCGGGCATGGCGCAGCCGATGATGGCGTCGTCGATGCGCGACAGATCGATCCCCGGCGCCTGCGCCACGACTGCACGCAACACGTGCGCCAGCATGTCGTCAGGACGGGTATTGCGGAACACGCCCTTGGGCGCCTTGCCGACCGGGGTACGGGTGGCGGCGACGATGTAGGCTTCTTGAATCTGCTTGCTCATTTGGCTATCTCCGATAGCCGGGATTCGGGATTTGGGATTTGGGATTCGTCAAAGCGAATCCCAATGTCCGAATGGTCCAACCCGGCGGATGAATTTGGTGGAAGCGAAGGTCGTGCAGGACTGGGGAATCGCCGTTGCGAATCCCCAATCCCGAATCACCAATCTCAGTTCCTCAACGGCTTTCCCGTCTTGAGCATGTGCCCAATCCGCGCCTGGGTCTTTTCCTGCTGGGCCAGTTCGACGAAGTGCTTGCGCTCCAGCTTGAGCAGCCATTCTTCGTCCACCAGCGCGCCGCGATCGACTTCGCCGCCGCAGACCACCGTGGCGATGCGGGTGGCGATCTCGTAGTCGTAGTCGCTGATGAAACGGCCTTCCAGCATGTTGACCAGCAGCATCTTGAAGGTGGCGATACCCACATCGCCGGCGACCTGGATGCGGCGTGCCGGCAGCGGGGCGCGGTAGCCGCCCTCGGCCAGGGCGCGCGCTTCGGCCTTGGCGATGTGCAGGCTCTCGTAGCTGTTGAACACGACCTTGTCAGTGGCGCGCAGCAGGCCCAGTTCCTGCGCATTGACGGCCGAATTGGAGACCTTGGCCATCGCCACGGTTTCGAAGGTCTTCTTCAGCTCGGCGAAGACATCGCCGCCCGGACCCGCCGCAACCGAAGCGCGTGCAGCGATCTCCTTCAGGCCACCACCGGCCGGCAGCAGGCCGACGCCGGCTTCCACCAGGCCGATGTAGCTCTCCAGCGAGGCCACGGTCTTGGCGCTGTGCATCTGGAACTCACAACCGCCGCCCAGCGCCAGCCCGCGCACAGCCGAAATCACCGGCACCTGCGCGTACTTGATGCGCTGGCTGGTGGCCTGGAAGTTGGCGACCAGCGCTTCGAATGCATCGACCTTGCCGGCCTGCAGCAGACCCAGCGCGCCGGCCAGATCGGCGCCGGCAGAGAAGGGCTCCTTCTGCTGCCAGATCACCAATCCGGCGAAGTCCTTCTCCGCGCGGCCCACCACTTCCTGCAGGCCATTGAGCACGTGGTCGGAAACGGTGTTCATCTTGGTCTTGAAGCTGACCACGGCGATGTCGTCGCCGTCATGCCACATGCGCACGCCGTCGTTTTCGAACACGGTCTCGCCCGGCGAGAACTTCTCGCCCAGCAGCGGGTCCGGGAAACGCTGGCGCTTGTACACCGGCAGTGCCGAGCGCGGCAGCTTGGCGTCGCGTGCCGGGCTGTACGAGCCTTCGGCACCATGCACGCCATCGCGACCATCGAACACCCAGTTCGGCAGCGGCGCGCTGCTCATGCTTTTGCCGTTGGAGATATCTTCGGCAATCCACTGCGCCACCTGCTTCCAGCCGGCGGCCTGCCAGGTTTCGAACGGGCCCAGCGACCAGCCGTAGCCCCAACGGATCGCCAGGTCCACGTCGCGCGCGGTCTCGGCGATATCGGCCAGGTGATAGGCGCTGTAATGGAACAGGTCGCGGAAGGTGGCCCACAGGAACTGCGCCTGCGGGTGCTGGCTTTCGCGCAGCTTGGCGAACTTTTCGGCCGGGTTCTTGATCTTGAGGATCTCGATCACTTCCGGCGCAGCGGCCCGGTCAGCCGGACGATAGGGACTTGCGGATCCCTCCGCAGAAGCCTGGTCATCCTTGGCCAGACTCTTCAAATTTTCCAGATCAAGCACCACGATGTCCTTGCCCACCTTGCGGAAGATGCCGGCGCCGACCTTCTGGCCCAGCGCGCCTTTGGCGATCAGCGCGTCCAGCCACTTCGGCGAGGTGAAGTACCGGTGCCACGGGTCGTCTGGCAGCGTATCGCCCATGGTCTTGATGACGTGCGCCATGGTGTCCAGGCCGACCACATCGGAGGTGCGGTAGGTCGCCGACTTCGGGCGGCCGACCAGTGGGCCGGTCAGGCCGTCCACTTCATCGAAGCCCAGGCCGAACTCCTGCGTGTGGTGAATGGTGGACAGGATCGAGAACACGCCGATGCGGTTGCCGATGAAGTTCGGTGTGTCCTTGGCATACACCACGCCCTTGCCGAGCGTGGTCACCAGGAACGCTTCCAGGCCTTCCAGCACGGCCTTGTCGGTGCCCTTGGCCGGGATCAGCTCGGCCAGGTGCATGTAGCGCGGCGGGTTGAAGAAATGCACGCCGCAGAAACGGTGGCGCAACTGCTCGGGCAGCACGTCCGACAGCTTGTTGATGCCCAGGCCCGAGGTGTTGGAGGCCAGCACCGCATGCTCGGAGACGAACGGCGCGATCTTCTTGTACAGGTCCTGCTTCCAGTCCATCCGCTCGGCGATCGCCTCGATGATCAGATCGCAATCGCGCAGCTGCTCCAGGCCGCTGCTGTCATCGGACGTGCCATAGTTGGCCGGGGTGATCGCTTCGGCCAGCGCCTTGCTGGCGAGCGGGGCGGGACTGAGCTTGCCCAGGTTGGCGATGGCCTTGAGCACGATGCCGTCGGCCGGACCGTCCTTGGCAGGCAGGTCGAACAGCACGGTGTCGACGCCGGCATTGGTGAGGTGCGCGGCGATCTGCGCGCCCATGACGCCGGCACCGAGCACGGCGGCGCGACGAACTAGCAATGGATTGGACATAGCAATAGCCTCTTGGTGGAACGTTTACGGTGTGGAATGAGCACGGAAACCGGGTTCCGCGAAACGAATGAGTTCGCGCGCCGCGCGGGCGCGGTGGTCGGCCTCGCTGACGCCGGCCGGGCGCTTGATCAGGCCGAAATCGGCCATGGCATAGGTCAGCGCACCGGCCAGGAAGTCCAGCCGCCAGTACAGCTCCTCCTTGCTCAGGCCCGGCACGCAGGCGGCGATGGCCTTGCCGAATTCGCGCAGCACATGCCCGTAGTGGTCGGACAGGAACTTGCGCAGGTTGTCGTTCTTTTCGGCATAGGCGCGGGCGATCACGCGCACGAAGGCGCCGCCGTTCTGGCGGTCCTGCGCCATCGCCAGCGCGGGCTCGACGAACGCCGCCAGCACCGCGGTGAGTTCGCCGGGCTGCGACTTCTTCGCCGCTTCCAGCTGCTGCAGCCGTACGGTGGTCATCTCGTCCATGCGCCGGCGGAACACCTCGTTGACCAGGTTTTCCTTGGAGCCGAAGTGGTAGTTGACCGCGGCGATGTTGACGTCGGCCTGGGTGGTGAGTTGGCGCAGCGAGGTGCCGGCAAATCCATGCTGGGCGAACAGCTCCTCGGCCGCACCGAGAATGCGGTCCTTGGTGGAGAAGTGGGCTGGCTTGGGCATGCGTCGGGTCAGGCTCAATCAAACGATTGTTTGAGTCTACGGCCAGGATCGTGCACTGGTCATGCGGCACTGCAGCACGATTCAGGGGGCGGTATGCAAACAAATGGCCAACGAGATAGAATTGACCATCGCAAAGAAGCCTAAGCCCGCGTTTTGACGCGGGTTTTTTTCATGATAACCTCGGGCCTTCAGTGGCCCGCCCAACGGAGAATTCCCATGGCGCTGGAGCGCACCCTGTCCATCATCAAGCCCGACGCCGTTGCCAAGAACGTCATCGGCGAAATCTACAGCCGTTTCGAGAAGGCTGGCCTGAAGGTTGTGGCCGCCAAGTACAAGCAGCTGTCGCGCCGTGAAGCCGAGGGCTTCTACGCCGTGCACCGCGAGCGTCCGTTCTTCAACGCGCTGGTCGAGTTCATGATCTCCGGCCCGGTGATGATCCAGGCGCTGGAAGGCGAGAACGCCGTTGTTGCGCACCGCGACCTGCTCGGCGCGACCAATCCCAAGGACGCTGCGCCGGGCACCATCCGCGCCGACTTCGCCGATTCGATCGATGCCAACGCCGCCCACGGCTCGGACTCGGTCGAGAACGCTGCCAACGAAGTCGCGTATTTCTTTGCCGCTACGGAAGTGGTCTCGCGCTGAGGCCGAGAGAGTCGAATCGTGAATGAGGTCGTGATCCCCGCCGTGCTGCAGGACGTTCCCGTCCCCGCAGCGCCGGTGCGCAAGCAGAACCTGCTCGACCTCGATCGCGAGGGACTTGAGCGCTTCTTCGCCGAGACTCTTGGCGAAGCGCGTTACCGTGCCCATCAGGTGATGAAGTGGATCCACCACCGCTACGTCACCGATTTCGACCAGATGACCGACCTCGGCAAGGCATTGCGTGCGAAGTTGCACCAGCATGCCGAGGTCCTTGTCCCGAATGTCGTCTTCGACAAGCCCTCCACCGACGGTACCCACAAGTGGCTGCTGGCCATGGGCACCGACGGCAAGAATGCGATCGAGACCGTCTACATCCCCGACAAGGGCCGCGGCACGCTGTGCGTGTCCTCCCAGGTCGGTTGCGGCCTGAACTGCACCTTCTGTTCGACCGCCACCCAGGGCTTCAACCGCAACCTGACCACCGCCGAGATCATCGGGCAGGTGTGGGTGGCGGCGCGCCATCTGGGCAACGTGCCGCACCAGCAGCGCCGCCTCACCAACGTAGTGATGATGGGCATGGGCGAGCCGCTGATGAATTTCGACAACGTCGTACGCGCGATGAGCGTGATGCGCGACGACCTGGGCTACGGCCTGGCCAGCAAGCGGGTCACGCTGTCGACCTCCGGCCTGGTGCCGATGATCGACCGGCTGTCCACCGAGAGCGATGTCTCGCTCGCGGTGTCCCTGCATGCTGCCAACGACACCTTGCGCGAGAGCCTGGTGCCGCTGAACAAGAAGTACCCGATTGCCGAGTTGATGGAGTCCTGCGCCCGCTATCTGCGAGGCAGCAAGAAGCGCGATTCGGTGACCTTCGAATACACCTTGATGAAGGGCATCAACGACCAGCCGGAGCATGCGCGCCAGCTGGCCCGGCTGATGCGTCAGTTCGACAATGCGGTGCAGTCCCAGGACGCCGGCAAGGTCAACCTGATTCCGTTCAACCCATTCCCCGGCACGCGCTATGAGCGCTCCGGCGAAACCGAGATCCGTGCATTCCAGAAGATCCTGCTCGACGCTCAGGTGCTGACGATGGTGCGCCGTACCCGCGGCGACGACATCGATGCGGCCTGCGGGCAGCTCAAGGGGCAGGTCATGGACCGCACCCGTCGCCAGGCGGAGTTCCGCCGCACATTGGAAGGGCAGGCCGGTCGAGATGCGGCAGCGTGAACTCGCGTTAATGGCGGCCGTGGCGATCGCGTTGTGCGCGGTCGGCTGCGGCGGGCGCAATGCCAAGGCCGGTTCGGCCAAGAGTGTGGAAGAAGTCGCGCCGGTGTATTCGTTCCGCGACGACAAGGCCACCAAGAATCGTCTTGCCGTCCAGGAGAAGCTCGGCCTGGCCCGCAACCGGCTGCAGACCGGCGATTACGCCGGTGCCGAGGAGCAGGTGCGGGCGGCGTTGAAGAAGGATGCGCAGTCGGTGGATGCCATCGGCATGCTGGCCCTGATCCAGGGCGCCAGGGGCGATGTGACCGGATCGGGCGCATCGTACCGCCGCGCTGCCGAGCTGGCTCCCCAGCGTGGCGATGTGCTGAATAACTACGGTGCCTGGCTGTGCGCGAATGGCTCGCCTGCCGAATCGCTGCTGTGGTTCGATCGGGCACTCACCGACAGAACCTACGCATCGCCAGCGTCTGCGCTCGGTAATGCCGGTGGTTGTGCGTTGAAGGCTGGTCAGCCCGAACGTGCGATCGGCGATCTGCGCAAGGCGCTGGAATTGGACCCGAACAATTCCTATGCGCTGGAATCGATGGCGCGTCTGGAAGCGGGGCGCCGCAATTTTTTCGAGGCACGCGCATTTGTCGAGCGGAGGCTCGCGGCTGCACCGGCAACGGCTTCCGTGTTACAACTCGCCATTCAGATTGAGCAAGGGCTGGGCGACAAGGTAGCTGCCGGCCGTTACCAACAGCGGTTGGTCAAGGAATTTCCTGACGCAGCGACCGCTAATCCCGGGGCCAATGCATTGTGATCAGTGATTCCAATCCGAACCCTTTCGAGCAGGAAAAGGGCTGCGGACAGCACTTGCGCGAAGCGCGCGAGGCAGCAGGTCTGAGTGTGGACGAGGTGGCGGGCAAGCTGCGCATGCCCGCCCACGTGGTGCGTTCGCTGGAGCAGGAAGACTGGCAGCGCCTCGGCGCGCCGGTGTTCGTGCGCGGGCAATTGCGCAGTTATGCGCGCCTGTTGCAGGTCGACCTGGAGCCGCTGTTGCAGCAAGCCACCATCGCGCCGGTCGAGCCGGTCAGGCTGGTGAGCCACACCCATACGCCGCGTGCGCGCCGTATTTTCGAAAGTACCGCGCGCAAGGCGATGTACGTCGTCATCACCGGCGTGTTCGCCGTGCCGGTCTGGTACGCGACCCGCTCGCACCTGGATGGCAAGGCGCCAAGCACGGTGTCGCTGGACAGCATGCCCGTGGCCACCAAGGCCGGTGACCCGGCCGCCACCGCAGCGCAGCCTGCGGCCGCGCCACACGAACAGCCGGCGCCGTATATCGCGTCGATGACGCCGGTACCGCGCGCGACCCCGGCCAGCGAAACGCCGGCGCCAGCCGTTGGCGGTAGCCTGTCACTGAGTTTCAGGGGCGACAGCTGGGTACAGATCCTGGCGCCGGATGGCACTGCGGTGGAGAAGGCGCTGATTCGTTCCGGCGAACATCGCACCTATTCGCCGGGCCAGGTAGGCCGCATCGTGCTGGGCAACGCGTCGGCGGTAGAGGTTCAGCAAGGCGGCAGTATCGTCGACGTGAAACCGTTCCAGCGCGCTAACGTGGCACGTTTTGCGGTATCCTCCGACGGCTCCGTGGTGCCTGCTTCCGAGTGAAGCGGACTGCGGTTTTTCATTTTTCCCTTTTGATGTTCCGCGCCTCCGGGATGACGGAGCGAGAGTACGCATGGCGATCGACGATCTGCTGGACGAACACGAACAAGGCGAACGCGTTCGTTCCTGGTTGAGAAAGAATGGTGCGGGTCTGGTGGGCGGTGTCCTGCTCGGGCTGGCACTGATCCTGGGCTGGCAGTGGTGGCAAAAGCGCACCAATACCGAGCTGGTTGAAGCCAACACCCGTTACGAGGCGGTGGTGAAGTCGATCCAGGCCAAGAACCTGGACAAGGCCGCCAAGGACATCGTGGCACTGGACGACGGCAAGGGCGGCATCTACGCCGAGCTTGCGGCACTGCGTCTGGCCAAGGCCCAGGTCGATGCCGGCAAGAATGCCGAAGCGATCAAGACCCTGCGTGACGTACCCGCCGAAGGCGAGCTCAAGCAGATCGTGCAGCAGCGCCTGGCGCGCGTGCTGATCGAAAGCGGCAAGCCGGACGAAGCGATCAAGCTGCTGGCCGATGCGCAGGACCATGCCAGCCTGGAAATCCGTGGCGATGCACTGGTCGCGCAGGGCAAGCCCGATGAGGCGCGTGCGCTGTATACCCGGGCACTGCCCACGGTGGATGTGGCCTCGCCGCAGCGCCGTTTGCTGGAAACCAAGCTGATGGATGTGGGCGGCAAGGTGCCCGATCCGGCGGAGCAGATTTGATGAAGCAGGACACCATGTACAAGCGCATTGCGTTGATCGCCCTGATGGGCGCCTCGTTGGCCGGTTGCAGCACCGTCAAGGGCTGGTTTGCGGGCAAGGATGCGGCGGCCAAGAAGGCGCAGGAGCCGGCTGAGCTGGTGAAGTTCGAGCCTTCGGTCAAGGTCGACAAGATCTGGTCCACCGGGGTGGGCAAGGGCGAAGGGCATATCGGGGTGCGTCAGCGCCCGGCTGTTGCCGATGGCAAGGTGTATGCAGCGGCCATCACTGGCGGCGTGCAGGCACTGGACCTGCAGACCGGCAAGCGCGTGTGGGAATACGCGCCCAAGAAGGAAGAGCGCAACGACCGCAAGTTCAAGCAGCGCCTGTCCGGTGGTCCCGGGGTTGGCGAAGGGCTGGTGGTGATCGGTAGTCTGTCCGGCGATGTGATTGCCCTGAACCAGGCCGACGGCACTGAAAAGTGGCGCGCCAAGGTGCCGAACGAAGTGATCGCCGCACCGGCGATCGCGCAAAATCTGGTGCTGGTGCGCAGCAATGATGGTCGCGTGACCGCGTTCGATGCCGCTACCGGCGAGCGCCGCTGGTTCCACGCCGAGGAAGGCCCGACCCTGTCGGTGCGTGGCAATGCGCCGATCGTGACCGGCCCGGGCGTGGTATTCGTCGGCAACGACAGCGGCACCTTGAGTGCGCTGGCGCTGCAGGACGGTCGTCCGTTGTGGGAGCAGGCCATTGGCGTGCCGGAAGGCCGTACCGAGCTGGAGCGTATGTCCGACGTGGACGGCGCACCGGTGCTGGATGGCACCACGCTGTACGCCACCAGTTTCAAGAACGAAACCCTCGCCTTGGAAGGCCCGAGCGGCCGTCCGCTGTGGACGCGCGATCATGGCGGCGCCGGCGGCGTTGGGGTGTCCTCCGCTGTGGTAGTGGTGTCCGACAACGCTGGATCGGTGTGGGGCCTGGACAAGAGCAGCGGTGCGGCGATGTGGTCGCAGGCCGCCTTGGCGCGCCGCTCGCTGACCGGTGTGGCCATCCAGGGCGACTATGCCGTGGTCGGCGACTACAAGGGTTACCTGCACTGGCTGAAGCTCAGCGACGGTGCTCTGGCCGCGCGCGCTCGCGCTGGACGCGACACGCTGCTGGCGCAGCCGGTGGTCGTGGATGGCATTCTGCTGGTACAAAATACCGATGGCGATCTCTCCGCCTTCCGGTTGGCACAATAAGGACCTTGCGATGCTGCCTCTGGTCGCCCTGGTTGGACGGCCCAATGTCGGCAAGTCCACCATCTTCAATGCGCTGACGCGCACCCGTGACGCGCTGGTCCACGACCAGCCCGGCGTCACCCGCGACCGCAATTACGGTGTCTGCCGCCTGGACGAGCAGCAACCCTTCATCGTCGTCGATACCGGCGGTATCGCCGGCGAGGAAGAAGGCCTGGCCGGCGCCACCGCGCGTCAGGCGCGCGCCGCCGCCGGCGAAGCCGATCTGGTGTTGTTCGTGGTCGATGGCCGCGAAGGTGCGTCCTCGCTCGATGACGAGATCCTGGCCTGGTTGCGCAAACTGGCGCGCCCGACCGTACTGGTGATCAACAAGATCGACGGCACCGATGAAGAAACCGTACGCTCGGAATTCGCGCGCTACGGGTTCTCCTATGTGGTGGCGTTGTCTGCCGCGCATCGGCAGGGCATCGACGAACTGCTTGAGGACGTCGGTGCACGGCTGCCGGAAGAAGGGGCCGGCGAGCTACTGGACAACGACCCGGCGCGCGTGCGTATCGCCTTCGTCGGCCGGCCGAACGTGGGCAAGTCCACCTTGGTCAATCGCTTGCTGGGCGAGGAGCGCATGATCGCCTCCGAAGTGCCGGGCACCACGCGCGATTCGATCGCGGTGGATCTGGAACGCGACAATCGCCAGTACCGCCTGATCGATACCGCCGGCCTGCGCCGTCGCGGCAAGGTGGAAGAGGCGGTCGAAAAATTCAGTGCGTTCAAGACGCTGCAGGCGATCGAGCAGTGCCAGGTCGCCGTGCTGATGCTCGATGCCACCGAAGGCGTGACCGATCAGGACGCAACGATTCTGGGCGCCATCCTGGATGCCGGCCGTGCGCTGGTGGTGGCGATCAACAAGTGGGACGGGCAGAGCGACTACCAGCGGGCGCAGGCCGAAGACCTGTTGTCGCGCAAGCTGGGTTTCGTGAACTGGGCCGAGGCGGTGCGGATCTCCGCGCTGCATGGTTCGGGCATGCGCGAGCTGTTCCAGGCGATTCACCGCGCGCACGCCTCGGCGACGCACGAATTCAGCACCAGCGAAGTGAACCAGGCGCTGGAAATCGCCTACGAGACCAATCCGCCGCCGAGCATCCGTGGCCACGTCTCCAAGCTGCGTTACGTGCATCCGGGCGGTGCGAACCCGCCGACCTTCATCGTGCATGGCACGCGCCTGAAGGTGTTGCCGGAGTCGTACACGCGCTATCTGGAAAACTTCTTCCGCAAGCGTTTCAAGCTGGTCGGCACGCCGGTGCGTTTCATCTTCCGTGAAGGTGCCAATCCGTACGAAGGCAAGAAGAACCCGCTGACCGACCGCCAGGTTGCGCGCAAGCGGCGGCTGATGCGGCACGTCAAGGGCAAGTGAGACCCGCCACCGCGTCGCATGCGCGGCGTGGTGGTGGCGACGACGCGGCCGCGCATGGGCCGCTACGTGTCGTGCGCCAGACAGGGCCGCCTGCAGCACTGTCTTTCGAGGCGGCGCTGCGCACCGGTCTGTCGCAGGGCGCTGGTATCCTTCGCGGCATGAACGACTCTCCCACCCGTATTGCCTACGCGCAGGCGCTGCAGATCCTGCATGCCGTGGCGGGCGCCAATCGTCCGCCGGACGAGACGATTGCCACCGCACGTGCCGATGGGCGCATTTGTGCCGGCGATCTGATTGCTCCGCTCGCGCTGCCTGCGTTCGCCAATAGTGCGATGGACGGCTTTGCGCTGCGGCATGCCGATCTGGTAGAGGCGCAACCTCGCCTGCAACTGGTCGGCGAGCAATTTGCCGGCGAGCGCTGGGACGGCACCCTGGGTCCAGGGCAATGCCTGCGCATCACTACCGGCGCGCCGCTGCCGGCCGGTGCCGACACCGTGGTGCCCAAGGAAGACACCGAAGAGCGCGATGGGCTGGTGCTTATTCGTACTGCGCCAGGCGCCGGTGCCTCGGTGCGCCTGGCTGGCAGCGATGTGCGTGCCGGCGATCTGGTGATCCAGGCCGGGCAGGTGCTGACCCCGGCCCGCATCGGGCTGGCGGCGGCGCTCGGGGTCTCGCGGCTGGCGGTGGCGCCGCGGCCCACCATTGCGGTGCTGGCCACCGGCGACGAACTGGTGGAGCCGGGCATGCCGCTGGGGCCCGGACAGATCTACAACAGCAATCGCGACATGCTGATGGCGCAGCTGCGGGCGCTGGGCTATGCGCCCACCGCGTGGCCGACGTTGCCGGACGATCCGCAGCGCATCCGCACCATGCTGGAAGATGCAGCGGCAGCGTTCGATGTGGTGATCACCTGTGGCGGCGTGTCCGCGGGGGAAAAGGATTATCTGCCGCGGCTGATTGGCGAACTGGGACAGATCCATTTTTGGCGCGTACGCATGCGCCCGGGCATGCCGGCGGTGCTGGGGCAGATCGGCCGCTGCGTGATCCTGGGGCTGCCAGGCAATCCGGTCTCGGTGCTGGCAACGCTGATCGCCTATGGTGTGCCGTTGCTGGATGGCCTGCAGGGCCGCAGCGAGCCGCGGCCGCTGTGGAATGCCGCGCTGGCCAGCCCCTGGGAAAAGCGCCATGATCGGCTGGAATTTCTGCGCGGGCGGCTGGAGTGCGGCGCGGATGGACGCCTGAGCGCGTTGCCGCATCGTGGCGACGCCTCGCATCTGCTGCGTGGTGCCGCCGACAGCAATGCGCTGATCGTGCTGCCGGAGCAGGCGCGTCGTTTCGAAGCTGGCGAGATCGTGCGGGTGATTCCTTACGCGCTGTAGGCGTGCGAGGCATGCGCGCATTCCTTGTGCTTGTGCACTACTTGACTGGCACTACGGCGTAGCGCGGCCACTGCGCTACGTGGGCCTGCAAATGGCCAGCACGATGGCAGGTGTCAGCCGAGGGCGCTGCCGCAGAATGCGGCGTAATCCGGGTACCCCGCAAACGGGGTGCCTGGCGCACAGACCGGGCATTGCGGATCCGGCGGCAGGCGGATTTCGCGAAACCGCATCGACAGCGCATCGAAGCTGAGCAGACGCCCGGCCAGGCTGTCGCCAATGCCGAGCAGCAACTTCACCGCCTCGGTTGCCTGCAGCAGGCCAATCACACCGGGCAATACGCCAAGCACGCCGGCTTCGGCGCAGCTGGGTGCGAATTCGGGCGGCGGCGGCTCGGGGAACAGGCAGCGGTAGCAGGGCGCATGGCCACGATTGCGGCCAGCATCGAACACGCTCACCTGGCCCTCGAACTGTTGCACTGCGCCGTAGACCAGCGGTTTGCCCAGCCTGACGCAGGCGTCGTTGAGCAGATAGCGCACAGGAAAGTTGTCGGCGCCATCGACCACAATGTCCACGTCCTGCAGCAGGGCTTCCACATTCTCTGCGGTGACACGTGTCTGCACTGCGTCGATCTGCACACGCGGATTGAGCGCGGCAATACGTTGCGCCGCCGAGTCGACCTTGGCGAGGCCGACACTGTCTTCGGTATGCAGGATCTGGCGCTGCAGATTGCTGCGGTCGACCACATCATCGTCGGCCAGACGCAAGTGCCCAACGCCAGCCGCCGCCAGATAGAACGCCGCCGGCGAGCCAAGGCCGCCTGCGCCGATCAGCAGCACGCGCGCACGTGCCAATCGCTGCTGGCCTTCGAACCCGACTTGCGGCAGCCGCAAGTGCCGCGAATAGCGTTCCAGAAAGTCGTGCTCGTCTGCGGGCAGCGACGGGCGCACCACCGGCAAGCCGGCGCTCTGCCATGCCGTGGTACCGCCCAGCACCGAGGTCACCCGGGTAAACCCGTGCGCACGCAGGGTTGCGGCCGCCTGCGCAGAACGCTTGCCGCTCTGGCAAATCAACACGATCTCGCGCGCCTGCTCGGGCAGGTGGTGGCCGGGCTCAGCTTCCAGATCACCTTGTGCGATGGCCGTGGCGCCTTCGGCCTGGCCGCTGGCGCGCTCGTGCAGTAGCCGGATATCGATCAGCAAGGCGCCCTGCAGGGCGCGTACGCGCGCATCGGCGGGGGAGATGTCGTGGCTGCTCATGGCGCTATTGTCGCGCAACGCTGGTGTGCAATGTGCAGCGCTGCGCTGTACCGGCGCCAACCCGCGCGGGTTGACCCTGGTTGTGGCACTGCGGCCGGGTTGCGGTTACGTCGGACGGAATCGGCACTACTTACTGGCACTATCTGTCTGTGCGTAGCGCGCATTGCGCGTGACATGCGCAAATGATCCGAAAAATGCCCGGTGTTCCAGGGCGCGCAAGATACATCGCCACGCAAGGATGCTGATGCGGCGCGACCGCAGTGATGATGCGTTTCACCGATGGTGCTGCTGGATTGGACAGGGGGCAGCTGCTTGATGCAATCGATGAGATGCGCGTTGCAGCGGCTCAGCTCGCTGTCGAGAGCACCGACTTTGCAGGCAGTGGCGAGCCCCGGCGCCTGACCGGTCGAGGTGTCCGGCCGTCTCTGGTGCAGGTCGTGCTGGCTGCATCACGCATTGGCGCGAGGCTCACCGGCGAGGCAGTAGGGTGGGGACAGGTTCGTATTCGCTCCGTGCTCGATCAATGACCTCACGCCTGACCTCCACGGTGCGGACAAATCCCCAGCGGCATGTAGCCCGGCCTGCCGCCGAAAGCCGTTTGCCCTTAGCCGATTGAATGTGAGAGGAAACCTGCATGACCCCCGACATCGATGCGCAGTTGAAAGAGCTGGAAGAGCAGTTGCCCCAGATCCGCAAGCAACACCCGGATGATTTCTGGGATGTGTTTCATGCGCGCGCAGAGACAATCAGCGGCACTGCCGATTCGCCGGAACAGGCCGCGCAGATTGCAAAACGGATCGAAGAACTCTTGGCCGCCCATCAGCTGGGGCCTGCCGACCCCGGGGCGTGAGATAGGGGCACGGGCATCCGGCTTCGATTGGCAGCCACTGCCTTTCACTTGCGCCTCGCGTCGTCGCTGTCGGCTTGGAGAGCGATGCGCCTCATAGTAGTGGCCGGCTCGTCTGAGCAACCGTTGCCGCATATGCAATCGACTTGAGTTGGCCCGCGCATCGATCTCATGCATCCGCTGCCCTGCAGCGCCATCACATTGGCCAAAAAGTCGCGGGGACGCCATGGCACCGATCACGCGCAAGATCGCCACGTTCAACGTCAACGGTATCGCCAGCCGGCTGACGCATCTGCTGCAATGGCTCAAGTGCGAGCAGCCCGACATTGTAGGATTGCAGGAACTGAAAGCCACCCAGGAGGCGTTTCCGGAACAGGCGATCCGTGACGCCGGCTATGGCGTGATCTGGCAGGGGCAGCGGTCGTGGAACGGTGTGGCACTGTTGGCGCGCGATGCCGAGCCCGTGGAGATCCGACGCGGCTTGCCATGGGATCCTGGCGATACGCAAAGCCGCTATCTGGAAGCGGCGATCCATGGCGTGGTGGTGGCCTGCCTGTATCTGCCCAATGGCAATCCGCAGCCGGGACCGAAGTTCGACTACAAGCTGGCCTGGTTCCAGCGGTTGATCCGTCACGCCAGAACACTGGTGGAGTTGCCGCACCCGATTGCCTTGATCGGCGATTTCAACGTGGTGCCGACCGATGCGGATATCTACGATCCCAAGGGATGGCGCAAGGACGCCTTGTTGCAGCCGGAGAGCCGCGAGGCATACAGGACTCTGCTGGAGCAGGGCTGGACCGACAGTCTGTTGGCAGTGCATGGTGAGGCGGCGCCGTATACGTTCTGGGACTATTTCCGCCAGCATTTTGCGCGCGATCGCGGCCTGCGGATCGACCATCTGCTGCTCAATAATGCACTGGCCTCCGGTCTGCAGGACGCCGGTGTGGATAAATGGGTGCGCGCTCTGGAAAAGGCCAGCGATCATGCACCGACGTGGATCCGCGTGCGTCTGCCGGAGGCAACGGTGCAGGCGGACGCCGCCATCGAAGCGGCTGCGGGCACGCGCAGACAAGTCGTTGCCAAGAAGGCGGCATGTCGGAATCCGCTGAGTCCGACAACTGCAAAGCGTGCATCGCAGCGTTTGGCGAAGAAGACCGTTGCCGGCAAGGCGACAAAGAAAATCGCGGCAAAACACCCGCCGCCGACCAAGGGAGCGAAGCCGCGTAACGTCGCGACGAAAAAGCGTGCGAGTCGCCGGCAGAAAGCGGGTGAACATTGAGCCGTGACGGGCGACCGCCGGATGCGAACGGGGCTACGCGAGGACGCGCAAGAACAGTGGGTGCAGGTACCGCACGCCGCATTCGCCGTGCCTGCCTGCAGGTTCGCAACCTTTGATGAGCACTTGGCAGTCGTGTCAGCAAGGCCTCGCCGACACGCGTGGCTGTCGGGCGCGACGCCCGATGATGGACACCGGTTGCCTGGGCAAGACGCCGATCGTTGCGAGGTGTACGGTCGCGTGAGCCGTCGCCGCGGCACATTCGCGCGGATGCCGCGGCTATACCGGCCACGGGGCGGGCCGGTATCCTAGCCCGGTCATCCATCGCTCGGCAGTGTCGTTCATGATCAGCTACGCCGAAGCACTCGCCATCGTGCATCAGCAGGTCGCCATGCTCGCCAGCGAATGGGTGGACAGCGCCGATGCCGAAGGCAGGGTGCTTGCGCAGGCACTGTCGAGCCCGGCCGAGCTTCCGCCCTTCGATAACAGTGCGATGGACGGCTTTGCACTCGCCACACGCGGGCTTGGCGCGGTGGAGGGAAGCGAACACCTGGTTGCCGATACCGTGCCCGCCGGTGCAGATCCAGTCGCCGCCGCTGTGGGTGCAGCATGGGAAATCATGACCGGTGCCGCTGTGCCTGCAGGTGCCGACACGGTGGTGCCGATCGAACAGGTGCACGTACTCGAATACGACGGCGCGCGCCCCATCCGGTTTCGTCTGCGCGCGCACGTACGGGCGGGGCAGCATATTCGTCGCCGCGGCGAAGATGTGCGCCTGGGCGATGTGGTGATCGAGGCGGGCACCGTGCTGCGTGGTGCCCATCTGATGCTGTTGGCCGGATTGGGGTGCGCGCAGATCCAGGTTGTGCGGCGCCCGCGCGTGGCCTTGATCGCGACCGGGCGCGAATTGATCAGCGATTCCTCACAGCCATTGCAGCACGGCCAGATCCGCGATGGCACCAGCAGCTATCTATGCAGCCAGTTGCGTGCAGCAGGTGCCCAGCTGGTGTGGCAAGGGCAGGTGGGCGATGACGATGCTGCCTTCGATGCGGCGCTTGCGCAGGCGCGCAGTGCAGGGGCCGACGTGATTCTCAGTACCGGTGCCGTCTCGCGTGGGCGCTATGACTTCGTGCCCGACGCGTTGGCGCGGCATGCCGCGGGCTTGCTGTTTCACAAGGTCGCGGTGCGACCGGGCAAACCGGTGCTGCTGGCGCGGTTTCCCGACGGGGTGTTGTGTGTGGGCCTGCCGGGCAATCCGATGGCCAGTGCCGCCGGGCTGCGTTTCTTCGTCGAGCCGGCCTTGCGCGGCTTGTTGGGCATGCCGGCCGAGCGCGGCATGCGGGTAGCTCTGCAGACGCCGATGCAGCCACGGCCGACCTGGCGCCAGCATCTGCGCGCGCACCTGCAGTGCACTGCCGCGGGAGTGTTGCGCGTACAGGTCCTGCCGCAGCAGGAATCCTTCCGCGTTGCCCCGCTATTGCAGGCCAATGTGTGGGCAGTGCTGGAGCCGCAGGAGAACACCGCAGCAGCGAGCACCCAGGTGGAGGTGTTCGGCCTGGGGCATCTGCAGCCGGCGGCACCGGCGGTGCTGCCATGAGCCGGCGTGAAGACGTCGCTGCAAGGCCATGCGCTGCATGAGCGCGGCATCGGCATGGACCGGCGTGGTGCTGGCCGGCGGCCGCTCTTCACGAATGGGGCAGGACAAGGCCTTGCTCCGCTGGCATGGGCAACCGTTGATTGCGCACATGCAGGCGTTGCTGCGCGCGGCGGGCGCTCAGGACGTACTGGTCAGCGGCGAGCGGCCCGAGTACGCCGGCATCGCGGACAGGCAGCCCGACCTCGGGCCGATTGGCGGGCTGGCGAGCGTGATCGATCGTGTCGCCGATGAAACCACGATGGTGGTGGTGCCGGTGGATATGCCTTTGCTCTCCGAGCCGCTGCTGGCACGGTTGCTGGCGCCGTCACGGCAGCGCTGCGTGACCTT
Source organism: Xanthomonas cassavae CFBP 4642 (assembly GCF_000454545.1). Taxonomy (NCBI): domain Bacteria; kingdom Pseudomonadati; phylum Pseudomonadota; class Gammaproteobacteria; order Lysobacterales; family Lysobacteraceae; genus Xanthomonas; species Xanthomonas cassavae. The sequence goes on from NZ_CM002139.1 coordinate 2,545,952, forward strand.
CGAAGCGCAGATGCTGCCGATGCGCCTGCGCGTGGATGCCACCGTGCGGAATGCGGTGGCGGTGTTGATGGCAGGCGCCGCATCGTCACGCTCGCTGCGTGGCTTGCAGCAGTCGTTGCATAGCCATCGCGTGGCTGTCACCGCCAGCGAACGCGCCGCGTTCGTCAATTGCAATACGCCCGAGCAATGGAGTCAGCTCACCCATGAAAATCCAGATTGAAGGCCAGCATGTGCGGTTCCGCATCGACGAGGACGAACTGGCGACGCTGCTGGCCGGGCAGAGCGTCGATAATCTGAGCCGGCTGCCCAGTGGGCAGGGCGCGCGTCTGGTACGCCACAGCGTGAGCCTTACCGGTGGTCACGCGGCCTGCAACTGCGCCACCGATCACTGGCAATTGCTGGTGCCGCGCAACGCGCTGGAAGACCATGTGCGGCGCTTGCCGAGCCGAGAGGGATTGCATTTCAGCTTCGACGCAGGCGCCGGGCATGCCGAGCACATGGCGCTGCAGGTGACCTTCGATATCGACGTACGTGACAGTGCGCGCAAGCGACTGCCGAAGGAATGACCTGTTGGACCAGGCGCGTCGCCGCCTTGCAGGCTGCCTGCCGTTGACGCTTGCATGCCGGATGCGGACGACTTTGTGCTGCGTCCTGAAGGGTGCGCCGTGCTCCGCAGGCGTGGCCATCTAGGCGATCACGCGGCAGGTCGCTTGCGCCGCTCCTGGTAGATGCCCGGCACGCGCTCGCAGACCAGCCCCTGTGCCAGTAACGCAGATTCGATCGGTGCGGCGGCAGCGTCGTCGTAGCCGGTGCCGCTGCGCAACGCGACCACGTGCAGTCCGTCGCCGGCCAGTTCCAGCAGCAGGGACCGCTGCGCTTCGGCAGCGTGCGGCATGCTGCGACGGGAGGCGTCGCGGCGCGCCAGGTCGAGAACCGCATCGGGAATATCATCGCCGGCCACCAGCACGTCGGCCAGGTTCATCGCACGCAGCGCCTTCAAGGTGAGCAGGCCCGGATCGCCCGGGCCGGTCCCCACCAGCTGCACGCTGCCACGCGCCGGTACCGCGCCGGCGTCGTCCAGCGCCGCCCTGAATGCAGCCTCGGCCGCCACCTCGTCGCCGGCCTGCAGCAGCACAGGCACCTGGCCGTCGATGACACGATCGAACCAGCGCCGGCGCCGGTTCATGTCCGGGAACTGGCTGCGGATGCGCTCGCGATGCTGCGCGAACAGGCCGGCGAAGCGGCCCACCGATGCATCCAGCTCGCGCTCCAGCCGCTCGCGCAGGCGCCGTGCCAGCATCGGCGCGGCGCCTGCAGACGAAATGGCGATCACCAGCGGGTCGCGGTCCACGATCGCCGGCACCTGATAGGAGGACAACTCGGCATCGTCCACCACGTTGACCAGGCGCTGGCGCGCGCCCGCGACGGCGGCAACGCGTTGGTTCAAGTCGGTGTCGTCGGTGGCCGCGACCACCAGCCACACCGTGTCGATCCAGGCAGGATCGAACTCGCCACCCAGTTGCTCGAAGCGACCGGCCTGCCTCAGGTCCGCCAGCTCGGGCGAGAGCGCCTGCGCGTACAGGCGGATCTGCGCACCGGCCTTGAGCAGCGCCAGCACCTTGCGCGTGGCGACCTCGCCGCCACCGATCACCAGCACAGCGCGCCCCTGCAGATTGGCGAACAACGGGAACAACGGCATCGGCTCACTCCCAAAAAGATGACTCGCACCAACGGCATGTTGCATGGCAACATCGGATCACGTCCACACGCCTCGCTGCCGCCAATGCGTGTTTTGCTGGTCAACGATACCGAAAAGCTGATCGGGCAATTGCGCCAGGCGCTCACGCGCGCCGGCTACACGGTGCTCGACGATGTGGCCTCGGTGGGTGCCCTGCTGCATGCGGTACAGAGCCAGCAGCCGGATGTGGTGGTGATCGACGTGGATTCGCCCTCGCGCGACACCCTTGAGCAGTTGTCGATGCTGCACACGCATGCGCCGCGACCGGTGGTGATGTTTTCCGGCGATGGTGACGATGCACTGATCCATGCCGCGGTCGGTGCAGGTGTCACCGCGTATGTGGTCGATGGCCTGGCGCCGGCGCGGTTGGCGCCGATCGTGCAGGTGGCGCTGGCGCGGTTTGCGCACGAGAGCAGCATGCGCAAACGCCTGGACGACGTGCAGCAAGCCCTGCAGGACCGCAAACAGATCGATCGCGCGAAGGGTCTGCTGATGGAAAAACGCGGCCTCAGTGAGGCCGATGCCTATGCCGCGCTGCGCCAGCAGGCGATGAAGCAGGGCGTCAAGCTGGCCGAAGTGGCGCGACGCATCGTGGCCATGGCCGAATTGCTGGGATGAACCGATGAGCCAAGCCGACCTTCCCGTGTTGCGCGTGGCCTACATGCCGCTGATCGATTGCGCGCCGCTGGTGGCTGCGCAGCGGCTGGGGCTGGACCACGCGCATGGCCTGCACCTGGATCTGCGACGGCAGGCCTCGTGGGCGGGCGTGCGCGATCGGCTGCTGGCGGGCGAGGTGGAGGCCGCCCACGCGCTGGCCAGCCTGGTGTACGCCATCGACCTGGGCATTGCCGGGCCGCAGTGCGCGATGGCCTTGCTGATGACGCTTAATCACAACGGTCAGGCAATCACCCTGGCGCCTGCCTTGGCGCAGGCACTGGCAGACGGGCAGGCGTTGCCGCAGGCACTGGCCGGACTGGGGCGACGCGCGGTCTTCGCGCAGACCTTTCCCACCGGCACGCATGCGTTGTGGCTGTATTACTGGCTGGCCGCAGGCGGGGTGGACCCGATGCGCGATGTCGATGTGCTCAGCATTCCACCACCGCAGATGCCCGACGCGCTGGGCAGCGGGCTGGTGGATGGCTATTGCTCCGGCGAACCATGGGCGGCCGTGGCACAGGCGCAAGGCGTGGGTGCACGGGTGATCCGCAGCGGTGAGCTGTGGCCCGGCCATCCGGAAAAGGTGCTGGCCTGCCGGCGCGAATTCGCTGCCCTGCAGCCGGACCTGACGCAGCAGCTGACGGCTTGCGTACTGGAAGCCTGCCGCTGGCTGGATGCTGGGCCGGACCACCGCGCACAGTGTGCGCAGTGGCTGGCCGAACCGCAGCATATCGGAGTGTCGGCAGCGCATCTTGCTGCGTGTCTGGATGCCGAAACCGATGCGGCCAGCGGCGATGCGACGGCGCTGGCCTTTCATCGCGATGGTGCGGTGAACATGCCGTGGCTGTCCGATGGCGAATGGTTCCTGGGCCAGTTCCAGCGGTGGGGGTGGCATGCCGTCCAGGACGAGGATATTGCGCGGTTACGGGATATCCATCGCCTGGACAACTACCGTCGTGCCGCAGCGCGCGTGGGTGTGGCGGTGGGCGACAGCGATCATCGCAGCAACCGCTTGCTCGATACGCCGTGAGGCGGCTGATGGCACCTTGTTGCGGTCTCCAGGCCTATGGATGTGCCTGACGTCTGTTGTTGGATTTGCGCATCTTCCGCAGGCGTCTGGATTGATTGGACTGCGCGCTTGCAACGGTTGGCTTGCGACGCTGCTGATCCGAGGCGTGGCTGCAGGGCCCTTGCCCGCTCGAGAGGGTCGGTGTGCATGGGACAAGCGATCTGCCGGCGGCTCTTGCCTGGGATCGCAAAGCATTGTGTGCTCGGCTAACTCGTCGAGGGAAAAATCGGAGTCTGGACCCATGGCTCGCTGACATCAGCGCAGATAGGCAGATCGTTCGCGGTGCGAAAGATCGATGGCTTGGCCGCGAATGCCTGGCGTACCCAGCGCCGCAAGAACGCGCCGCACAGGTTTGGTGCATCGCTGCACGAAAGCCGGGAATCGGGCCATGGTTCCGGCCTTACTGATTCCACACTGCCCAGCCGCCTTATAATTAAATCACCAATTTTTCAAGTACTTATACCGCCGCGACGCGGGAGTGAACAAGTTGGCATGGTGATTGCGTAGCAGTCATGTGCAGGTGCAACGGCGTGCCTGCAACAACACGTACACGGTGCAGCGGTTCAACGGCGATCCGCACGCATCCAGGACAACGGCGTCCTTCCGGTTTACCGGAGGGGCGCCGTTTTTTTTTGACCATCGCATTCGAAGAGGTCTCTATGCAGCGCTCGTTCTGGCGATCCGGGCACACGCCCACCTTGTTCGCTTCCTTCCTGTATTTCGACCTGAGTTTCATGGTGTGGTATCTGCTCGGTCCGTTGCAGGTGCCGATTGCGCAATCGCTGGGCCTGGATACCCAGCAGCGCGCCTTGATGGTGGCGGTGCCGATCCTGTGCGGGGCGGTGTTGCGCCTGGTGCTGGGCATGTTTGCCGATCGCACCGGCGCCAAGCGTGCCGGCATGGTCGCGCAGCTCGCCGTGATCGCTGCGCTGTTCGGTGCCTGGCAACTGGGCGTGAACAGCATGGGACAGGCGCTGCTGTTGGGTGTGCTGCTCGGTATCGCCGGTGCGTCGTTTGCGGTGGCATTGCCGCTGGCGTCGCGCTGGTATCCACCCGAGCATCAGGGCACCGCGATGGGCATCGCCGGTGCAGGCAATTCCGGCACGGTGCTGGCGGCGTTGTTCGCCCCGATGCTGGCGGCCGCCTTCGGCTATCAAAACGTGTTCGGGCTGGCGTGCATTCCGTTGGTGCTGACGCTGATCGTGTTTGCGTCGATCGCCAAGGAGGCACCGACACCGGTCGCACGCAAGCAGTGGTCCGACTACGGCCGCGTGCTGGTGGGCAACCGCGACGCGTGGCGCTTCATGTTCTTTTACGCGATCACCTTCGGAGGCTTTTCCGGCTTTGCCAGTGCGTTGCCGGGGTACTTCCACGACCAGTTCGATTTCGACGCGCGGACCGCGGGCTGGGCCACGGCGGCCTGCGTGCTGGCCGGCTCGGTGATGCGCCCGCTGGGTGGCGTGATTGCCGACCGTGTAGGCGGCACGCGTGCCTTGCTGGCGGTGTATCTGCTGGTGGCCACGCTGGTAGGCATTGCCGGGTTCGGTGCCGGCGGCGCCACCATCACGCTGGCGTTGTTCGTGCTGACGTTGTTGTGCCTGGGCGCCGGCAATGGTGCGGTGTTCCAGCTGGTGCCGCAGCGCTTCGGCCAGGATATCGGGGTGATGACCGGCTTGATCGGCATGGCCGGCGGCATCGGCGGCTTCGCGCTTGCGGCCGGGTTGGGCGTGCTCAAGCAGCACACCGGCAGCTATGCGTTGGGCATGTGGTTGTTCGCTGCATTCGCGCTTGGCGGCTGGGGCTTGCTAGCGGGCGTCAAGACCCAGTGGCGCAGCGAATGGTCCACCGCCGGCGCGGCGCGCGTCTGACATGTCGACAGGAATCCAGGCAATGAAGCAACCCAGACTCGTCGTCATCGGCAATGGCATGGCCGGCATCCGCACCGTGGAGGAGCTGCTCAAGCTGATGCCGGGCATGTACCACATCACCGTGTTCGGTGCCGAGCCGCATCCCAACTACAACCGCATCCTGCTGTCGCCGGTGCTGGCCGGCGAGCAGGAGTTCGACGACATCGTGTTGAACCGGTTGCAGTGGTACCGCGACAACGGCATCCATCTGCATTTGAACACCGAAGTCACCCGCATCGATCGCGTGCGCCGCCGGGTAATTGCCGCCGACGGCACCGAGGCCGAGTACGACCGCCTGCTGATCGCCACCGGCTCGGTGCCGTTCGTGCTGCCGATCCCGGGCAACGAGCTGAAGGGCGTGATCGGATATCGCGATATCCAGGACACCCGCACCATGATCGACACCGCGCGCAGCAAGCAGCATGCGGTGGTGATCGGTGGCGGCCTGCTTGGTCTGGAAGCGGCCAATGGCTTGAAGGTGCGCGGCATGGACGTGACCGTGGTGCACCTGGCCGGCTGGCTGCTGGAACGTCAGCTCGACCCGGTTGCGGGCAATCTGCTGCAGCAGGCACTGCGCGCACGTGGCCTGGAATTTCGCTTGAACACCGCAACCAGCGCGCTGCTCGGCAACGCGCAGCGCGAAGTGATCGGGGCCAGATTCGCCGATGGCAGCGAAATCCCGGCCGATCTGGTGGTGATGGCCGCCGGCATCCGCCCCAACACGCGCCTTGCCGAAGAAGCCGGCATCCATTGCTCGCGCGGCATCGTGGTCAACGACAGTCTGCAGAGCTTCGATCCGCGCGTGTACGCGGTGGGCGAGTGCGCAAACCATCGTGGTATCGCCTACGGCCTGGTGGCGCCGCTGTTCGAGCAGGCCAAGGTCTGCGCCAACCACCTGGCGCAGTTCGGCATCGGCATCTATCGCGGCTCGGTGGCGTCGACCAAGCTCAAGGTCACCGGCATCGATCTGTTTTCGGCCGGCGATTTCATGGGCGGCGATGGCTGCGAGGAGATCGTGTTGTCCGATCCGGCCGGCGGGGTCTACAAGAAGCTGGTGATCCGCGACGACGTGCTGGTGGGAGCCTGCCTGTATGGCGACACCAGCGATGGCGGCTGGTATTTCAAACTGCTCAAGGACGGCACGCCGATCCAGGCGCAGCGCGATCAGCTGATCTTCGGCGAAAGCGCGTTGGGCGATTCGGGCACCGGCGGCCAGGACCGCGCCAGCGTGATGGCCGACAGCGACGAGGTCTGCGGCTGCAACGGCGTGTGCAAGGGCACCATTGTCAAGGCGATCAGCGAGCAGGGCCTGTTTACCGTCGATGAAGTGAAGAAGCACACCAAGGCAGCGAGTTCCTGCGGCTCGTGCACCGGGCTTGTAGAGCAGATTCTGATGAACTGCCTGGGCTCCAATTTCCAGGAAACCCCAAAGACCAAGGCCGTCTGCGCGTGTACCGACCTGAGCCACGGCGATGTGCGCCGCGCCATCCGCGAGCACAAGCTGCTCACCCATGCGCAGGCCTACGCCTTCATGGAATGGCGCACGCCCAACGGTTGCGCCACCTGCCGGCCGGCGATCAATTACTACATGCTCTCGACCTGGCCGCACGAAGCCATCGACGACCCGCAGTCGCGTTTCATCAACGAACGCGCGCACGCCAACATCCAGAAGGACGGCACCTTCTCGGTGATTCCGCAGATGAAGGGCGGGGTGACCAATGCTGGTGAGCTGCGCCGCATTGCCGATGTGGCCGACAAGTACGCGGTGCCGATGGTCAAGGTCACCGGCGGCCAGCGCATCGATCTGCTCGGGGTCAAGAAAGAAGATCTGGTGGAAGTGTGGCGCGATCTGGGCATGCCGTCGGGCCATGCCTACGGCAAGTCGATCCGCACGGTGAAGACCTGCGTGGGCAGCGAGTTCTGCCGCTTCGGCACCCAGAACAGCACGCAGATGGGTATCGACCTGGAAACCATGCTGGCCAATATGTGGAGCCCGCACAAGGTGAAGCTGGCGGTGTCAGGCTGCCCGCGCAACTGCGCCGAATCCGGCATCAAGGACGTGGGCATCATCGCGGTGGATTCGGGTTGGGAGCTGCACGTTGGCGGCAATGGCGGCATCAAGACCGAGGTGGCGCGTTTCCTGGTCAAGGTGAGCACCGCCGAGGAAGTGCGCGAGTACACCGGCGCATTTTTGCAGCTGTACCGAGAGCAGGCCTATTACCTGGACCGCACGGTGCACTACATCGCGCGCGTGGGCCTGGACTACATCCGTGCGCAGGTGGTGGACGATGCGGCAAACCGGCGAGCGCTGTACGAGCGCCTGCTGTTTTCGCTGGAAGGCCTGGTCGATCCGTGGAAGGCACGCATCGCCGGCGAGCGTCGCCAGGAGTATCAACCGCTGCGGATCGCAGCGCCCGCGGCAACGGTGGAGGAATGAGCATGCCCGATCAGGCGTGGGTGCATGTGTGCGCCTTGCAGGAGTTGCCGGCGTTGGGTGCGCGCGTCCTGGAGGTCGAAGGCCTGCCGCCGATCGCCATCTTCCGCACCGCCAGCGATCAGGTGTTTGCGCTGCGCGATCGTTGCCCGCACAAGGGTGGCCCGTTGTCGCAAGGGATCGTGGCCGGCGACACGGTGACCTGCCCATTGCATGGCTGGGCGATCGGCCTGCAGAGCGGGCAGGCCTGTGCACCGGACGTGGGCTGCGCCCCGCGATATCCGGTGAAGGTGGATGCCGGTGCGGTGTGGATCGTGTTGCAGCCGGTCCCCGAGCCGCAGGCGGTTGCCGAGCCGGCCGCATGAGCGAGGGCCTGCCGCCGCCGGCATCGCAGACCGCTGCGCACGCGTCTGCGGCATCGCCGATGCACCGCATCACGCGCTCGACCTGTTGCTACTGCGGTGTCGGCTGCGGCGTGTTGATCCACAGTGAGCACGATGATGCCGGCGAGCGCATCGTGGGTATCGAAGGCGACCCGCAGCACCCGGCCAATCATGGCCGTCTGTGCAGCAAGGGGCTGGCGTTGCCGCAGACCACCACCAGCACGCAGGGGCGCGTGCTGGCCCCCGAATTGCGTCGGCACCGGCAGGCGCCGCGTGCGCCGGTGAGCTGGGATCGGGCCTTGCAGCATGTCACCAGCAAACTGGCGGCCATCATCCAGGAGCATGGCCCGGATGCGGTGGCGTTCTATCTCTCCGGGCAGCTGCTCACCGAGGACTATTACGTCTTCAACAAGCTGGCCAAGGGTCTGATCGGCACCAACAACATCGACACCAATTCGCGGCTGTGCATGTCCAGCGCCGTCACCGGCTACAAGCTGGCGTTAGGCGCCGACGGCCCGCCCACCTGCTACGAAGACCTGGAGCTGGCGCAGACGGTGCTGTTTGCCGGCAGCAACATGGCCTACGCGCACCCGGTGCTGTTTCGTCGGCTGGAAGCCGCGCGTGCGCGCAACCCGGAGATTCGCTGGATCGTGATCGATCCGCGCCGCACCGACACCGCGGCCATGGCGGACCTGCACCTGGCGATCGAACCGGGGACCGACGTTGCGCTCTTCAACGGCATGCTGCATCACCTGATCTGGGAGGGTCTGGTGGATGCGCGTTTCGTTGCGGGCCATACCCAGGAGTTCGATGCCCTCAAGCGGATGCTGCGCGACTACACCCCGCGCATGAGCGCCGAGTTCTGCGGGATCTCGCATGAGGACCTGGTGCAGGCGGCCGAGTGGTTCGGGCGCAGCCCGGCGGCGCTGTCGCTGTATTGCATGGGCTTGAACCAGTCTGCGCATGGCACCGACAAGAACCTCGCATTGATCAATCTGCATCTGGCCACCGCGCAGATCGGCAAACCCGGTGCAGGCCCGTTCTCGTTGACCGGCCAGCCCAATGCGATGGGCGGGCGCGAGGTGGGCGGCATGGCGACGATGCTGGCGGCGCACCGCGAGATCGGCAATGCCGGGCATCGCGCGCAGGTGGAAGCGCTGTGGGGCGTGCCGGCCGGGCGCATCAGCCCCACGCCCGGCACGCCTGCCGTGGAATTGTTCGAACGCCTGCGTGCCGGCACGCTGAAGGCGGTGTGGATCGTGTGCACCAACCCCGTGCATTCGATGCCGGATATCGCTGGCGTGCGCGCGGCGCTGGAACAGGCCGAGCTGGTGATCGTGCAGGAGGCGTTTGCCGGCACCGACACCGTGCCGTATGCCGATGTGTTACTGCCTGCCGCCAGCTGGGGCGAGAAGGACGGCACCGTGACCAACTCCGAGCGCCGCATCACCCGCGTGCGCAAGGCGGTGGAGCCGCCGGGTCAGGCGCGTGCGGATTGGTGGATTGCCAACGCGGTGGCACGCCGGCTGGAGGCCAAGCTGCAACCCGGCGTCGCGGCCGGGCTGTTCGCCTTCGACACCACTGCGCAGGTCTTCGACGAACACCGTGCGTTGACGGTGGGCCGCGACCTTGACATCGGCGGGCTGGATTACGCGGTGCTGGACACCGGTCCGCAGCAATGGCCGTTTCCAGCCGGTGCCACGCAGGGGCAGGCGCGGCGTTACATCGATGGCGTCTTCGCCACTGACAATGGGCGTGCACGCTTCCATGCGACCCCGTATCGCAAGGTGGCCGAGGCGACCTCGGCGCGCTTCCCGATGCGGCTGCTGACCGGGCGCCTGCGCGACCAGTGGCATGGCATGTCGCGCACCGGACGGGTGGCGGCTGCGTTTGCGCACAGTCCCGAACCGTCTTTGCGCATGCATCCGGACGACGCGGCGCGGCGCGGACTGATGACCGGCGAACTGGTGCGGGTGGCCAGCAAGCGTGGCACGCTGGTGCTGCCGCTGGAACTCTCTGATGAACTGCGCTCGGGTACCGTGTTCGCGGCGATGCACTGGAGCGGGCAGACGCTTTCCAGCGGCGGCATCAACGAAGTGAGTACGCCGGCAGTGGATGCGCGCTCGCAGCAGCCCGAGCTCAAGCACGCGGCGGTGCGGGTGGAAAAGGCCGTGTTCGGCTGGCATCTGCTGGCCGCGCGTCGTGGCGATGCGCTGGCGCTGCAACAGGCGCTGCAGCCGCTGCTGCGCGACTGCGGCTATGCCAGCCTGCGCCTGCATGCCGAACCCTTGCCAGAGGCCGCCGGCGAGTGGGCGGTGCTGCACGCCGCCTGCGAGCGGGCGCCTGAGGCGACCTGGATCGATCGCCTGGTTGCCGCCTTGCAGCTGCCGGCCGGTGCCGATGTCCTGGAATACCGCGATCTGCGCCGTGGGCTGATGCGCCGCGTCGGTTGGCGAACGCAGGACGGGCTCAGTCATATCGACGGCCTGTTGCTCACGGCCGCGCAACCCAGCGAGGCCAATCGGGCGTTGCTGAGCACCGCATTGGCAGGCCAGCCGTGGCGTGGCGCGCGGCTGGCGGTGTTCGCACAGACGCCTGCCGTGCCCAGCGACCCGATCGTCTGCACCTGCATGAATGTTGCGGCGTCGGCGATCCATGCGGCCATCGACGACGGCGCCGATGTGGCGCAACTCAAACAACGCCTGGGTTGCGGCACCGCCTGCGGCTCCTGCGTTCCGCAACTGACCCGGCTGTGCCGCCAACCGCGGCTGGCCTGACGCACTTCACCCCTCCACACACTGCGAGATCTCTCATGTCCGTCATCCCTTCCTGCGCGCGTGATGTGGTGTTGTTGTCTGCCGGTCCCGGCGATCTGGAGCTGCTGACCATCAAGGCAGTCAAGGCGCTGGCAGTGGCGCAGGTGCTGCTGCTCGACGATCTGGCCAATCCCAAGATCGTGGAGCTGGCACCGCAGGCGCGCGTGATCCGCGTCGGCAAGCGCGGCGGCTGCCGCTCCACGCCGCAGGAGTTCATCTGCCGGCTGATGCGGCGCTATGCATTGCAGGGTCTGCGCGTGGTGCGCGTCAAGGGCGGCGATGCCTTGTTGTTCGGGAGGGCTGGCGAAGAGATCGACTTCCTGCGTCGCGCCGGTGTCGGTGTGCAGGTGATCAATGGGGTCAGCGCCGCGTTCGCCGCCGCCGCTTCGCTGGACGTGTCGCTGACGCACCGCGACCATTGCCATGGCATCACCTTCGTCACTGCGCATACGCACGACCACGGCGAGCCGAATTGGGGTGCACTGGCCGCCAGTGGCACCACGCTGGGCATCTACATGGGCCTGCGGCGTGCGGACGCGCTGGCGACGGCGCTGCTGGCGCATCTGCCGGCCGCTACGCCGGCAGCCATCGTGCAGGCAGCCACACGTCCCGAGCAACAACGTCGCCTCACCACGCTGGGCGAACTTGGCGCCGCCGCAGCGGCGCTGCTGCCAGGCCTGCCGACCTTGCTGTTGGTTGGCGATGCGCTCGCACACGCGTCGGCCGCCTGCGACGATCATTGTGCTGCCGTGTTGGAACAGGCAGTGGGATAGGGGAGTGGCGTCGGTGCGTGCGCAACGACATCTCGCCGCAACGGCAGCGCAGTCGTTCGATCGCCGAGGCGCTTTGCAGCCTGCACAGCTCTGAGCTGTTGTCCGTCGCGTGACGGCCTGTGCAGTTGGGACAAGCAGCGTTGTCATGCGTCCACACATCCGCACACCGGCGATGACGGATCGTCCGCGCACCGGGTGTGAGGCCGCAAGCCGCTTGCAGTCCAGCGCCGGTCAGCGCCGCGGCGCGTAGCCGGCAGACCCATGGCCGACGCTTGGCCGCGCAATCCCACGCGTGTGGCTCGGATCATTGGGGCTTTGGCGGCCTGTAGACGGCCTGCCGCGCCGATGTATCCCGGTCAGGCGCAATCGCGCCGCCTGGGCAGTCATTGCGCTGCACCACCACGGATCGAAATGGCGCGCCATCGGAGAGAACGATCCCGGTATCACCGATGTGAATGCGCAGCTCATGGTGGCAGCCGCATCGCGGTGCAACGAATGGGTGCGCCATTTGGTAGCGCTACCCATTCCGCAGCGCGCTGCAGTCGGCAATGGCTGTGAAGGTGTGCAAGATTTGCGCAGCGAGCGCAGCGGTTTTTTCCTGCATGTGCCCGTTTGCTACCGTATAGCCTGCTTCTGCGGGTTGGCACGATTGTTGCGGTAACTACATTACCCAACGACGTACCCGATGCATCGAGAGGAGGCACAGTGGAAGACGGACAGAACAGTACCCGTAGCCGGCGCGGTTTTGCCGCATTGGACCCTGAAAAGCGTCGCGTATTGGCTAGCAGCGGTGGCAAGGCCGCACACGCCAGCGGTAACGCACATGAATTCACCAGCGACGAAGCACGCGAGGCAGGCCGCAAGGGAGGGCAGGCGGTAAGTCGCGACCGCGATCACATGTCGCGCATCGGCAGCAAGGGCGGCCGCTCCAAGCAGGCCAAGCCGCAGGAAGAATCCGCATAATCAAGGCGGCATGCAGCGCATGCCGTCATTGATTAAGGGGTGCAGGCCCTGGGCCGAAATGGCCCAGGGCCTGCTGTTTTGTGGGGGAAGCCCCACCGTTTGCATTCGACCTCAAAAGCAATCGATTGCATTACGATGCGATTTTGCGGAGGCAGCAGGCCAGCTCAGGGCGCTTGAACCTGTCCAAGCGCCTGCTGCATCACGTTTCACAAACCAGACGAAAATTTCTGCAGCAGGTTTTCGCTTCGCCATCGATTGCAGGGAATATTTTCCATCTCGTCGCGATCGTGATCGCGACGAAGGCAACATCTGCAACTGCTGCCGTGGCACAGCGTGTGGTTCACCGTCACTGGCCAGCCTCGCTGCGACGCCGACCGTTGCATGTTGGCCAAGCAAGCCACGATCTAGCGTCAGCCCCCTGCGGCGCTTGACTATCCGCACGCGGTGCTGTGTCCGGTCTGCGCGTCGTTGCGATGTCTGCACGCTTTGCATGCTGATCCACCGCTGCCGTGCAGCGTTGGCATCCGTCGATGCCGGCGCGTTTCGCTGAGGAGCAGTGGCGCCTGCCTGGGCGCAGAGACCTGTTGGACTGTTGGCTCGACACACCCCCAGCCGCGCGGCGCAGGGCAGCGGCGCGACGTCGAGGCCCTGCGCTGCAGGTACAGCTCCTGCCCACCACGCCGCTGGGCATGTCCAGACGGCACGCGGGCTCATGCGCCACAGCAGCGAGACCACTGCGCTCGTCGTACCTCGCCATGAACGACGACGCAAGCCGGGATTTTTCTTTCTGCAGGCCCAGCGCTTACCCTTGGGCGCCTCCAATAACGCGATCTTGGTGATGACAACGCAACTCGGCTATCCGATCGGTACCCCTGGCCAGGCTTGGGGCGATGACGAACGCAGCGCGTGGCGCGCCAGGCAGCGGGTACAGCGCAGCTACGCGGCCGAGGTGGTGCATGCCATCGACGCGCTGGGCGACGGCTATGCGCGCGTGCACTACGGAACGATTGCTGCCGACTCCACGCAGTACCCGCTGCTGGCATTGCGCAGCGCCACGTGGGATACCGCCCTGCCGTGCGCGCTGGTGACCGGCGGCGTGCACGGCTACGAAACCAGTGGCGTGCAGGGCGCACTGCAGTTCTTGCAGCAGTGCGGAGCCGACTATGCGGGCAGGTTGAATCTGCTGGTCGCTCCCTGCATCAATCCCTGGGGCTACGAGCGAATCCAGCGCTGGAACGACGCGGCGATCGATCCCAACCGCGCGTTCCGCGACCACAACCCGGCCCCGGAGTCGGCGGCGCTGATGCAGCTGGTTGCCGACACCGCCGGCAGGATGCTGGTGCATATCGACCTGCATGAGACCACTGACAGCGACGAAAGTGAGTTTCGTCCTGCGCTGGCGGCACGCGATGGTGTGGTGTTCGTACCGGGCAGCATTCCGGACGGGTTCTACCTGGTCGGCGACAGCGAAGATCCGCAGCCTGCCTTTCAGCAGGCGGTGATCGCCGCGGTGGCCCAGGTCACGCATATCGCGCCACCGGATGCGCAGGGGCAGATCATCGGCGCACCAGTGGTGGGCCACGGCGTCATCAACTATCCGGTACGGCGGCTGGGCCTGTGTGCCGGCGTGACCGATGCGCGCTATCGCACCACCACCGAGGTGTACCCGGACAGCCCGCGTGCCAGGCCCGAGCAATGCAACGCGGCGCAGGTGGCGGCGATCTGTGCCGCGCTGGATTACGCGCTGTCGGCACCCTGAGTACGCGATGTGGCAGTGGATCTTTTCCCTGTCTGCATGCGTACGGCCTGCCAGTCGGTCGAGCCGGCGTTGTCTGCGCGCCGGCATCGTCGCCTCAGGGAAGGCGTTGTCGTTCTGTGGCCTGTTGGACGTACCCAGCCACCAGATGCGCCTCCATTGGCCTGGACAAGAGATACCCCTGCGCCTCGTCGCAGCCCCAGCTGCGCAGCAGGGCGATTTCGTCGGCATGTTCGATGCCTTCGGCCACGGTACGGTAGCCCAGTGCACTGGCCAGCCGCACCACGGCTTCCGCACGCATCTGCATGCCGGCTTTCACGGCGATACCGGTGACCAGCGAGCGGTCCAGCTTGAGGACGTTGATCGGCAGCTCGGTGAGGTACCCGAAATTGCTGTAGCCGGTGCCAAAATCGTCGATGGCCACGCTCACGCCCGCCTCGCGCAGTGCACGCAGGCGTGGAACCGCTTCGACATTGCTGCGCAGCCAGCGGCCTTCGGTGATCTCCAGCTCCACCCGCGTGGTCGGGATGGCAAGGTCGCTGCAGCGGTTAATCACGTCTGCAGCCAGATTGGTGTTACCGAAATCGCGCGACGAGAGGTTGATCGAGATGGAAAAGTCCAGGCCCTGCGCCCGCCACCGCGCCAGCTGCAGCAGCGCATGTTCGATCACCCAGTTGGTGACCGTGCACATCAGTGCGGTTTTCTCGAACAGGGGAATGAACTCATCCGGGCCAATCGGCCCCAGGCTGGCGTGATGCCAGCGCAACAATGCCTCGAAGCCTGTCACCGACAAGTCTTCCAGGTTGATGCGCGGCTGGAAGACCAGCCGAAAATCGCCGGCATCCAGCGCCTTTTCCGCGTCCAGCGCCAGGCGGTACGAGCGCTGGATGGCATCGTCCTGGGATGCGCTGTACCAGCACACCACGGCGTGGTTGTTGATTGCATCGCCCAGCGACACCAGGCCCTTGCGCATCACATCGTTGGTATCCGGCTGCTGCGGCGCAAAGCGCACCACGCCGGCATGGAAGGTCAGCGACATCGGCACCCCGGCCGCGTCCACCGGCTTTTGCAGCATGTCGCGCAGATCCAGCAGCAGGTCTTCCACCTCGTCGGGCGCAGAGTTCAGCAGGAAGAAGGCGAAGCGCATCGGGGCGACGTGGTAGACCGTTGCCTTGCCGCGCAGGGCGCGCGTCAACACGTAGCTGGCATGCCGGATCAGTTCTTCCAGCGGTTGCATGCCCAGCGCCTGCCACGCCTCGTTGGCCGCCTGCGTGTCGTAGACCTCGATGAAGGCGGCAATGGTGGGTACGCAGTGGCTGCCGAGGGCGAGGGCATCCAGATCCGACTGCAGCTGGCGCGCATTGAATAGCCCGCTATGCGGCTCGCGACGGCCGGCACCGAACTGCAGTTCCAGTTGTGCAGCGGCCACGTTGGCGAACATGCGCAACTGCTGATGCTCCTGGCTGGCCAGGTGGCGCTCGCGTGAGTCGATGACGCACAGGGTGCCGCAAATGCCGGTCTGCGGCGCGCCAACCGAGACACAGGCGATGAATCGCGCGGGCAAGCCGGGAAAGGCTGCATCGCCAAGTTGAATCTGCTCCAGCGCCTGGTGCTCGATCAGCTCCGCGACGCCGTTGCTGGAGGCCAGTGGCGAAGGGCACAGTGCAATCGCCTGTTCGACATGGCCGGGATCGATGCCACGCGCGGCAAGCACCCGCATGCGGCCACCTTCGGTGATGGTGAGCGCCGCCGCCGGGGCGACCAACGCATGACACAGCAGACGTGCGATCTGCTCCAGTGGCTCCATCCCACCCAGATCGATCGGAACCCCCGACCAGTCGGAATGGCGGTCCTGCGATTTGTCCCCTGTGCCAAGCGTCATATCGTCAGATTCCGTGTCGAAGGTCACACACTGCGTCCCTAATAGAAACAATGCCAGGTCGTGGACGAGTGACGAGGCGCAGCCTTTGACCATCGACAGGATAAACGCAGTGAGGCGTTATCAGGTGAGGAATCAAGCCCGACAGTAAAAGTCTTCACCGCAGTCTGCAGATATTGCCTATCAGGGTGGTCCGACGCTGCAACAATGTCCTCACGGAAGTGGTCTCATGACTCGGCAGAGCGTGCCTGGAGTTAAAAGCACCGGATCACGCCTGGCCGGATAGGATTGAGGTGCTCTTCTATATATTGCAATGGTTCGCCTTGCTGTCGACATGATGGGCCTGCACCCGCTCGCCATCGATTGCCGGGCGCAATCTATACAGCTGCAAGGGCGTGGAAATGTCGCAAATTGCATCGATGAATAAGCATTCCCGACCATTGGATACGACAGGCGCTGCCATTTTTGTAAATCATCGAGCGCGAGCAGACCATAAGACAGATTGGCCAGGTGCCCATGCATTAACGCATGGTTAGTGATATTCAGCACGGTTTCAAGGGTGTTGGTTCGGCTGCTCATTTCTTGCTGTGAGTTTTGCAATTGGTATTAATCGCTCTCCATCCCTTATCTGGCGGGCGCGGGCCAGGTCCTTGCCCGATAAGACTCAAACCTCAATCCACCGCCGGCATTGAGCGGGCACAGCCATTGGCGCATGCGTGTGGGCGGCCATCAGGGGAATCAGGATGAATCATGCATTTGCGCTTATCTGGAACGCGGCCATCGGTAACGCATGAACTGGTACGCCGTCGACGCAAGTCGGGTGCAGGACGACGCGCCCTGCCGGGCCTGGTGATGCTGGCGGCAGGGGCCGCCAGCCCTCGTTGGCCTGGGGAGCCTGCACGCCCGAGATCCCTGCGGCGGGCGCAACCTTACCTGCCGGGCTTGCCGGCACCAGCAACGCATTTGCCAGCAACGCACGCAACCTCACCTCAACGTGGCAGCCGGCACGCAAATGGGTGCGGGTCTGCTGGCGGCACGTCGATCGCACGTGGCGGCACCAATGCCACGCTCAACAACAACGACGCCATCGACCCGTCCATCCTTGGCCTGCTGTCGGTGCTGGGCACCGGCGTCGCCATGGGCAATGCGAGTTCAACGTCAGTGATTGCCAATAATCTCGCAGGCGGCCGTATCTACGCCATCGGTGGGGTGGTCGGCGCCAACCTGCTCAATCTCGACGGCATGGCGCTGGGGATCACCTCCGCCAGCAACGGCATGGTCAAGGTCAGACACGCCGGCCTGATCAGCAGCAGGGCGCTTCTCAACCTGTCGGTCCTGGAGCCGATACCCCGGTCATTGCAGTAAGTGGCGGTGGCACCGGCAACGCCGTCAACACCGGTACCATCGAAGGACGCGTCGGCTTCCAGTCGTCCGCCGCCGGTAATACCTTCCTCAATGCCGGCGCCATCAGCGGCAGCGTGACAATGGGTGTCAACACACCAACACCTTCGCTGCGGTGACCGGCAGCAGCATCAGTAGCGCGGGCGGCCCTGGCCTGAAGGTACTCGGTCCCGGCCGCCTGTTGCGCTTTGCGCAAACCGGCGTGGTCGATGGGGTGCAGGTGCTCCATCGCGGCAAGGCCAGGATGCTGACGCGACGGCAATGGCGCTGGATCAAACGCCGTCAGGCGGTAGAACCGGTGATCGGACATCTGAAAGAGGACTGCCGTCTGGGCGGTCTCAACTTGCAAGTGCAACACGTGAGTTGAATTGAGCGATCTCTTCTTCCAGCGCCTGGTTCGGCGTCTTCCAGCCAAGCGTCTGCCGTGGCCGGGCGTTCATCAGGTCGGCGACGTTGTTGAGATACTCCTGGCTCGCCTTGGACAAGTCCGCGCCTTTTGGCATGAACTGGCGCAGCAGGCCGTTGGTGTTCTCATTGCTGCCGCGCTGCCAGGGCGCATGTGGATCGGCGAACCAAAGATCGATGTTGAGCCGCTTCATCAGCTCTGGATAACACGTCATCTCGGTTCCGCGGTCATAGGTGAGGCTTCCCAGTAGGAAACGCGGCAGCTTCTTCATCTGTCGCGTGAAGCCCTCCAGCGCATCCTGTGCAGTACAGCCATCCATCTTGCACAGCACCACAAAGCGCGTCTTTCGCTCCACCAGCGTGCCTACGCACGAGCGGTTGAAAGCCCCTTTGATCAGGTCGCCTTCCCAGTGCCCAGGAATCAAGCGCTGCGCCACCTCTTCAGGCCGATGGACGATACGCAGCTCCTCCGGCACCCACGTGCGCTTGGCAGCGGTTGTACGGCGCAAGCCTCGCGTCGGCTTGTGCTGACGAAGCGCCTCCACAAGCTCTTTCTTCAAACCACCACGCGGATGCGCGTAGATAGCGGCGTAGATTGTTTCGTGACTCACGCGTTGACTTGGATCATCCGGATGCATGGCCTTGAGCTTGGCAGCAATTTGCTGGGGCGACCAACGATACAGAACCAAGTCGTCACGCACCTGCTGAAAGAGCGCACTGCCTTCAACAAGCCGGCGCCTTCGAACGCACGCTCTGCGGCGCAGCCGATAGTTGCTGGCTGCGCTGGTTGCCGCATAGACAGGTTCGCCCTGTCGCCTTATCTCGCGCGACAGGGTGGACGCACTGCGATTGAGTCGCCTTGCAATGGAGTTGATGCTCATTCCGTTACCGAGTTCAATTTGAAGCAAAGCGCGTTCTTCGGAACCCAGGTGCCTGTACTGTGTGCCCATGCCGCTACCCTACGTCAAGGCGGGGTGTTGCACTTGGAAGTTGAGTCTAAGCTGCGTCGTCGCCGGCTCAACGGCGCCGAAGGCGATGCGTTGCATGTGCTCGGCTGCGCCGCCGGCTACAACCTACGCTGGCTGCTGCGCTGGATCGCGTTTTTGCGTGCCTGGATGGGCGCGATGGTATGGATGTCCTTGCGTGCCGTGCAGCGGTCAACGCAGGCAGTGGGTGATTGAATGGGATTTTTCAGGGACGACTGAGTAAGGCCGGCTCGGCCTGATCGCCGCCAGGCACGCAGATTTCAGCCAGCAGTGCTCACCCCCAGCGCGGGGCTACTGCGTCTTCGCCAGCGCCGCCTTGGCGCGCGTGCCGGCGGCAGCGCCGACACGCTTGTCCAGCACCTGTGCCAGTGCGTTGAGCTGCGCCGTGGTCACGCCGATGTTCAGGCTGATCTTCAGGTGCGACTGCAACTGCGCTTCCACACCCTCCAGTGCGGCGAGTATGCTCACGGTGGCCAGCTCACGGCTCATCCAGTCCATGTTGTCGCGCGCGAAGATGTCGCCGAACAGGTGCGTCTTCAGATACTGGTCGATGGCCGGTGCAAACTCGAACAGCGGCCCGGTCACCGGTGCGCCTGCCAGTTGGGTTTGATTGGCGGTTCCCAATGCGAGCAACGCCTGGCCGGTCGGAACCGGGCCCGGCGAGTCGCCAGGCGGATCGACAACGCCACGCTGCCGCCGTGCCTCGATGACCTGCATCAATGCCGCCAACGCATTGAGGCTGCGTGGAAAGCCGGCGTAAGCGTAGACCTGCACCAGCACTTCCTTGCAGTCGTTGATGGTCAGGCCTGCGTCGAGGCCGGCGTCCAGCGCCGGCTTCAACCGTTCGATATCGCCCGTGGTCGCGAATGCGGCGATCGGGGCAATGGCTTGCTGCCAGGGCGACAGGCTTTCGGAAATGGGCATCACGATTGACTCCGGGGGAAATGCTGCCGCGGGGGAGGGGCAACGACACAGAGGACTGCAACGCCGACGCATGCCGCCACGCAAGCGGGCATCACGCCGATCTGCAGCATGGGTGCACTCATGGATTTAGGGGCCGATGTGCGTAATTCCAAGCACTGACTTCGACAGCGGCATGCGGCCAAAGGCCATAGCGTCACGTGCCCTGTGAAGAAGCACGCGGGCTGTCTCGCCTTGCCAAGACGAGGTTGCCACGGCAAGCAAGTTGTCTCGACGTGGCTGTTTCATCGGTGTGGGCCATGAACGCTGATGCAGGACACGCAGCAGGGGGGCGGTGTGATTGCCTGCCAAGTCAGTCGATCGCGGAGGCAAGTTGCGAGCGGGCCTTCTTCTTCGCAGCGCTCAGACCAGAATCAGCCGGCACGCTGTCGACGCGCCTGGCGCCACCACATCGGTCACCGCAATCCACGCATCGCGCATCCGGCGACTGGTGCAGGGCTTCCCATCGCTCTATGCTCTGCGGCTGCCTGCAGCAGGGCTGGCCTGCCTGCGCACCAATGGGGTGGGTTGGGTGATCGATACCGCGAAAGGGCCGCCATGCGCGGTGTAAGGCGCATGTTCTGGTTGATGCAGGCCTTGGGATGGTCGTTGTTCCTGGCGATCGCCTACCTGGCGCGTCCGAGCGAAGATCTGGTGCCCGCTGCGCTGCAAGGTGCCGGCGTGGTCAGCCTGAGCGTCGGCGGGATGATCGGCAGCCTGGCATTGCGCTGGATCTACCGGACACTGCAGGCCGATGGCTATGGCGAGCTACGCTGGCTGGGGCTGTTGTTCGTCAGCAGCCTGGCGATGGCGTTGGGCGTGGATCTGGCCGTACATGGCGTGTTGTGGGCGCTGCGCGATGTGTCGCCGGCGGTGCGGGCACTACATGAGTCCCAGCCGATGATCTCCGGCACCGCCTTGCTGTTGCCTGCCTACATCGCCTGGAGCCTGTTGTACCTGTCGATCAGCCGGCAGACGCGGCTGGCCGACGCCACGCGACACCAGAACGATCTGCGCCTGGCGCTCAAGGAAGCGCAATTGCAGCGCCTGCTCGGCCATATCAGCCCGCACTTCACCTTCAATACGCTCAACAACATCCGTGCCCTGATCCTGATGGACCCGGAGTTGGCGCGCGAACAGATCACCCGGTTCGCCAGCACGCTGCGCTATCAGTTCAGCGGAGGCGAAGAAGCGCTGGTCACGGTGGACGAGGAAATGGCGGTGGTGCGCGATTATCTGGGCCTGGTCGGCATGCAGCTCGGCAAGCGCCTGCGCTATGCCGAGCAGGTGGACGCGCAGGCCCGGCCGATGCGCGTGCCACGCTTCTGCGTACAGCTGTTGGTGGAGAACGCGATCAAGCACGGCCTGGGGCCAAGCAGCAGTGGGGGCGACTTGCAGGTGGACATCGCGCTGCACGGCACGCGCCTGCAGATCCGGGTGAGCAACACCGGCCAGCTGGTGCACAGTGATGGCAGTGGGACCGGCCTGGCGAACCTGCGCCAGCGGCTGCAGCTGTCGTTCGGCACGGGTGCCGGCCTGGGACTGGACGACGCGGGCGGGCACGTGGTTGCCCAGGTGTGGATTGGAGGCATTGCGTGATCGAAGCGGTGATCGTGGAGGATTCGGAGCTGGCCCGTTTCGAACTGGAGCACCAGCTCAAGGGCTACCCGCAATTGCGCGTGATCGGCCATGCCGGCGATGTGGAGACGGCGGTGGCGCTGATCGAATCGGCTGCGCCGGCCGTGGTGTTCCTGGATATCGATCTGCCGGGCGGCACCGCCTTCGATGTGCTGCAACGGCTGAGCCAGGTGCCGCGCATCATCTTCACCACGGCGTTCGACGTGCATGCGCTCAAGGCCTTTGGCTACAACACGGTGGACTATCTGCTCAAGCCGATCGAGCCGCTGCGGCTGGCGCAGGCGATCGCGAAACTGGGCGAGGCCGTACCGGCCACGCCGGTACGGCGTTCGATGGATGTCGCCATCTTCATCAAGGATGGCGAGCAGTGCTTTCTGGTCAAGCCGCGCGAGATCCGTGCGATCGAAGCGGTTGGCAATTACAGCCGGGTGTACTTCCAGAGCCAGTCGCCGATGCTGTATCGCCCGCTGGGCGCGATCGAGATGCAGCTGGCGCCGGACAAGTTCTTCCGTGCCAGCCGCAAGTACATCGTCAATCTCGACTTCGTGGAGCAGGTGGCGCCGTGGAGCAACGGCGGCCTGATGCTCACCCTGCGCGGCGGCCTGGAAGTGGAGATCTCACGTCGGCAGAGTGCCCGGTTCCGCGAGATGCTCAGCCTCTAGCGCGTGCGTTACGGTGCCGTCTCGCGGGTGCCGCTGCTGTCGCCCATCAGGCGATCGTGCAGGGTCATGATTGTCCGGCTACTACCATCGGTGGCAAAGCTCAACGCATCCAGGCCGGTATCGAGGTAGTAACGGCCATCGGCGTGCAGCGTGAGGGCGCGTGGTTCGTCTCCTTCGTGTTGCAGTTGCAGATGGCCGTCGACGTTTGTCAGGGCCCGCACATCGTCCTTGCCGAAGCGGTAGCGGCCCAGCGGGGCAGTGTCGGTCGCGCGCCCGGCATGCGCCGGTGCATAGGCCTTGCCGGCAGCGATGGCGGCCAGGCGTACGCTCAGGTCGGTCGGGTCCAGGAATTCGGCATTGGTCAGCACGGTGACGAAGACATCCGGCTGTTGCAGACGCACGATGTAGCTGTTGAAGCCATTGATGAAGCCGCCGTGCTCCACGTCGGCAATGCCGTTCGCCTGGCCGACGATCCAGCCGAACCCGTAAGGCGAAGCACTGCCATCGGCGAGCGTGGTCTTGCGCATCGCCTGCGCCAGCAGTCCGGCGGACACCGGCACGCCGTCGCGCAGGGCGCGGTGCCAGCGCGCCAGGTCGTCCACGGTGCTGATCAGGCCGCCGGCGCCTTGCGGCTGCGTCATGCTGATGAAGTCGGCGTTCTGCAGTTCGCCCTTGCTGCGCCGGTAGCCGTGCGCCCGTTTGGCAATCACCGCCAGGTGGCTGTCGTAGCGCGTGTGCTGCATGCCCAGTGGCGCGAACAGCGCCTGCTGCATGTAGGTGGGGTAGGGCTGCCCTGACACGCGCCCGATCAGGTGGGTCAGCACGATGTAATTGGAATTGCTGTAACGAAACCGCGTACCGGCATCGAACTCCAGCGGCAGGTCCTTGAAGGTGTTCAGCAGGGTTGCCGCGTCGGTGTCCTCGCGGCGTGCGGCACGCGAGGCGGCGATGCTGCTGACGTTCTTGATGCCGGAGGTATGGGTGAGCAGCTGCCGCACCGTCACCTGGGCCAGCGGCCCGCTCAACGCCGGATCCAGCGACACCAGCGTGGCGTCGAGTTGCAGTTTGCCGGCCTGCACCAGTTGCAGCACCGCCACGGCGGTGAACTGCTTGGTCACCGACGCCAGCCGCAGCGCGGCATCCGGCTGCATGGCCACGCCATTCTCGATGTCTGCCAGTCCGTAGGCCTGGCGCAGCAGCACCTGGTCGCCGCGGGTGACCAGCACCACGCCGCCGGGCTGGCTGTCCTCGAAAAAGGTAGCCGCCTCGCGCGCCAGCGCGGTGCGTGCATCCGCTGCGCCCTGCGCCTGCCCGGCGACGGCCGGACCTGCCATGCCCAGTACCGTCATCAGCACCACCATCCCGAACGTCTTCATGCACCTGCTCCTTCAGTGAATGAGGCCAGCGTAGGAGAGGCTGGGCGGTGGCCCCAGCACTCTATGACATGCGGTCGCAGTGGCCTGCGAGCGGTTGTGCATCAGGACGAATGGCAGGTCCTACGGCCGCTGTGGAGCAGGGTGAGCGAAGGTCGGGCCGAGGCGGACACCGCCGGTATTGCCATCGAACAGCCACGCACGCAGCGAGGTCGGCGGACGGGTAGGGACGGATCTGCTGCACTCGAACATGTTCCTGGGCGGTGGCGTCGTGAAGACCTGCGCGAGCGCTGCCTTGCAGCGATCGGTGTGGCAATACTCGGAATGCCGGTCAAGATTGCCGATGCGGGCCTGCGCGTGGCGGCGCTGCGTCGGCCGCGACGTCGCACCGGACTGCGCCCGCATGCATCGGCCAGAAACGCAATGGCCTGGGGACACAGGCGTGGCGTCCGGCCAATATCGTCCTGCTCATCACATGCAAGCTGGCAGCATCGGATTCACGTCTTGCCATGCCATACGAGTCCGCCATGAATGCAACCGTTGTCCCGACCCGCTTGCGGGCCATCCATCCGTTCCACGCCGCCATCCTCGGTGGCGTGTGGCCATTGTTCCTGGGCACGCTACTCAGCGATTACGCCTACTGGAGCTCTTACCAGATCCAGTGGAGCAACTTCGCGTCGTGGTTGCTGGTCGGGGCGATGGTGACGACCACCATTGCATTGCTGGCCGCGGTGATCGGGCTGGTCCGCGGCAGCGGCAATCGGGTCTACCTGCTGGCGCTGGTGGCCACCTGGGTGGTGGGCTTCTTCGATGCCCTGCATCACGCACGCGACGCATGGGCCATCATGCCGGGGGCGCTGGTGCTGTCGGGCATCGCAACGCTGTTTGCGGTGGTTGCCGCCTGGTCGGGGCTGTCCGGTCTGCGTCTGGGAGGTGCACGATGAGCCGCCAATCCCGAGTGCTAGTGGTCCCCATCCTCGCTGCCGCGTTGGCGGCCTGTGGTCAGGCGCCCGAATTGGATCAGCACGGCGCGACGCCCAACTTGCCCGCACCCGATCGCGGCGTGCTGCCGGACATGACGATCGCCGAGCCCACTGCGTGGGGCAACAGCACCCCGACCGTGCCGTCCGGGTACCGCATCACCGCCATTGCGCGCGACCTGGCCATTCCGCGGCAGACGCTGGTGCTGCCGAACGGCGACATCCTGGTGGCCGAGGGCCGCGGTGGCTCTGCGCCCAAGCTCAAGCCCAAGGACATCATTGCCGGCCCGATCAAGGCCAAGGGCACCACCCAGGTCAAGAGCGGCAATCGTCTGACCTTGTTGCGTGACGCCGACGGCGACGGCACCTATGAACTGAAGACCGTCTTCGCCGACAAGCTCAACGCACCGTATGGGCTCGCGCTGATCGGCAATGCGCTTTACGTCGCCAACCAGGATGCCCTGGTGCGCTTCGACTACCGCGACGGCCAGACCAAGGCCAGCGGCGCGCCAAGCAAGCTGACCGACCTGCCGTCGGCCATCAACCATCACTGGACCAAGGCGCTGACCGCCAGTGCGGACGGCCGCTATCTATACGTGGCGATCGGCTCCAACAGCAACATTACCGAGCGCGGCATGGATGTCGAAATCGATCGCGCGCAGGTCTGGCAGGTCGATGCGGCCACCGGCGCGCACAGGCCGTATGCCACCGGTCTGCGCAATCCGACCGCGCTGGCCATCCAGCCCGGCAGCGGCGCGCTGTGGGCGGTGGTCAACGAACGCGACGAGATCGGCCCGAACCTGGTGCCCGACTATCTGACCTCGGTTCGCGAAGGCGGCTTCTACGGCTGGCCCTACAGCTACTGGGGCAAGCACGTGGACACGCGGGTCATGCCGCAGGATCCGCAGAAGGTGGCCTCGGCGATCGAGCCGGACTACGCCTTGGGCTCGCACGTGGCAGCACTGGGCGTCGCGTTCTCCGCGCCGGTGATGGGTGCGAAGTTCGCAGACGGCGTCTTCGTCGGCGAGCACGGCAGCTGGAACCGCAATCCGCCGGTGGGCTACAAGGTGGTGTTCGTGCCGTTCCGCGACGGCCGGCCCGCGGGCGACCCCATCGACTTCGTGTCCGGCTTCCATGGTGAGGATGGCAAGACGCACGGCCGCCCGGTAGGCGTGACGGTCGATCCGCGCGGCGCGCTGCTCGTGGCCGATGACCTGGCCAACATCATCTGGCGTGTGACGCCGGACACCGCGCCAGCATCGTCGCCGCAAGCGATGCGCTGAAGCGGTGCGAGCAATCGCGACTCAGGCTGACACGGCGTTCGCGCCGTGACAGCTTTGCGGCCTGATATCGCCTTGGCTTGATCTCGTCATAGCGATTGAGACGCTCTGGCAGATACGCCGATTGCGTAACAGGCGTTTCCCCGCAGGCATTGAATGCGCACAGGTGCGATCGCTGCGCGCCAGCAAGGCCGCTGACAGTGGCATCAGACGTTCCGCACCGTTGCCGACGGAGCATGCTTGCATGCAGATGCACTGGCGCAGCGCGCGCTGCGCCAGAAGCCCATCAGCATTCGCGCCTTAACGGCCCACCGCACTGGCATTGAGCGGAGGAACGCGTCCGGCCCAGGGTTGCGCGCGTTCCAGTTGCGCGGCCAGCGCCAGCAATGTGCTTTCCTCGCCGAAGCGCGCGGCAAAGTGCGCACCGATCGGCAACCCGGCCGGGCTCCAGTACAACGGTACCGACATCGCCGGCTGACCGCTTGCGTTGAATAAGGCAGTAAATGGCGAATAGCTGTGGAAGTCGTCGATCAGCCGCGCCAGCGAGATGGTGTCGTCGAACGCATCCAGCGTTCCCAGCAGCGGCGGTGCGCGGGTCAGGGTCGGGGTCAGGATCAGGTCGTAGTCCTGCAGCAAGGTCGCCAGCTGCCGTCCCAGGACGTGGATCGCGGCCACCGCAGCAGCATAGCGCGCACCGCTGACATGACCTTTTTCGCGCAGGATCACCCGGGTACGCGGTTCCAGTTCGGCGTCGGTCACCGGCGCGCCCCGCAGATGGCCCAGCATGTCCAGATAACAGCGCGTGCTGGGGCCGATGATGTCGAACAGCTGGTCCACCAGCACCGGCAGGTCCACCGGCAGGCGCGCCGCTTCAACGTGATGGCCAAGGAGGCTACACAGCCCGGCCGAATGACGGACCGCGGCCAGCGCGTCCGCGCCGCTGGGCCAGGGCGCCAGGTGTTCCACCAGCGCGATGCGCAAGGGAGTGGGGTCGCGTTCGATCGCGGCCATGAACGGCGCAGCCTGGGCTGGCGCAGCGTAGGGCGCCCCCAGATCGGCACCGGCGGTGGCGTCCAGCAGCGCCGCGCTGTCGCGGACCGAGCGGGTGATGGCGTGTGTGATGCCCATGCCGGCCCAGCCTTCGCCGATCAGCGGCCCGGATGGCATGCGGCCGCGGCTGGGCTTGAGCCCGAAGACCCCGCAACACGAGGCAGGCACCCGCAGCGATCCGCCGCCATCGTTGCCATGCGCAAACGGCACCGCGCGTGCGGCCACCAGCGCGGCCGCGCCGCCGCTGGAACCGCCGGCACTGCGGGTGATGTCCCATGGATTGGCCGTGGCACCGAAGCGGGTGGATTCGGTGGTGTAGGACGTGCCGAATTCCGGTGAGGTGCTGGTGCCCAGGAAGACGCAGCCGGCAGCCCGCAACCGCTCCACCACCGCACAATCCAGATCGGCGCGCGCATCGCCCTGCGCCAGCGAGCCATTGCCCATGCGCGCTCCGCGCAGGGGCGAGAACAGGTCCTTGATCAGCGTCGGCACGCCGGCCAGCGCGCCCTGCCGGGTGGCAGGCTGGCGCGCGGTGGCACGCGCTTGGTCATACAGCGTCTCGGCCACCGCGTTCAGCGATGCCACCCGTTCCAGCCGCGCGATCGTGGCCTCGGTCAGTTCCAGCGGCTGGATCTCGCCATTCCTCACCAGCGCAGCCAGGCCGACTCCATCGTGGCTGTCCAACAACGCATCGATATCCTGCATCATGCCATCACCTCGCTTGCGAATCGGTAGAAAGAGCAGGCGCCCGGCGCAGCAACGCACGCGCCGCCCACAGCATGGCGACCGCCAGCGCGGCGCCGGCGGCGATCCGGATCGCGCCGTGCAGATCGCCACCGGCCGGCAGCAAGGCAGTGATCAGCAACGGGCTGGCGAATTGGCCCAGGTACAGGCTGGAGGTAAAGCCGCCCATGCCGCGGCCGCGCACGCGCAACGGCAGCGCGTTCATCACCGGGGTCATCGCATTGGGCACCAGCAGCCCGGCACCGAACCCGTGCACGCTCACCGCCAGCAACACCTGTGCGTAGGTCTGTGCGCCGACCAGCAGCCACAGGCCCAACGCCAATAGCGCCAACAGCAGCGCATTGGTCGCGGGCATGCCAACCCAGCGACGCAGCAGCGGCCAGACCAGCGAACCGCCCAAGGTGGACAGCAATCCCAGCCCGGCAGACAGGCCGATCATCGTGCTCGATGTCACGCCCATGGCGACCAGCAGCACCGGCGCCTGCACCGGCACGATGTAGCAGAGCGACATCCCGAAGAACACCAGCAAATAGCCCACCACCAGCGCGGAGCGGCCGACCTTGCCTTCCGATGCCGCCGCCAGCGGTGTTGCCTGCGTTGCGGTCGGTTCCCACAATACCTTCAGCATTGCCGGCACCAGCAGCAAGGGCAGCAGGTACAGATAGAACGGCATGCGCCAGGAATGTTCGCCAAGCGCACCGCCGACCACGAAGAACAGCGAGCCGATCAGCGCAATGCACGCCACCTGCAGGTTGACATAGCGCAAGCGGCGTTCGCCCTGCCAGTAGTCGGCAATCAGCGTGGTGCAACAGGTCATCACCGCCGTTTCGGCACACCCGAACAGCAGGCGTGCACCCACGATACTGGTCAGATCCTGCAGAAATGCCGGCAGAACGCCGAGCACGGCGTAGGCGAGCGTGGCCAGGATCAGCAGCCCCTTGCGGCCGAACAGGTCGGCCAGCCCGCCGGCCGCCGGTGCGAATAGCGCGATCGCCAGTGCCGGCCCGGTCACCACCAGCGGTACCAGCAGGCCCGCCTGTGGATCGACCGGGCCGAACTGCGCGCCGAGTTTGGGTAACACGGGCGCAATCATCACTGCACCCATAGTGGTCAGGCTGCTGCCGAGCAACAGCACCGCGCCTTGCGCGCGGCCTGCCTGACGGACTGCGCCGTTGGCGTCATTCATGGCATCCCCCTTAGACGTGATCATGGCCGCAGCTCAGAAAGTGTGCGCAAAGCGCAACGCCACGGTGTAGCCCTCGGCACGATTGCGCGCGCCGAACTTCCTGTAGACATGGAGCCAGAGCGGCATCTTGCCCGGCTCGAAGAAGCTCACTGCCGGTCCCAGTGCCACTACCCGCGCGCGGTTGCCGATATCCTGGCCGTTACGCTGGTCATCGGTGACCTGGCGGTAGTAGTAGCCGCCCACACCCGCCGTCCACGATCCCAGGTGCTGGCCGATGGCGAATTCATGGCGGTATTCCACGCCGCTGCGGTAATCAGTATCGGGGTTGCGCGTGTTGATATCGAACTGGAACGAGGAAGACAGCTCCAGGCCGCCCTGGCTGATCCAGCTGACGTTGAGCAGCGGCGAATACGTCCAGCGATTGAGGCCAGGAGAGATCAGCCGGCTGGCCTCGTAGTCGCCGGTCGGTGCCTGGATCTGGAACTGGAAGTTGATGCCCAGGTTGCGCGATGGCGTCCATTGCAGGATCACCGGCGTCACCTGCACATCGGCCAGCCGGAATACCCTGGCCTGGTCCTGGAACACGGTCATGCCATTGGCCCTGACCGCCAGGCCCGCATCCATGCGGAAAAAGGGCACCACCGTCCCGAAGCCATAGCGCGCGCCGAGGATGCGGGTGTCGGTCATGCGGATATAGGCCAGCCCCAGCGACAGCACATCCAGCGAAACATCGTTGGGGCTGCGATGGCCTGCACCGTCGTTGAGGCGGTCGCTGGAGTAGTACGCGGTGCGCACGCCGAAGGTGCCGACCGGAGTGCTGGGTGGCATGAAGCCGCCGCCGAAATCGTACAGTCCCATCGGGGTGGAGGGCGCACCGTTTTCGGTGGCCTGGGCAGCGAATGCACTACAGAGAAGCATGCTTGCAGACAGCGAACGGAGCGGACGACAGCGGTGCTGGGACATCGGGAGTTCCTTGCCTGTCGGAGTTACAACTCCAAACTAAGCGGAACGTTTGCATGCCCGTTATCCAGAATCGGCAATGTATTTCTGTTTTTGTCGCGGCCGCGTGCGTAACGCTCGTCCTACCCCGCCAAGGTGCCCAGTGCCTGATGGCGGGTTTCCGACGGGCTTTGCCCGAACAACTGACGGTACTCCCCGGCAAACCGGCTCGGATGCCAGAATCCCCAGGCCGCAGCGATGTCCTGCACCGAGCGGCCCGGCCCCTTGCTGGTCAGCGAGCGCCGTACCTGGTTCAGTCGCAGGGTGCGCAGATAGGCCACCGGATTGGTGCCCAGGCTTTCCTGAAAACAGTACTGCAGCTTGCGCCGGCTGGCACCGACATGCCCACACAACTCCAGTACCGTGGGCGCGCGTTCGGCGTGTGCCAGCGCGTAGTCGCGCGCGCGATCGACCAGGCGCTTTCTCGCGCTGGGACGCAGCGGCGCGGCGTCGGTGGTGTCTAGCATGTTCAGCAGCAGTTGCAGCAGCCCGTCCCGGGTGCCGCGACGCACCACGGCATGTGTGTGCATCGCGGTGGTCAGCGTTTGCGAATCGAACAGGTCCTGGCTGACGCCCTGCATCGCGTGCAGGGTGCGCGGGGGCGTCCGGCGCAACGTTCGCGTGCGTGCCGGTGGCGGGCAGTGCTGGCGTTCGAGCAGCCAATCGACCAGATGCTGGTCAATCGCGAACGACAGCACTTCCACCTGCGCGGGCGTCTGCAGTTCGGGAAGGCGATGGCCGGGCGTGACCAGCAGGCAGGGATCCTGGTAGCGATAGCCCTCGCAGTACATCTCCATGTCGGCTCCGCGCAGCGGCAGGCTGATGACCAGCGCGCCGGGCCAGGCTTCCCCGCACTTGAGCATGGCTTGGTTGGCGCGATCGCGCACCACCTGGATGCCATCCAGCTGCAAGTCGTCCAGGTGTCCGGTGAAACGCCCGCTGCTGGTCTGGTCGTAACGAACCTGCCAGCGCGGCATGGCCTGAGCATGTGCCTCCACCGCAGCGGTGCTGCAGTGCTGGACCACGAATGCGGAAACGGAACTGGCTGACATGGCAGGTCCCGGAGCTGGAAGGAGGTGCGAAGACGACAGCGCTGCAGCCCCGGCGCGCAGTGGCGCCGCCTTCGGCAGACCGCACTGTTGCACGAATCGGGCATGGGTGCATCCCGGCGCGGGCGGGCTGCGAGCGTGTCATCCCGAGCACGCTGCGACACGATGAGTGTCTGCAGCCACGCTGCAGCGCAGCGTGTGTATCGGCGCGGTCACCGTGCGGTGTCGCGGATCCCGCCGTCCATCGGCTGGATCCGCGCAGCACTCGGCGCAGTTGGCTGGCGCGTATGCTCAGACGACGAAGGGGTGGGTCATGCGGAACCTGCCCTTGGTGGTGCCGAAATAGGCGGCACTGATCGGATCGGTCGGCGCGCCATGGGTCATGCGGCCGTAGGCCTTGAGCTCGTCGCCGAGCATCTGCGCGCCAAGGTCGGTCACATTGCCCCAGTCGTCCAGGTCGTCCAGGCTCAGCGCGTGCGTGATGGGCGTAAAGGTCATGCGGGTGGCTCCTTTGGGTATAGTCAGGTGAACTGCGATACGAGGCGAACGCGGGGCAGGGCTCAACGCCGCCCGTGCCAGTAGCCCGAGCCCTGGTGCATCAGGTTGCCCAGGCTCACCAGCAGTTTGCGGAATTGATCCTTGCCGGCAATGGCGGCGTGGTTGATCGAACTGATCAGGCGGTAGCGCTCCGATCCGCCCAGGATGCCTTCGGCCAGCACCTTGCAGATGATCTGGCTGGGGGTGACTCCAAAGCCGGAATACCCCTGCACGTAGAAGGCATTCGGGCGGTCGGGCAAGGTGCCGATCTGCGGGAACAGATTCCTGGAACAGGCCAGCGGGCCGCCCCAGGCCAGGTCGATGGCGACATCCTTTAGATACGGAAAGATCTTCAGCATCAGGCGGCGATTCCAGTGTTTGAGATCGCCTGGAATGTGTTC
The DNA here is from genome assembly GCF_000454545.1 of Xanthomonas cassavae CFBP 4642. Taxonomy (NCBI): domain Bacteria; kingdom Pseudomonadati; phylum Pseudomonadota; class Gammaproteobacteria; order Lysobacterales; family Lysobacteraceae; genus Xanthomonas; species Xanthomonas cassavae. Next base: position 2,577,978 of record NZ_CM002139.1, read on the forward strand.
GACGAACGGCGTGGACGAACCAAACATCAGCCGGTTGTCGTTGGTGACGCGGTAATAATCGATGACCGGGCGGATGTCGCTGAAGGCGCCGCGAATCGGGCTGATATGCTCGATCAGTTCGCGGCTCAGCGGCTCGGTCACCGACTTGTAGGCGTAGACATTGATGGTGCGGGCGTGCAGTTCCGGCACCATTGCGTTATTGAAGCCGTCGATCGCCCACACCAGTTTGCGCGCGCGCACGCGACCGTTGGCGGTACGCACCGTGATCCGGTTACCGTAGCTCACCTCCAGCGCCGGGCTGTGCTCGAAGATGCGCACGCCGTAACTCTGGCTCAGCGCCTTGGCTTCGCCCAGCAGCAGGTGAGCGAATGCACATGGCCGCCTCCCATGTGCAGCAGGCCGGCGCAGTAGGCATCGCTGCCGAGCACCTGCTGGATTTCCGAGCGTTGCAGATAGCGTATTTCGTGCGGCGACCCCAGCGACTTGAACTCGGTTTCCCACGCGCGCAGCGTCCGGGCCTGGCGTGCATTGAAGGCCATGTAACCGTAGCCGCTGCGAAAGTCGGCATCGATGTCGTAGCGGGCGATGCGCTCGCGCATGATCTGCGGCCCGAGATCGCTCAGCGCGAACAGCGCCTGCACGCCTTGCCGGCCGACGTCGCGCACCAGCGCATCCAGGTCGTGGCCGATCCCGGCCATGACCTGGCCGCCATAGCCCAGGTGACGGCCCTCCAGCACGATGGTGTGGGTCACTCCGTGCTCGGCCAGTTCCAGCGCGGTATTGATGCCTGAAAAACCACCGCCGATGATGACGACCTCCGCATCGACCTCCTTCTCGAGCGAGCGGAAGCTCAGCGCGTACCTGCGGGTGGCGGTGTAGTAGGTGGGGGTTTCGGTGTTGATCATGGAGCGGCGGAGATCCTGCGCGGCGGTCGCCTGCACTGTAAACACGGGCGCGACCGCAACGCTTGTCGCTGCCTGCCAACGGACTTGATCCTCGGTGCCAGCCGCCGCTGCGTGCCCAGCCTTCAGGCCCGGGCAGCGCGCAGGGCCGTTCGCCGGCACGCTGGGCCATCAGCGCAGTGCTGGCACGGGCAACGTGGCAAAGGGCGTGCCATCGATTCGACGACGGTGCTTGGCTCCATCGATATCGGAGCGCGTCATCGATCGGCATCGTCTATCGAACGAGCCTCAGGCTCGCGGCGGAGGCCTGGATGCTGCACGCCACCATGACTTGGCATGGTGTTTGCGTTACAAAAACAGGTCAATCATCACATTCCAGTGTGAAATGCGCGCACCTGTCCGGATCTGCAACGATGTCGAAGCCTGGAACCATGCGCTGGATGCAGCTTGCGGCGGGTTCCGCGCCAGCGTGGATACACAACGCGCCGGGTTCGTGGGTGAACTGGATCATGACGACGACGGCGAGCTCAAGACCTCGCTGATTCGCACCAATGTGGCGCATATCATGCACCGACGCACCAGCACAGACCGGCTGGATGACCGCAGTTGCTTCCTGGTCCTGCAATGCAGCGGGAGCAGCCGCATGCTGCACCAGGGCGAGCACACGTTGCAGTTGCAGCCCGGAGAGATGATGCTGATGGATTCGGCAAAGCCCTACGATATCGTTGGCTGCGGATTGATAGACCACCTTTCCATTCACCTGGATCGCCGCGACCTGCAACGGCGGCTGCCGCCGGGCCAGGCACTGTTCGGCAAGCTCTCCACGCATGCGGTCAGCGGCCAGATGTTACGCGTCATGGTTGAGCAGGTGTGGAAGGCGGGCGAGGCATTGACCCGGGCCGAGCGCTGCGCGGTGCGCGAGGCCATCCTGGCCCTGGTGCCTTCGGCCCTGGGGACTGGTCCCCACGGTGCGGACGGGCAGCGATTGCTGGATGCGGCGTCCACGCAACTGCGGCGCCATGCCGAGCAGTTGATCGAACACCAGCTCGACAACCCCTTGCTGGCGCCGGCGGCCCTGGCGCACCAGCTTGGCGTATCGCTGCGCCAGTTGTATCGCCTGTTCGACGATGGCGACACCGTGTGCCGCTACATCCTGCGCCGCCGGCTGGTGCGCAGCGCCGACGATTTGCGCAGCCCGCAGCTGCGACATGCGTCGATCACCCAGATCGCGGGGCGATGGGGTTTCACCGATTCGGCGCACTTTAGTCGCACGTTCAAGAAGCAATTTTCCTGCACGCCACGCGACTATCGCGCCGACGTCCAGTGCGCTGTGTTTGCCCACGATGCGTGACGATGGGATGCGTGAGAATGGCGCTGTGTCGGCCGCGCGGCTGTCGGCGACTGAGCAGCATGCCAGCGACCAACGCCGCGCGACGAAGAACACACCGCAGGCAGAAACAACACGTCCCGCAACACGGGGCCTCTTGGCCTCGATTCGAGAACAGCGAACAGCACGTCGCGCGTAGACGTCAGATAGGTGCGGAAGGCACGCCCGGGACCGGAGTGCACGAACGGACCGTGCCGATGTTGCGCACCAACCGCACGCCGCCGGTGGCGGTGCACCCGCTTTCATGGGTACTCTCAGCCACTGAGATGGCAGCATCACTGCTATCGGCGACTCAGGGCAGATCGCACTTGATCTTGCCGTCCACGTAATAGGGGTTGGGCACGTCCGGATTGGTGCTGGTCTTTTCGAACACCACCTCGAACGAGGCCATGTCCACCTTGCCCTTGCGCGACTCGCAGGCGTCCTGCAGCTTCTTCTTGACCGAGGTGATGCCGGCCTCGCGGTTGGCGCCATCGGCGCTATTGGTAAGGTTGGCAACCTCGGCAGAGGCCAGGGGGCTGAGGCCAAGCAGGCATCCGGCGAGCAGCATGCTATGCAGCGTCTTCATACGATCTCCTTTGCGATGTCCAATGTGCAGCGTCCTGTGCACCGCTTAAGGCCTGCGGCGCGCCGATAGCATAGGCGTGTCGCGTTAAACGCTCGTGCGCATGGGTGGCGGCGTGGCACGCCACGCATCCTGCGCGCTGCTTCAAGGCTCAGGGAATGAGCGCCAGCGTTGCCGCTGCAACCACGAGGTAACGTGCGGTCTTGGCGATCGCTACCAATTGCAGAAAGATGCGCAGTGGCTCGCGCATCACACCGGCGGCCAAGGTGAGCAGGTCGCCGATGATCGGCATCCAGCTCAATGGCAGCGACCACCTGCCGTACTTTCCGTACCAGCGCCGGGCACGCTGCAGGGCGCGTGGCGTGACCGGAAACCAGCGCCGCTCCTGGAAACGCAGCGCCTCGCGCCCGATCCACCAAGTGATCAGCGAGCCCAACGCGCGGCATCGAGCGCTGTCAGGCAGGAACGCCTGGATGCCGGCAATCCGGTCGTTTCGAGCGCATGGTTGCCGATTCCGACGCGCATGACCAACCGGCGCCTGTAACGAAACGGCGGGCGTTGCTGCAGAATTTTTCGTGTCGCAAGCGCACCAGCAGTGCTCTGCTCGGGACTGCGGGCAGCTGCTACGATCAACGACTTTTCGAAGATCCAAGCCCGTTGCTGCGACCGCGTGATAGGTGAGGCGCGGACTCCAGGAAATGATCTCGCTTGATCTCAGGTAGCGCTCGTTGTAATGGCCTGAGTTCTTCAGCGCGTGATGGATGCTTCGCCCCGTGGCTTGTCCGACCTGGGCCATGCAGTGGATCAACATGATCATTGTGTTATGAGCAGGCGTATCAGGCTCACCCTGGGTTGACGAGTCGGCGCCTAGATTGGCGCATGTCTCAACCAGTCTACGCCCGTGAATACCTGCCGGGCACGCCTCCTACACCCACAAATCCAGCGCTTGCGCAGCGTGTGCGTGAGTATGTGCGCGCGACACCGCAGCTTCCGCATCCTGGGGCAGGGCAGACGCGCGAGCGGTGGCAGGCACTGAGCAGATTGGGCGCTGAAAGCCTGCCGCTCGCCAAGGTGCTGGAGGCCCATTACGACGCCCTGTCGATCTTTTCAGAAGCCGGGCAGCCAGCGCCGGCAACCGGGGAAATCTGGGCCGTATGGGCTGCCGGTGGGCCGCAAGACACCGCAACATACGAAGCAGGCTCATGCACTGTCTCCGGCATCAAACCATGGTGTAGTGCAGAGCTGGATGTAGTGACGCATGCGTTGGTGACGGTGAGCAGCGGCCAACAGCAACCACTTGCAGCAGTGACATTGGCCAAGCGTCACTTCGCCCTCGATGCAAGTCGGTGGCACGGCCCGGGCATGGCCGGCGTTGCGACCGGTAGCGGCCATTTCACGCATGCCCCTGCCGCCCTGTTGGGGGAACCGGCGTTCTATCTGCAGCGGCCGGGGTTCTGGCATGGCGGGGCAGGCATCGCCGCGTGCTGGTATGGCGCCGCCATGGCCATCGCCGAGCAGGTGCGTCGTTCGCCACGGGTGGCGAACAACCCGTTTTCTGCAGCGCACCTTGGTGCGATCGACGAACAGCTGACAGCGGCGCGGTTGATGCTGCAGGACCTGGCAGATGCGATCGATACCGCGCCCACCGAGAGCCATCAGTTTGCGGTCGTGCGGCTACGCAGCCTGATGGACCGCATCTGCCGGGACGTGATCGAACGTGCCGCACTGGCACTAGGGCCTGCTTCGCTGTGCTGCGACGCCGAACATGCGCAACGATGCGCGGACCTGGCTGCCTTCATCCGCCAATCCCACGGCGAGAAGGACGAGCAATGGCTGGGTGAACAGCTGCATGCACGCGAGGGCAACCCATGGCTGCTGTGAGAGGCGAGCATATCGAAGGGCAGGGCGTCCCCGAGACGCGCTGGCAGGCATCGCGCCAACTGATTGAACTGCCCACCACCAGCATCGGGCAATTGCTTGGCGACACCAGCCGTGTGGTAGTGGTCTCTCCACATCCTGACGACGAAGTGCTGGGCTGTGGCGGGCTGCTTGCCATGGCGGTCGCATCGGGACGGCAGGTGCTGATCGTCTCCGTCACCGACGGCGAAGCGGCCTATCCGCAGGAAGACGCGTGGCCGCCGGCCCGTCTGGCCGCTGCGCGTCGCGACGAATTGCGCGATGCGCTGGCATGCCTGGGGATCGATCCCTGCCACCTGGTCAGGCTGGACGCGGGAGACGGCCAGGTCCGCGCAGGCGTGAGCGCACTGGGTGCGCAGCTTTCCGAACTGCTGCAACCAAGCGACGCAGTACTGGTGACGTATGCACGCGATGGCCATCCCGACCATGAAGCATGCGCCGATGCCGCGATCAACGCCGCTTCCCGTTGCGAGGCGCGGTTGATCCAGTTTCCGGTATGGGCATGGCATTGGGACAACCCGGACCACAGCCAGATGCTGGCATCGGCTACGCGGCTTGCGCTTCCGTCCGCTGCTCACGCTGCAAAGATGCAGGCGATGGCAGCGTTCAGGACGCAGACCGGTCACGTCACGCCCGCGCTGCGCAACCCCATCCTTCCCGACTGGGCGCTGGCACGGTTCCGGCGCGACTTCGAGGTCTATCTCCCATGACTGCCCAGGCCAATGCCGCGTATTTCGACAGTATCTACCAGCAGCAGGATCCCTTTGGCTATGGGACGCGTTGGTACGAGACGCGCAAACGCGACATCCTGTTGGCCACCTTGCCTCGCATCGGATTCGCCCGCGGCTGGGAACTGGGATGTTCCAACGGAGAAGCGACGCGCGGGCTGGCAGCCCGCTGTGAACGCTTGCTGGCAACCGACATGTCTGCGGCTGCCGTGGAACAAGCCAAACAGCGCGTAGGCCAGCGCAGCAATGTCGAGATCGTGCAGGCCTGCCATCCGCAGCAATGGCCGGTTGGCAATTTCGATCTGATCGTACTGAGCGAGATCGGCTACTACCTTGTGGCCGTCGAACTTGATGACCTGATCGTGCGTCTGCAGGAGGCGCTCACGCCAGACGGACTACTGGTGGCCTGCCACTGGAAGCATCCGTTCGAGCAGGCGCAGCAGGATGGCTTCGCCGTGCATGCCTGCATCGCCCGGTTGCTCACCTTGCCCTTGAATTACCGCTACGAAGACAGTGATTTCCTGTTGGAGGCGTGGACGGCCCAGCCGCTGTCGGTGGCGCAACAGGAAGGTTTGCGGTGATTGCGGTCATCATCCCCGCACATAACGAGGCCGAGTGCATGGCCGCGTGCCTGACATCGGTCTTCCGTGCTGCAGCGCATCCCGAGCTGGATGAGCCGGTGGAGGTGATCGTTGCGGTGGACCGCTGCACGGATGCCACCGCCGAGCTGGCGCTGGCGTTGGGCGCGCACGTGGTCGACGTCCCCATACCAGGCGGCGTGGGCATCGCGCGCGCCGCAGCCGCATCCCAGGCCATTGCGCTAGGTGCCGACTAGCTGGCCGTGACCGATGCCGACTCGCGCGTCCCCACCGATTGGCTGCTGGAACAACGCCGCGCAGGCACGGGTGTGTTCTGCGGCGTGGTGGAAGTGGAGGACTGGCTGGACTATTCCGATGAGGTGCGCCACCGGTTCGAACAGACCCAGGCAACCGGTGAAGGGCACGGACGCATTCACGGTGCCAACCTGGGGGTTCGCGCTGACTTGTATCAACAGTGCGGTGGATTCCCTGCGTTGACCTGCAGCGAAGATGTTGCGTTGGTCCACGCGCTGCAGGCGATCAAGGCGTCCATCGCCTGGTCGCCACGCTCGGTGGTGTGGACCAGTGCGCGCAGGCACGCGCGCGCGCGCGGTGGCTTCTCCGACTTTTTGAAGCAGCTGGAAGCGTTGCCTTTTGTGCCGGCATAAGAGGCGATGTAGCCAAGGTACGCCGGTCTTGAAAGAGCGATATCGGTTGCCATACGTAGCTTGCGAATTGCACAGAAAGTCATTCGGATAGACTTTCATCGCCACCGCGTCCTCAAGGTTGCGGCGTAGCGGGGCAAGCAACCGAGAAGGGAAATTTCCCTGTAACTGCCTGCGATTGAACAACGGCATCGCGCGCAACCACGCTTACCTGCGATAGACCGGCTTTCGACCTCATCTGCACGAGACGTGGACGAAGCGTACGCCACCATGCCGAACCCGCAGATCAAGGTGCGACATGGCCAAGCCAACTCTGTTCTTCCTGCATGCCCTCGGGGGCAGCCGGCATGAGTGGAGCAGTGTCATCGCGCAGCTTGGTGACCAGTTCGACTGTGCTGCCCTGGACATCCCCGGCTTCGGCGATGCGGCGGCGTTGGAGCATGTCGATACGCACGCGTTGGTCGACTGGTTCAGCGCTGCAATCATCGAGCGGCAACCGGCATGCTGGTTCGCGGTCGGGCACAGCATGGGCGGAAAGATCGCCACGTTGACAGCGGCGCGCGCGCGCGATGGCGTGGCAGGCCTGGCCGGGTTGGCGGGCGTGGTGCTCGTTGCCGCATCGCCACCGGCGCCGGAACCCATGGAGGAATCGCGCCGCCGTACCATGCTGGGCTGGTTCGAATCGGGACAGCCCACGCATGCAGAGGCAGCACAGTTCGTGGATGCCAATTGCGCCTCGACGCTGCCGGATCAGCTTAGGGATGCCGCGATCAACGACGTTCTGCGTACCGCGCCCAGTGCGTGGAGTGCATGGCTCACACGCGCCAGTCGCGAAGACTGCACGGCGCAAGCCGCGTGCATCGGCGTACCGGCAATGATCGTGGCCGGTGGGCAGGATGGCGATCTGGGCGAGGCCGCGCAGCGGCGCTTGAATGCGCCGCACTATGCGCAGGCGCAGCTTGCCATTGTAGCCGATGCCGCGCACCTGATCCCGTACGAGCAGCCACAGCAGCTGGCACGGTTGATCGCGGCACATGTGGAGCACTGCAGGCCGCACTGCCTGCCCGAGGACTTCATCGCTTTGCTGAACTCCGGGCGCGTCATGCCGCGCATGCGCAAGACACTGCTCGCGCGGCACGCGGGCCCGCCTGCCACGGCCGACGGCGTGTTGAACCTGCGCCAGCTGGAGGTGCTGGCAGCAGTGGTCGCGCGCGTGCTGGATGGCGAAGGCGACCCGCGGCAGATTGCGCGGCGCATCGATGTGCAGCTGGCAGCCGGCGCAGGCGATGGCTGGCGGCATGCGGATCTGCCGGCCGATCGCCTGGCAGTACCGCTGGGATTGGATGTGCTCGATGGGCTGGCCGGCGGCTTTGCCGGACAGTCCGCCGCTGCCCAGGAGCGCTGGCTGCAGGAGATTGCGCACGCGGCGATAGGCGACACCTCGGCGCATGGGCTGGATGCCGCCCAGCTGGCGCACTGGTTCGAGGACGTGCGTGCCGAGACGGTCCGCATCTGGACCAGTCTTCCCGCCACGATGGCTGCGCTGGGCTACGACGGGTTTGCTGTTGGACATGTGGGAACCGGGGGCGTGGGCTACGAAGAAACCGCCGCGGATCGGCATGAACCCTGGCAACTCCACGCCTCCGGAGCCGACCGATGAAGGCTGCTGGTACGCAGAATGTTGTCGATGCAGTCGTGATCGGCAGCGGTGCTGGCGGTGGCCCCCTGGCCGCGCGGCTGGCGCAGGCCGGCGTTTCGGTAGTGGTGCTGGAGGCGGGCGCGGCGTTCACGCCGCAGTCCCACATCCCCGACGAATTGACCACCGGCATCTACTGGATGGACGAGCGCCTGAGCGGTGGACAGACGCCGACCGCGTTCGGGCCGAATAACTCCGGATCCGGGCTTGGCGGCTCCACGCTACACTGGGGCGCGTTTTGCCCACGACCGGACCGGCGCGACCTCACGCTGTTCACTCAAACCGGCCAGGGCGCCGACTGGCCGATCCCGCACCAGGAATTGCTGTCCTACATTTGTCGCGTCGAAGCGTTTATCGGCGTCTCCGGTCCCGCGCATTACCCGTGGGATCCGCAGCGGAGCTACGCCTATTCACCGCCACAACGCAACGCGTCGGCCGCGGCCATGGAGCGCGGCTGCCGCGCTCTCGGTATCAGCGCGACCGATGCGCCCGCTGCACTGGTCAGCCGCCCTCACCAGCAGCCGCACTGGGGCCTGCGCGGGGCCTGCAACAATTGTGGCGCCTGTCACCAGGGTTGCAGCAATGCGGCCAAGGTCAGCGTCGATACCACCTGGCTTCCGCTCGCAAAAGCGTGCGGCGCGCAACTGCGCAGCGACAGCCGCGTGATCGATCTGGAACGCGATGGCCGCGGTGCGCTGACCGCAGTGATCTATCGCCAGCATGGGCATGAGTATCGCCAGCGATGCAGCAACGTCTTCCTGTGTGCTGGCGGGGTAGAGACGCCGCGCCTGCTGCTCAACCTTCGGTTGGCCAATTCCAGCGGACAGGTAGGGTGCAATTTCATGGCGCATGTGGCTACCCAGGTCTGGGGCGAATTCGACGCCGACATGCGCATGAACCGGGGATACCCTTCCTCGCTGATGACCGAGGACATGCTTCGCCCGGCCGATGCCGATTTCATCGGCGGCTATCTGGTGCAGAGCCTGGGCGTGCAGCCGGTCACGCTGGCCAACACGCTGGCACGCGGCGCCGGCCTGTGGGGCAGGCAGCTGATCGCCACCATGCGGCGCTACAACCGTCTGGCCGGTATCGGCATCAATGGCGAATGCCTGCCGCAGGATGGCAACCGGCTGACGCTGTCTGACGAGCAGGACGCCTTCGGGCAGCGCAAGGCGCGTATCGATTTCAGCTACGGGCCGAACGAGCAGGCCATCGATGCCCACGCGCGCGCCGTGCTGCAGGAAATCTGGCGCGCCGCTGGCGCCCGCAACGTCTTCGCGGCCGCACGCTCGGCGCACACGCTGGGGACCTGCCGGATGGGCACCAATCCCGCGCAAGCCGTGGTCGATCCCGACGGCCGCGCCTTCGATGTGCCGAACCTCTACGTGTGCGACAACTCGATCTTTCCCAGCGCACTGGCGGCCAATCCGGCGCTGACGCAAATGGCGCTGGGGCTGCGTACTGCAGAACGTTTCCTCGCGCGCTAGCGGCGTGCGCGCCGCCACGACCTTCAGCTACCAGGAGCTCGACATGGATCTCGGAATCAACCAGCGCATCGCCCTCGTCTGCGGCGGCGACTCCGGCATGGGCAAGGAGACCGCTCGCCAGCTGCTCGAAGCAGGCGTCCGCGTGGCGATCACCGATCTTCCCGATGGCACACTCGACCAGGCACTGGTCGAATTGTCCGGCCTGGGAGAGATCATCGCCATCGAAGGCGATGTGACGCGCGAACAGGACGTCACCGCCATCTGGGCGCAGGTGCGCGAACAGCTGGGTGAGCCGGACATCTACATCAATGCGGCCGGCGTCACCGGAAGGCGAAAGCACGGCAAGGCGCGCGTACCGGTTTCTGCATGTTTTCGCAGGCGCAGCCACTGCGCCCCGCTTGCACGCCCGGGCTCGCGCAGCGCGTGGGATGGAGCCGTCGGCATCCACAACCAGCGTGCTGGCCGCATCGGGCCGGGACGTCGCCACCGCGGCAACAATGGTCCGGAACGTCTCGTCCTGCGGGCCAGATGCGTGCAACGCCGCCAGCCGGCATCAGCGCAAGCCGGGCGCTTGGCAGGTGCATCCAGCGCGCCAGTCGCGCCAGCCCATACTCGATTTCCCCGTCCAGGCGCCGGCGTGCCTGCGTGACGGCATCGCTGGTGGTATCCAGGCTCAGGCGATGCACGGCGCTGGTCGGCAGGCTGGCGGCACGGCCGGCGCTGGTCTTGCCGCCCTGCAGGATTGGGCGCTTGCTTTCGCTTCAGAAATACGCCAGCGAATTGGACAGCAGCGAATTCTGCGACTTGAACACCTCCAGTTGCAGCGACTTTGCCTCGTAGCTCGACTCCAGGTCTTCAATCGCCTGCAGCAGCGGCGGCTCGTCGCTGGCGAGATGCCGCAGGTGCTGCAGCGTGGCGCGTGCGCGCAGATCGCCGGCTACCAACGAGTCGTCATCGCGCAGCAGGCTGACGCGTGCCTTCAGTACATCGTAGTCAATGCCGGTATCGACCAACGCCAGTGCGTCCAGCGCATCCACCGCGGGTCCATAACGCCGCGTATCGCAGTCGAGCGAGCCCATGAACAGGCTGAAAAAGATCAGCCCCGCCAGTAACAGCGCGCTGAGGATCGCTGCCCATTTCAATGATCGGGCGTCGTCACTGGCCGGCCCTGGTAGGTGCCGGTCGGGGTCTACAGGAACGCGGCAATATCCGCCACCTCCGCCGCCTCCAGGGTCACGCCGAGCTGTGCGGTGCCCATCGCCTTGATGGCCTCGGGCAGCGTCGCTGCGCTGCCGTCGTGGAAGTAGGGCGCGGTGGTGGCAAGGTTGCGCAAGCTGGAAACGCGCAGCACCGGCCTGCCATCCTGCGTTGCCGGCACGAAGATGCCGCTACGCTGGAACAGGTTGCCTCCTACAGTGGCGCCCTGGTGACAGGATAGGAATCGGCTCGCCCCACCGCGTTTGCGTTTCAAAAGCGCGCGGGCGCGTGAGGGGATGCCGTCGGACCGTCACACCCACGCAGCATGCTTGGAGGTGCATGCAGGGGTTCAGCCGACATGCGTGTAAAAATAGCTCACAAGATCGGATTTCATCCATTGCATCAGTGAGTTAGCGGATATTTTGGCGCACCAAAACTACCCTACCAATGCCAGTTCAGTCTCATACGGTTCCGGGACCGCCTCCACATCAATCAGGTAATCCCCGAAGCGGTTTACATGGCTGGTCACGTACGGGCTGAGGAACGCCACGTCCTCCCGCGTGATCTTCCATCCCTGCCGCATCAGAGACGTCATGATTCGGGTCTGTTCGACCACGTTGTAGAAGATGACGGCATTGGAGACTAGGTCGTTGTATTGGACGGCCTTCTCCTGCTCAACGGGGTCATTGTCGGCAATCACCCCTTCCCCGCCGAAGAAGAAATATTTCGCGAAGCCGTTGTAGGCCTCCACCTTGTTCGTCGAGGCGGTGATCTGCTCGCGCAGCTCGCGGTTGGAGATGTACTGCAGCAGGAACAAGGTGCGCACGGCCGAACCGAGCGCCTTGAAGGCCTGGTACAGCCGGTTCTTGCGGCTGTAGTTGCCCAGCTTGCGCATCAGCGTCGAAGCCGCGATCTTGCCGGTCTTGATTGAGAGCACGACCTGCATCAGGTCTTTCCAGTGGGTCTCGATCAGATCCCAGTCGACAGTGTCGCGGAACAGCGCATCGATGTGTTCGTAACGAATGTCCTCATCGGGACGGAAGAACTTGTATTCGCGCCAGTTGCGGATGCGCGGCATCAGCTGGATGCCCAGCAGATGCGAAAGGCCGAACACCGGCAGCGACTGCCCCTGCGTGTCGGCGTGGACGGTGTCAGGCTGGATGTCGGAGGTGTTCTTCAGCAGGCCATCGATGATGTAGACCGCCTCCCAGACACCGCACGGAATGAAGTGGCTGAACAGCGCGACGTACGTATCGGACACGTGGTGATAGGCGATGCCGCCGTAGCCGCCATAGCGGATGTGGTACGAAGCGAGCAGATTCTGGTCGTAGAGGTCGTACTTGGTGCCGTCGGCGGCTGCGCTCTTGCCATCGCCCCAGCATTTGGGGATCTGCAGGCCGGCGTAGCTGTTGATGATGTCCCGACAGGCCGCCGCCAGTTTGTTGGCATCCACATGCCGGCGGTTGACGAACGACAGCATGTGTGCCGAGACGGCGCCACGCAGGTGTCGGGCAGCCTGGGCCGGTCCGAGGTTGCAACCATAGGTGAAGGCGGTGAGGACGTAGCGCTCGGTCGGTTGCTCGATCTTGGCGTCCGAGCCGGATAGAGGACCGAAGTGCCGGGGCCAGCGCGTCCAGTGGGCCACATCGCACAGGATCTCGATGACGCTGCGTTCGCGCATGCGCTCTAGGATGGCGGTTTCCAGGGTACGGGCTCCGCAGCTCATCTCCTTGGCCTTGCTGCGCTTGAGTACCGGAATGCCATCCTCGCCGATGACCACTTGGCCGTTCTCCAGATAGCCCTGATCGGTCAGCTCGGCGACCTGCGTCAGGCGCGATTGCAAGGCATTGACGACGCCCACGGCTGTGGCCGGCAGCCGCACCTGCTTGCAGTAATCCTTCAACAGAGGTTCGCACTGGTCCCACGGAAGCAATTGCTCGCGGTAGTCGGCGTAGGTTTCCGATCCGCGCACAGCCACGTCGCCCGATTTCTGTTCGTTGGCGAGCGACGAGAACACGCAGACCTCGAACAGGCGCCGGTGGATGCGCTCCTCGCCGCCCACTTCGGTGCGATGGACGATGGTCTTGCGCCAGATCTGGGTGGTGAATGCCAGATCGACCGCTTCGTCCAACCAATTGCTGCGGCTTCGTTCCTGCGTCAGGATCAGCTCGATCGCGTTGACCAGTGAACGATCCTCTGTGGTCGTGGCCAAGTCGAGCATTCGCACCATCCGTAGGATCGTGGCGCGGTGACTCTTGTAAAACGGCCACAGCAGCGGCAAGTAGTTGTCGCCACTGTGCGCCGTGATGGCATTGCAGTCGGCCTGCAGAGTCTGCACGCCGCCGTGATTGTCAACTAGGCGACGAATTTCACGCCCCGCCGCGGTGTCGCTCGTATGACTGTCGAGGAGGCGGGCTACATCCGACATCGTCGCCACAATTGCCTCGGTATTTTCGCGATAGCGTGCCCTCAGCCGCTCCAATTCCTCTCGGCCCCGGTTGTGGATGTTCCCCATGCGTTTGATGAACATCTCCGCGAGATCGTCGCGCGTCTGGACCCGGGCCCGGTGGATCCGACGTCCCCCCATCCTGAGTAGCAGTCGGGTTTAGAGTCCGGGGTTGATGATATCGCTGTTGGCCAGGTGCTGGGCATAGGCCGTCGGCGTNTGATGAACGCCCGGCCACGGCAGACGCTTGGCTGGAAGACGCCGAACCAGGCGCTGGAAGAAGAGATCGCTCAATTCAACTCACGTGTTGCACTTGCAAGTTGAGACCGCCAGGTGTATCGGCAGTATGGAGTGATTTCAGGGGAAACTATCCCAATGACGACAGTCAGTGCGGCAGTGGATGATAATGCCATTAGCGCGAGGCTGCGAAACTTTCCGAAAGATAAACGCCAACAGGCAAGAGAAAGCATGGCAGCTTCACATCCTAATATGATCACCCATACTGGCTCAGAATGTATTAAAACTATAAAAGATCATCTGGAGTCTCTGTACTTGCAAGCAATTGATCCATCGCTTGAGAAGCATGAGGCCTTTGAGCTAATAGCCCGACTGCACTGGTGGGCAGCAAGTGGAGCGTCAGATAAGCGCGGCAGTGCCGCGAAAGCCGAGTTCGCGGCACGATCAATCGCCTCAGCTCATGGTATCGAAATGCCCCCATTTAGACATGGAATAGTTCCCGATATCGAGGCAATGCTTAGATCTGAAAGTCAATTTGTGGCTGATTATCCTAATTTTTTTGAGCGCCCCCAATTTGAGGATCGGTAGGGATTCGTACAATGCAAAGTATTTCTTCTTCGGCGGGGAAGGAGTGATTGCCGACAATGACCCCGTTGAGCAGGAGAAGGCCGTCCAATACAACGACCTGGTCTCCAATGTCGTCATCTTCTACAACGTGGTCGAACAGACCCGAATCATGACGTCTCTGATGCGGCAGGGGTGGAAGATCACGCGGGAGGACGTGGCGTTCCTCAGCCCGTACGTGACCAGCCATGTGAAGCGCTTCGGGGATTACCTGATTGATGTGGAGGCGGTCCCGGAACCGTATGAGACTGAACTGGCATTGGCAGGGTAGTTTTGGTCGCCAAAATATCCGCTAACTCACTGATGCAATGGATGAAATCCGATCTTGTGAGCTATTTTTACACGTATGTCGGCTGAACCCCCATGCAGGACGCGATACGACGGCTGCCGAGCTCGCTCGGGAGCGTTGCAGACACGCCTTGTGTCATTCGGCCAATGCTGAGCCTGGGTTGGACTGCATCAGTTTGCAGGCCGAAATTCTGTCAGCATGCCTGTCGCGGGGTCATTCCAGCAGATGTCGGCTGACGCGTGACGACGCGCACTGCGTTGCCACGGCAACGCGAACCGCCGCTTTTTGTCGACCACACCAAGGCGTGTGCGGCTTTTCATTGTTGGTAACCCGAGGGTGTGATTGATGATGAGATCGTCTGTGCTGCATGTGGTGTCCGCTGCCTGCTGCATGGTCGCGTTGACCATCAACCCCGCGCTGGCAGTTGACAGTAAGGTCGATGGCTTGCCGGCGGCAGGCTTTGAGGTCGTGCTGATGCCATCGGTGGCGTCCGACGGGCGCGTGGACGGGATGGCGGTGGAAGAGCGCATTGCATTGGGCGATACGCCATCCGTGCTGACGCTGGTGCTTCCGCTGGCCATGCCGGGCGCACCGCGCAACGCCGATGCAATCACTGAACTGCTGATGCGTGATGCCGGCGGCGAGGTGGCACTGCGCACCTCGGATGTTGACGGAGAGGCGTTCCCGCTGCGCCGATGGACCGCACAAAGGGCAGTCGCGGGTCAAGTTTCGCTGCGTTACCGCGCCGGACTGCAGCGGCCGCAGGCCGGTGGCCCGCCCTACGGCATCAAGGCTGCCGGGCAGGGCGTGGCCGGTAGCACCAAGAGCTTCCTGCTGATTCCAGAAAATGTCTCCAGCCAGGCCAGCCGGCTTGCCTGGGATCTCAAGGCGTTGGCGCCGGGCTCCATCGGCGTGGCCAGCGGCGGGGAGGGCACGCTGGTGATTCCAGGGCCACCCTCCGCGCTCGACGACCACTGGCTGCTGGCTGGGCCGGCACTGCGTGGACAAGCGCAGCAGAACACCGGCTTCAACGCGTATCTCATCGGTAGCCCGCCATTCGACGCACCAGTAGAAATGGCCTGGGCACGCCAAGCCTACAATGCACTTGCCGACGCGTTTGGTTATTTGGGCCGCCCGTCCTATACGCTGTTGATATGTGCGCTGGACATTCCCTCATTTGAAACCGGCACCGCACGGCTCGGCGGCTGCGGCGCCTTGATTACCGTGGGCAGTGTCTTTTCCGACGGCTACGGAGTCGAGGCATTGCGTAGTTTGCTGGTCCACGAGATGGCGCATCAGTGGACCGGCCAGCTCACCAGTGGCGTGGAGCCCTGGTTCGCCGAAGGTTTCAATGTCTTCGCCGAATCCACCGTCCCGTGTCGCGCCTCCGTAATGCCCTGGTCAGCCTGCGCGGCCCGGATCAACACGCAGTTGGGCGATCTCTACCGTAGCGAGGGGCGACGCTGGTCGTTGCAGCACATCAATTCGGCCGGATTCGATCAAGAATCGGTGCGGCGTGTGCCGTATGCGCGCGGCCTGGTGTATTTCGCCGGTGTCGATGCGCAGCTGCGGCAGCGTTCGGCGGGACGGCGCGGGCTGCTGATGGCGATGCGCCCGCTCTTCGCCTCGCGCCAGGCCGGAGGCCGGTTTGAACAGCAGGATTGGGAGGCCTTCGTGGCACGCGAGCTGGGGCCGCAAGCGGTGCAGAGGTTTCGCGCCGTGCTCATCGATGGCAGCGAGGATGCGGCAATGCCGGAAGACCTCTTCGGTCCGCAGCTGCGTCGCGTTGCGCATCGCTGGCCGACGCCACAGGGCGATATCGACGGATATCGCTGGGAAAGCGTGCCATAGCCATAACGCCTGGCCTAGCTGTTTCCGGGCACCCAAAGCGCCTGGCACCGAATGATCGCTTGCCGGCATTGCCCGGTCGATCAACTGGCAGCTATTGCGATGACGTCGTTGCGCGAAAGCCGGCAACGATGCGTGCAACATCCTGTGACGGTGGCAGGCCGAAGCTGCGCGCATATTCCCGAGCGAACTGCGTAGTGCTTTCGTAACCCACTTCCATTGCCGCAGTGGTGACGCTGAGGCCTTGCGTGGCCAATAGATGGCGCGCCTGCAGCAAACGCAGCTGTTTCTGGAACTGAAGCGGGCTGAGTGCGGTAACCGCCTTGAAGTGGCGATGAAATGCGGACTCGCTCATCGCCGCGCGCTCGGCCAGCATCCCTATGCGCAAGGGCATGGCGTAATGAGCGCGCATCCACTGGATCGCCAGCCGGATCCGGCCCAGCAGGGATTCCGGGGTGGCGATATCGCGCAGCATGTGCCCATGCGGGCCCTGCAGCACGCGATACAGGATTTCGCGCTCATAGACCGGCGCCAGCGCCGGGATCTCCAATGGCCGCTCCATCAAGCCCAGCAGTCGCACCCAGGCATCCATCAATTCTGACGTCACCGTTGCGACCGAGAAGGACTGACCGGAGGTGGCAGTGCTCCTGTGGGCATGTAGCTCGGCCGGCACGTCTTCCAGCAGGCGGCCGATCACCTGTGCGGACAGGGTCAGCGAAACGGCCAGATAGGGACGTCCTTCTGCATCGGCGTGGACCACGCCGACCGCAGGCAGGTCGACGCTCATCACGAAATAGGTCGCAGGGTCGTAGTGCAGCGTCTGGCTGCCGACCGTCATCGATTTCCCGCCGCGCAGGATCAGGTTGATCATCGGCTCGTAGACCATCGACAGCGAATGCTCCGCGATCTTGCCCTGGACCATCGCCACACGCGGAATACCGGTGTCGGTACGCCTGTTCTCGGCATGTGCGGTCAGTCGGCGGAGGGTGGCGAGCGCGGACATCATGGGTAATTCGATCCGAAGGGGGGGGTAGGGAAGTCAGGAGCAGGAATAGGCAGGTCTACGCGATGATCGGGCAGGCTGGGTCGCGCCCTGCATCTTAAGGTGATGCTCCTCAACAACAACGGAGCAAGTCAATGGGCGTGATCGTTATCACTGGCGGAAGTCGCGGTATCGGCGCAAGCACTGCGCGGGAATGTGCACGGCGCGGAATGGGCGTCATCCTGACCTACAACAGCCAGGCCGATGCGGCCGCAGAGGTGGTGCATGACATCGAAGGCATGGGCGCGCGCGCGGTGGCGTTACGCCTGGATGTCGGCCAGCTCTCAGGCTTTGGTGCATTCCACCAGGCGGTGGTCCAGCAGCTGAAAGAACATTGGCAGTGCGAGACCTTGTCCGGGCTGGTCAACAATGCCGGGCACGGCCTCTTCAACCCGATCGAGACGGCGACCGAGCAGCAGTTCGATGCACTATGCAATGTGCATCTCAAGGGCCCTTTTTTCCTGACCCAGCAGCTGCTGCCGTTACTGGAGCAGGGAGCATCGATCGTCAACCTGACCAGTGCCACGACGCGCGTGGCCACTGCGGGTGTCGCGCCGTATGCCGCGTGCAAGGGTGGATTGGAGGTTCTGACGCGCTACATGGCGCAGGAGTTCGGCGGGCGAGGAATCCGCGTCAACGCTGTGTCGCCTGGTGCCATCCGGACCGAGCTGGGCGGCGGCGTGGACGCCGCGTTCGAGTCCTTGCTTGCATCCAGGACCGCGCTCGATCGCATCGGAGAGCCCGACGATGTCGCGCGCGTGATCGCAATGCTGCTGTCCACCGATGGGCAATGGATCAACGGGCAATCGATCGACGTTTCCGGCGGTTACATCCTCTAGCATTCACAGGCCGGCCAGCCAGCCAAAAGATCGCCTCGCTGCGCAACGGAGTCTCATGACCAGTACAATGAAGAAGCACTCGATAAAAAGATCAATGTCTTTCACCAGGTCTAGCGCGCAGAAGGACGCACGCCAATCGGTGGCCATAGCGCTTGTTGCCGCAACCAATGCTTTTGACACAGACGCCGCAGTTGCTCTTTTTGCGCCTGCCGCTCTGATCGACGACCCATCGACAGAACAGGTATTCCATGGCCGTCGCGGCATTCGTAAGTACATCGAAAGCTATTTCGTCGGCTACGACACGGTCGCCCGGATACTCGCATTGAACCACGCAGATGAGCTGTGTAGCCGCCTTCGACTCGATTTCACTGGCGACTTCGGACATGAGATTGGCCAAATGGTGTTGAGATTCGATGCGGGCGGATTGATCGTGCATCTCCATGCGGAGCTTGAGTAGCAAATACACGCAGGCGAACGCGAGGGACAAAGTCCGCTCTTTTTCCTGCCAGGGTGACAATGCGGCAGGCAGCTTCGATGGCTGGGAGGCATTCCAGGTATGGCGTGGTCGATGGGAACGTGTGGCTGTGAAGCCTGCCTAGGTCGCGTCATCGCTTGCCTGCGCGAGAACGACGACCTTGAGCAGCGTCAAACAGGTGTGTTTAATCTTGCAAGCTGTGCATTAACGTCGATGGTCTGGTTCGGTTGCAGGGTGCCGAAGTTCAGTGCCACGCTTTTCTCGAACACCAGGCAAAGCGTTGAGCCGCCGTAGTTGAAGTAGCCCAGCTCATCGCCTTTGCTGACGTGCTGGCCATTGGCAGCAGTCTGCGTCAGTGAGGAGATTTCCGTGATGCCGATCGGCATCACGAAGACGGTGCCCAGGCGCGCGTCGTCGGCAGCAATGGAGACAATGCCTCGATTATTGACTGCCGATCCATAGACCTGCGATGTCACACCTGCGTCCGGATCGAAGCTGCTGTCTTCGTTTTCGCTGAAAAGTAGTCCGTTGACATTCTCGTAAGTGACCACGCCATCGACCGGCGCATGCCAGCGGTGATAGTCCGCTCCACTCAAGAAGATCTGCACCACCGTGCCTCCCACAAAGCGCTGCAGCAGAGCTGCATCCGGGTTGGCGAGCATGTCCTGCAAGGAGTAGCTCTGCTCCTTGATCCAGAACACGGCGCTCTGTTGCACGTCGGTTGCGATGCGATACACCGTGCCGTCGTTGGGCGAGGTGATGATGCTGGCGTCGCCTTCCCCAGCTAGCGGGCGACAACTGGCCTGAATTTCGCGATGAAAAAAGTCATTGTAGGATTGAAAGCCGCCGTGCTCGGCGTCCCAGTCGATGACAAAATCGGCAAGCTTGAATTCGGCGATGGCGGCTGTGCCTAGCCAGCCGACATTGGGATCTCGGTTGAGCACCCAGCAGCTGGCCTGGCTGTCGAGATACGCCGCCCAAGTCTTCAGAATCGCCCTCAGTGCTTCATTGAACGATGCGAGTCGGAAGAGGGCTTTGCCTGCGGGCGTTGCCATCATGTCGACAAACAGCGCCGACATCGGGAACAGAACCCGTGCGTTCTTGTCGACGTTGTATTCGGGCGCCGTGGTGCAGATGACATCGAGCTGGGCCAACATGTCCTGGATGGAGGAAATGTTCTTCGTAAAAGCACCGGTCTGGTCGATAGCCTCGGTGACATACATGCGCACGATGCCGTTGGCGTCAATCAGGTCGGCCATGTCCTGCACTGCCTTATTGACGTAGCCAGGTCCTTGAGCGCTGCGTAGCCGGTCAGCTTTTTCGCGAATGAGCGCGTGCCACGCGGTCAATCCGCTGCGGTCTTCCGGAAGATATCCGGCCAGCGCGCCGAAGCTGCATTGATAGTGCACGTCCAACAACGGTGCGGTAACGCCAGGCATGCGAATGTCCTCGGTCGGAGTGTTGAGCAAATCTATAGGTCGGTGGGTTCAGTGGTTGCTGATGGGGACGTCAGCTCCACCAGGCTCGATGCCTGAGCAGTGGGCAGCCATAGCGCAAGCAGGGCGTGCAGTTCGCCTGCCGTTCGTCCAGTGCGGCGTGCCGCCGCCTGTGCGCATTCGATGAGCGTGCGCGGACGGCGCGCCGCGTGGCGCAAGGCGAAGAATTGCCAGTCGGTGAGCGGTTCAATCCCGACGCGGTAGCGGTGACGGTGCACGGTAAGGAAGGTGTGGCCAGCGATGGGGAATTCATTCGGGCGTTCGCCCGACAGCCACCTCCGAAAGCTCTCCGGTGTGTGAGACACGACGGTCAGCCTGGTGGTCGCAGGCAGGCGCACAACGCAGGGCACTCCCATTGCGAGCACCGCTGCATTCATCCGTGTATCGACGTCTGCGTCTTCCAGTCCCCGCGCGCGGCTGGCCTCGGAGAGTGCCCGCTCGATCCAAGCCAGCTCGAGCGGAAAGCGTTGGCGTTGCTGCCCGGGGCGAGACCGTTGCGAGGCACGAAGAAAGTGGGGGAGACCTGCACCCAGCGCATGCAAAGTGGGAGAGCGTGAGGGATGTTCCCTCAGGTACGCGCGTGCGAAGAACGCGAACAGTTCCTGGCCAAGCAGGCGCGATAGCGCTGGATAGTCGCATTGCAGGCATTCGATCAGCCTGAGCCAATAGCCATTGGCGTAGATAGCCAGCCGTGCATGCGGATCGACACCAGCAGGCGTAGCAACGAGTGTGTGGAGATCCAGGCCCTGTCCGGCAAGCGCGGATCTAAGACCTTCTTTCAGCCCAGCCGCATGTGTGGTTGCCGTCAGCATCCAGCGTTGCACCTCGCCAAGCGGCGTGGCGCTCTGGCGGCCCGTTGGAGAACTAAGCATCCAGACGCTCCACCTGGGGATGGTGGAGGGGCGTGGAAACTGCTTGCTCGGCTGCCACCGGAGTTGCCGTTGCCGGCATGCTGCCTTCCATGACCTGGCGCGCCTTGTCCAGCTCGCGCAGGAGCCCGTCGTAGTCAGGCAAGTTGGCGTCCCATTCCAGCAGTGTCGAGACGCCGCCGGTCAGTTGCTGCGCAAGTGCATATAGCTCCCACACGCGGGCGGGCACGGGTTGGTCGTGCGTGTCGACCAGGCAGTCGCCGTATTGCGTCGGTCCTGCCAGGTGGATCTGCACCACCTGTTGATGCGGCAGCGAGCGAAGATACACCTCTGGGTCGAAGCGATGGTTGTGAGCACTCACATAGACATTGTTGACGTCCAGCAGGATGCCGCAACCGGTGCTCTCGGCCAGGCGTGACAGAAACTCCCACTCCGGCATGGTCGACGTCTGGAACTGCACATAGCTGGATGGGTTTTCCAGCACCAGCGCTCTGCCGAGCACGTCCTGCACCTGCAAAACCCGATCGCGCACATGAACGAGCGACTCTGCATTGAAGGGCAGGGGGAGCAGGTCATGCGAGTTGTGCGAACCGAGTCCGGTCCAGCACAGATGATCGGACACCCAGACGGCGTTGATGTCTTCCGCAAGCTGTTTGAGCTTGTGCAGGTAAGCGGTGTCGAGCGGGGTGTTCGAACCGATCGACAAGCTGACGCCATGCATCACGATGGGGACCTCGACCGCCAGCTTGCTCAACATGGCTCGCTGGTAGCCGGCGTCGTCGAGATAGTTCTCGGAAATGATTTCGAACCACTCCACCCGCGCTCCCCCGGCCAGGATGGCCGGGAGATGCTGCGGCCGAAGTCCCACACCGAATCCGAGATTGGGTAAGCCCAGTCGGGGTAGGGCATGCGTTCTTCCATGCCCTGGACATGGTGCGGCTGCGTTGGACATGCGTGCATCACCATGTCGGCCGTCAGGTGGAAGGCGGTAGGGCAATGCGCAGGTCCGTCGGATTGGGCTTGGTGCCAGGCGGCAGTTGGCGGTTGGCCATGACCTTCTCGAACGCCTGCCATGCGATATCGTAGACCGAATCGCCCACAGCGAAGGGCAGTTCCGCTATTGGCGTGGGAGTATTATCCGAACCAGTGAAATCGAACAGTTCCATCGTGCCGGCGGTGGGATACAGCTGCGAGGCGGAAATGGGCACGGCGCATCCACCCAACCCTGCGCATTTGTTGTCTGCGGGCGCGCTGAAGAAGTCCGGCAGACCGCAGCTGCCACCTACCGCAGCAGCACGTGGCGCAGATTGGCCACAGCCGCCGCGTCCTCCGATCGACTGCGAGCAGTTGCCGCCTCCGCTCACCGAATGAGCAAAACCGCAGCCTCCCTGGGTGGCGCAGGTGTTGGAGCCCTTGCAGCTGTGATAGATGGCCGGCGCCGCACAGTTCCCGCCGGATGCATCCAGTGCCAGGCCCTGGCAGGCATGTTGCAGGGCGCTGATCGGCTGCGCCGCCACTCCTTGCCGCAGGGTTGGCGCGCTGCCATACACGGCCCAATACAACCCCATGCGGTCACCCGAACCGACCATGGAAGGGAACGGGAAGTCGACAGACAGATCGCCCCAGGATTTGGTCAGCACGGTGGTGATGCCGGCAAGCGCGCCCTGTGCGACATTGTCCAACCCGACCGGATCAACCAGCTTCAAGTTGTTGAGCGCAGTCGCCACCTCCGACGGCTTGGGGATGGTGGTCGGTGCGGTGGCGGGGTCGAAGTCGGCACCGGTGAGCAGCGCCTCTGTCCAGACGTTGCCGGACACTGCGTGCCATTCACTCCACGTCTCCACCTGGTCGACCAGATCAAGCAGTTGCTCGAAGCGCTCGTAATGATCCTGCCCGCCATTGCTCGATCGCGCAGCCGCATCTGCCGAGGGGGCGGGCTCACCGCTATCGGTGTAGGACGGATAGTTGTTGGCTAATGCCGCTTCGTCGGGCTGGAACTGCACGATCACGCTGTTGAGGGTCGCAAGCGTGGCGCCCGTCTCCAGTGCGCGCTCGTGGATCATGCCCAGGAACGCGCTGGTGGTTTGCCAGTCGATCCCACCTTCGCCTTGATCGCAGATGGCATACATCATGTAGATGGCCTGCGCTGCGGCGGCCAGGGACTGCGTTTCGGTGATCTGGGTGTTGAGCTGCGGGTATTCTTTTTGGATCTTGCTGGTGACGCCATTGAACAAATCGCGCTGACCTGTGGGGCCTGCAAACACCTTTTCCCACAAGGTCTGGCCGTCTTCGTATTTGAGCGTGATGTATTGGAAGATGCAAAAATACATCCAGCCGATGGTCCCGAATTTCGGCAGGTCCACTTCCGTATTCGTCGCAGTCCAGCCATTGAACGGCACGGTCGGGAAATAGGTTGTTTCAAGCACCGAGGGCTTGATCTTGACGCGTGCAGTATCGTGGTTTTCCTCGATCACCGTAAACAGCGCCACTTGCGCGTCCGTCAATCCTGCAAGGTCGACAGTCAATCCGCTACCCACTGTGCCGTCTTCCAGGTCTTGCAGATCGATGATATGCGGAATGACGGTTTGCGACGGGCCGTAGCAGATCCAGTTGTGGTTGGCGTCCTGGAGCAGCGGGCTGTTGAACGTCGGGGTAACACCGACCGCGCCACACAGATTTGCGGCCATCTGAAGATGCAGCATCTCATCGATAAACACGGAGAACAGCAAGTTATAGGCGCGTTGCGGAGCAGTCGTCTCAGGCGGAGCGCCCACCGGTAGCGTTCCGGTCGCCATGCCCGGCCAGCGGCGGCCTTTGTAATAGGAAATGCCGTTGGCATTGATCGCGTGCGTGCCCTGGATGGATTTCATCGTGCACATATACAGCGGCACGGTGAAGAGCTCTACATTCACCGCAGCCTGGACCAAGGCCTGCAGTGCGGCTTTGTCGGCGTCGAGGTTCGAAAGGGGCTGGTTGACGATCTGGCGGGGAGTGCTGGAAATGACTCCCGATAGGGCATGCGTTTCGGTCGCGCTCATACAAACCTTCTCCATAGTGTCCTAGCATTTGGCTGGGTGGCGAGATTGCATGCATCTGAAGCGCATCCATCCGTCCCAGTGGCGACGAAAACTGCATCCGTTCGCGCAGTCCTTGCGTCTAGGCTCATTGGGAGATCGAGGGCGCTCTTTTGGTTTCTTGAGACCCTCTGGAGATGTCGTAGGTTGCTTCGACGTATATGCCCGGCTCCGGGGCGAGTCAATTGCCCAGTGCGCCTGGAAATGACAATGCGTGATCAAGCCGACCGGGATTCCGTGACCTAGCACATCTGTGGCACCGCCAGGCACATAGGGTGCCGTGCCGGCATCAATTCAGTCGTTGGCCTTGAACGATGAGTCTCGCACTGACTTCGACCTGAGCGCTTGAGCCCGGTTCCAGACCTGCCACATCCGAGTTCATGCCGCACTCCAATACATTTCGCATAATGTATAGAGGGTCGGTTATCACGACCGGCGAGAGGGCCGCCAGCAGCGCCTCATGCGCCCCTGCGTGCATGCCGACTGCCACCAGTGCGAGCGCCCCGATCACCGTAGTGACCGGGGACAGTCTGTCCCACAGCGCACTCCACGCCTTCTTCTCTGCCGGCGATGCTGCCTCTTCCTGGCGCACCTTCACGGCCAACGCCGGATCGGCCTGTGCCAGTTCAATGAGCGCCATTAGGTGTGTGTCTGTGATCTTGCCGCCTTTGCGCCACACCGAAACCGAATTCCGCGACACGCCAAGCGACAGCGCAACACTGTTGTCTGAGTCGCGCGAGCATGCTTTGCGCGCCGTGTCAAGTAATTTATTTATGGTGTCCACGTCATATACCGTTTGACATAAGTGTCCTTTCTCATGTTACATGCACCTCGTGTCCTACGCCGTATGACACCGCGCCCCCGGCTCCCCTCCGGGGTCCGCGTCAAGGGGCAGGGGATAGGGGCTTCATGGACACAAACGCACTTGCACTGATCGGCGCTTCCGCGCTGACCGTGATTGTCGGCCTCGCCCGATTGGTCGCCTGGATTCTTGACCGTCGCGCCGAAGCTGCGCTGCGCGCACACCGCGAACAGGTCTTCATCATCGAAAGCTACGCCGATCTGGTCGCATCGTCTTTGGCGGTGGACTACGTTGATCCCTGTGTAGCTGCTGCTGAGGAACGCGCCGAACTCATGGCGGATGCGACCTCTGGCTATTGGTATGGGCGGTCCGTCGCATGAAGGAGTTCGCAAAGTGCATCGGCTACGTGTGGGCGCTCGCTGCCTTCATCTCCCTTTTCATCATCGGTGCCTACTACCTGCCTGAGCCGTGGACATGGGTCTGTGGCGTGTTCTTGTTCCTGACGCCTGCCGGTCTGATCGCGTATTTCTCCGGTGTCGGCCATGACTGACGCTCCGTCTGTGCAGTGGCTCATCTCCGCTGCTCGTGTGCACGGCGGTCCACGCATTTACGTGTTGACCATCGTCGTCAACGGCAATGCTGTCGAACAGAGTTATTTCGCATCGCGCACCGATGCTGCCGATGCCCGTGATGCTGCCATGGAGTTCTATCGTGGCTGACGGCACGTGCTCTTTCTGCGGCGACACCACTGCCTATTTTTTCCCAGGCCGGTTGTGCCTTGCATGCACCTCGAAAAACGCACGGATTCGAATGCAGGAACAGCCCACGCAATCGCGTGAGTTGTCCGCTTTCGATGCATCTGTTGGCGTCATGCAGGCCGCTACGCGCCGCACTGAAATCGCCGCAGAGAAGATCCAAAAGAACAAGCGTGTGGTCGGCACAAGCGTGCGTGAGTTCGACGCTGCCCATCCGATCGCATTGACCGCTGAGGGCCAGCGCGCAGCGCTGGCCCTTGGGCTTGTCCATTACAAAACAAGTGACACGCGGGCCTCTTCGACCGGCACCGTGACCATCGAAATCGACCCGCTGCAAGCGCGGGCGCAACGGCTGCGAAAGTCCGTGATTACCGGAGCACGTCTGCATGACCAGGAAGCGAAAAAAGGCTCCTTCCGTGGTGCGTGGTATTTCCTCACGCTCACCTACCGTGATGGAAGCGACAGCAGCCCTCGTGACGTTAGCGAACTATTTAAACGCATGCGCGGCCACTTCAATCGCCTTAAATCTGGGCGCGCACGGTGGAACCGTGAAAGCTTTCGTTACGTATGGGTCGGAGAGCTCACCCAGCGATTCCGTCCGCACTACCACGTGATGCTGTGGGTTCCCACTGGCATGTATTTCGGCAAGGTCGATCAACGCGGCTGGTGGCCACATGGCACAACGCAAATTGAGAAAGCCCGCAACTGCGTCGGGTATCTCGCGAAATACGCGAGCAAGTTCACTGCCCTTACAGCTGGAGCTTTTCCCAAAGGCTTCCGCACCCATGGCATTGGTGGACTTGATACCGAATCCAAGCGCGAGTTGCGCTGGTGGAAAGCCCCGAAAGATGCGCGTGAAGCTCTCGGCGGGGAAGCGGATATCCGCAAAGTAAAGGGCGGATGGTTCGACAGGCTTACCGGAGAGTTCTGGCCGTCTCCGTGGAAAGTCACATTCATTTTCGGCCGGACATTCGCCTGGAAGGTAGTCCAACTATGAAAGTCCAAGTCATGAGTTCCGCTGTCGCTGTTCGTTCCTTCCCTGCGCGCGAGGGTAAGCCCGCGACGCATTTCCGTGAGCAGACCGCAGCGGTGTTGCGGGAGGGAGATTTCCCGCTGCCGTTCACCATTGGCCTTGATGAGGATCAACCCCCTTACGGCGAGGGCTTTTACATCATCGATCCCAAGTCGTTGCAGAACAATAAATTCGGCGGTCTCGAGTTTGGCCGTCGCATCCGGCTGGTGCCTGATCTCACTGCAAGGCTGCAACAGCAGCCCGCAAAGGCCGGCTAATCCATGGCGATGTGCGTAGCCCTGCAAGCGGACGGCACGTTGGTGCCCACCGGCCAATCGGTTGGCGAGTGCAGCGGCTACGTACTCGTCAGTGGTAGCGAATACAGCGTGTATGCGCTGGTGCAAGAAGCGTTCGCAATGCCCAGCAAGGAGGACGCCGTAGCGTGGTCCACCGGCTGCTGTGGCCTTGTGATCGTGTGGTTCGTCCTGGGACGCCTCGCCGGCAGCGTCGCAGGCATGTTCAACGACCGGTAAATCAATCAATCAATGAGGAGAGTTAAACATGGGTGACATTCTGGCTGGCGTGAGCGGTGCTGAAGCTGCAACCGCGATGATCGCAGCGGCCGCAATCATTGCCTTGGTGGGCTTCACCAAGTGGGGTGCTAAGAAGGTTGCAAGCTTCTTCGGCTAATTGTGGTGAGGGTAGGGCGGCGCTTCGGTGTCGCCCTCTCTCTTTCAGGGTAGGGCGATGATCGTTCTCTTGTTCTGTGGATTTATGGGCGCGCTGTGTGGGTGGGCAGGCGTCAAGGGTTTAGACGCGTGATAACTGTTCGCCTTGTCGCGTGCATCCTTGCGGGTGCGTTCTGGTCATGCGCGTTTAGCGCCAATGCCGCCATGTGTAGAGATTCGGCTGACGCCTGCGATCAAGGGCAGGCGTTTTTGGCTGCTCGCATGCTGGCCGATCAGCGCGGCGTTGATTTGTGCAAGCTAGTCGGCGGTTCCAATTCGCTTTACAAGGGGCCGGATGTTGTTGCCGACAGTGCTGGCATTTATAACGCACAGGCGACGTGTAGCATTGGTGGGCCTGCTAGTGCTGGTTCTACGTTTTACAGCAAAACGTGTGCCCAGCGTCCCCCGTTGATTGGTGCGTCTTCTTCCGATGGCAGCGGTTTTAGCTGCGATGACGGCTGCTTCTACAACTTCACTGTTGGTGCTTCAGGCGGCAGCGGCATGTATCCCAGCGGTGCCACTTGCTCCGCAGGCGACGCGCCGCCTTCTACTCCGGGCGATGACGGCGGTGATGGTGACGGCGGCAGCGATGGTGGTGGAGATGGTGGCAGTGACGGTGGTGGAGACGGTGGAAGCGATGGCGGTGGTGACGGCGGCAGTGATGGTGGTGGAGACGGTGGCAGTGATGGCGGTGGCGACGGCGACGGCGATGGTGATGGCGACGGCGACGGCGACGGTGACGGTGATACTCCTGGCGATGGTGACGGCACTACGCCCGGTGAGGGTGAAGGCGGTGAGGGCGCTCCCATGTCCGAGCTCTACAAAAAAAGCGGCAAGACTGTTGAGTCTGTGCTGAGCAAATTCAATACGCAGGTGCGTGGCACGCCCATGGTCGCCGGCATCACGGACTTCATGACCGTGCCCTCGGGTGGATCGTGTCCGGTGTTTTCGCTGCGCGCGTCGAAGTTTTGGGACGCCATGACGATCAATTTTCACTGCGGCGGCGATTTCCTGGCGTTCTTGCGCGCGGCGGGCTGGGTGATCCTCGCGATTGCTGCGTACGCTGCTCTTCGCATTGCTGTGACCTGAGGACGACGATATGCAAGCAGGTTGGTTCAACGATTTGACCGCATGGCTGTGGCGTGCCGTCAAACTGGTATGGCAGGCGGTTGTCGATTTCGTTGGCGACCTGTTCGTCATGTGGCTTGAACAGTCGCTGGCGGCCATTCTCTACGTGTTGACGTTGCTGCCCATGCCGGACTTCATGAAGGGCCAGAGCATTGGCGGTATGCTCGGTAACGCCGGCAGCACAATCTTGTGGTTCGCCGATGTGTTCAAGATCGGTCCCGCGTTGGTGATGATTGGTGCGGCCATGGTGTTCTATTTGTTGCGTCGCGTTCTGACGGTCGGGATTTGGTGACATGCTAGTTTTCAACGAAGGTGTGCCGCGTGCCGGCAAGAGCTACGACGCGGTAAAGAATCACATCCTCCCCGCGCTCAAGAAGGGCCGGCGCGTGTTCGCACGTCTCAACGGCTTGCGGTTTGATCGCATTGCTAAGCACCTGGGCATTGCCGAAAGCGATGTGCAAAGCCTGCTCGTTTTGGTCGATACGAAAAACGTGACCAAGCTTTTTGCGTGCACGCAGGATGAGTCGGGCAAGTGGTGCATTCCGGACGAGTTCAAAGATGCGTTAGTCGTCATTGATGAGGTGCACGAGTTCTACGTCAATGAGCGCAAGCCGCTCGCGCCGGCAGTGGAGAATTTCTGGGCGCTGCTCGGCCAGAACGGCGGCGATGCGGTCATCATGACGCAATGGATCAACCGCCTGCACTCGGCGGTCAAGGCGCGCATCGAGAAGAAAAACACCTTCCAGAAGATGACCGCCATCGGTATGAAGGGCCGGTATCGCGTGACGTATTTCCACACCACTTCGCCGGGCAAGTTTGAGAAGGTGGGCGGTCAGACGCTCAAGTACGATCCTGCGATTTTTCCGCTGTATGACGGCTATGCCCCTGGTGCCGAAAACACGGAGGTCTACGAAGAGGGCGGCAAAAACGTCTGGGCGGCGATGGCGGTGCGTGCTGCCATCTTCATCGTCGTGGGTGTTGTTGGCATCTACTTCTTCGTGCACTACTTCACCAAGGATCGTTCCGATCCGAACAAGCCGGTGGCCTCGGCCAGCCAGACCAACAAGCCCACGCACGTGGGTGCGGGCTTGGCAAATGGCGCGCCAAGCGTGCCGATCCAGCCGCCGCCGCCCGATCCGCTTGCCGATCTCACGCAGGAACAGCGCTATGTCGCCGAGCTTGCCAACAAGGGCCGCATTCGGCTGTCGGCGCGTGCGCGGGTAGGGGATCAGGACCGGGCCTGGGTCCAATGGATCGATGAGAGCAACAACGTCATTGAGGAATTGGACCTCACGCAGCTGCGCGCCCTGGGCTACAGCGTCAGCGTCGTCACGTACGGCGTTCGCCTGTCAGCAGGCAAGCACATAATGGTGGCCACCGCGTGGCCCTGGACCGCGCCCATACGTGAGAAGGACGCACGGCTCTACAACATGGCCCCCGATGGGAGCGGCGGCGCTGCTGGCGTTGCGACCGTAGGGAGTGACGGCGGCGGCGCTGACCGCGACCGGGTGCGAGGCGGTGTCATTGAGTACGGGCCGCGTACGCAGGGCACGTTCCCGGACAACAAGGCCTACACCACGAACACCACGACGCCGGCCACTACCTTGCAGATGTAGGTAGAATCCCGCTCTCAAGGGGAGGGCGTATGGATATTCGTGCGTTTCTTGTTGTGCTCTTCGTGGCTTCCGCTCCGGCCAGCGCCCAGCAGGTTTTCAAGTGCGTGAACGGTGCGCAAGTCGTTTACCAGTCGGCTCCGTGTGCAGGCGTTGCCGCAAAGCAATGGGATGCTCAGCCTGAGCCGGATAACCCGGCGTTGAGGCAAAGGCTTGCCCGTACCGCTGAGCAGCTTCGCGCCCGCAATGCTTCTCCTGTTCGTTCCGGTTCTGGGACCTATGTGGCTGCCAGTTCTTCCAAGGATCGCTATGCCTGTGAGGTTGCCAAAGAGGGGCGTCGTGCAGCCTATGAAGCTGCCGGCGTGCATCGCTCTTTCGCGCTTTCCAGCTATTGGGACAACGCAGTCCAAGACGCCTGCAAATAACCCAGGGGTGTAGGGGCATAGCCCCTACGGATAACGCCTTACCCGCGCCGTGGACCTCGTGGCCCACGCGTCCTACGGATCACCGTCGATCGATCGGCGGACCCCGCGCCATCCACCACTGATAGCCGCATTTCACGCCTGCGCCGGAGCACGTCCCGCAGGTAGATCACCTCGGCCGGCCTGGCATGCCACACGCGCTCGCGTTCCTCGGCCATCATCAGCGCCCACTCGCGGGCGATGTTGCATGTGAGCGACCAGTACCGCATTCCCACCGGGTCGATATCTCGGCCTTCGGGAGTGAAAAACCGATGCCCCTGAAAACCAAAACCGGCCCAAGGGCCGGTTAGGTCTACGCGATCGTAGGTGTCTAGCGTCATTGTCCAGTCCGCTTCCTGTGGAGGGACCAGCATTGATAGGCCGCCAGGGCGCACAGGAGCGTCAACAGCCCACTTCGCATAATGTATATTATGTGAACCCGATCCATAGCCAGGCGAAGTACTTCACCCATCAACCGCCCACCATAAGACCACGTCGGTGAGCTGTACCAGTTGCAGACATCGATCTCGCGTGCTGCCTGCAGCCACTGCTCCCCGTCTTCCAGGGCTTCGGCTGCAGGCGTGTATTTGCCGTTGGCCAGGTCGCCCTCGAACTGTTGGGCGAACTCATTCATCGATGACGCCAGCAGCTCAGGTCGCCACACGGGCGGCAACGGGCAAAATCGGTTCCGGTGACAATGCGCTGCGTGTGCATCGTCATCACCGGCCGAATTCCCTCGTCCGCAAAGTGCGCTGCGACGGGCTCGGTGTTCTGATCGCGCTTCACGGCATTCAGCACTTCATCCACGCTCATCAGTGAAAGTCCGCGCGCAACAAGCGGCCTGCGTTGGTTGACTAGGCGACGCAGAGCAAGGGCCGCCAGGTGTCAGGGCACTGCGTAAGACAGCAGGCTCAATACCAGTAGATGCCCCACGTAGTAAAAATAGAACGCCCGGCGCGAGCGCGGAACCGGTATGCGCACTTTCGCAAGTAACAGCAATGGCAGCGCCAGCAACCCCCAAGGGGTGTCGTTGACCAAGCACAGCAGCGCCACCGGCAACACTATCAGCACCAGCGCCAGTACGCCCCTGGACAGGCGCCACTGCCATGGGTCACGCCAGAACACCCACGCGCACAGCACGATTGCCAGCCCGCTCCATCGATAGTCGACCGCCGTTGGCGCCAGAAGCGCGCATAAAGCAAAGAAAACCCAGCGGCCGCGCTCGATCGCCAGAATGCAGACTGCCGCCAATGCAAAAGACAGCAGAACGTTCAGCGGAAAAACGCGCTGAAATGCGATAGCTGAAACCGGCGTGGCGATAAGACCCCAGAGAAACAGCCGCTTTACAGACTTCTCGACATCCGCCTTGGGCTGGGCAAGGTTATAGGCGAGCACCAGCGCAAACAGCGGAAATGCCACCCGCCCTAATTCTGTCACGACTGGCACGTATCCAATCGCAAGAACCTTCAAGACGTGATCGCCTGTCATGAAGGCGGCAGCTAACCACTTGAGGAATTCGCGTCCACCACTGGTCACCGTTACATCTCGCCTTGTGGGTCGGATGCCCGCTGTTTTCTACCGGTCGTTCCAGGAAGCAGACGCCAATTCCCTCGGCGGCGTCGCCGGCATTGATCACCGAGCCGCAGGATCATTCGCCATCACCGCACCGCTCCGTTGTCTTCCTGCAACTCGCGCTTGAACGGCACATCCGGCGGCGGCCTGGCGGTGGCCGGTTGGTCGTTGAGGTTGGGGTCGCTCAGACCGCAGCCGCCACCCAATTGCAGCAGCGACACCACGCAGCTGATCTTGGTGGTGGTGCCCGGAATCGGAATCTCGATCTTCTTCAGTCCGCGGCGCACCCATTCCTGCAACAGCGACTGGTTCGGCATCCAGTACTTGTCCAGTGAGGTGGGCGTGTAGCCATACGGCGGCCGCTTGAGCCAGGTGCCGCCCTGGGCGATCTGGTCCCGGGTCCAGGTGTCGGTCTCGCTGCCCGGCGGCCCACGATCCCCCGCGCCGCTGCCGGTATCGCCGCTACCGGCCACCCGCACACTGCCGTCGCTGTTGAAGACGCCATCGCGTTGGCCGTTCGCGCCGCTGCTGTCGCCACGCCGGTTGCGGTCGGATTTACTCCAGTCGTCGGCACTGGCCGCGACATCCCAGCCGCCGCTACGGTCGGCCGCTTGCGGGCCGGCCTTGCTGCTGGCAACGGGCGTGGCAGCGGAAGAGGCTGCCGCCTTGTCAGCTTGCGCAGGTGTGGCCGATCTGGCCTGCGCAGTCTGTGTTGCCGAGCTGGCTGGCGAAGGCTGCGCAGCAGGCGGGCTGGCCGTCGCCGACGAGGTCGCCGGCTTGGCTGGTACCGGTTGAGCTGGAGGCGCGGGCGGTACCGGAGTTGGTTCTGGCACGCTGGGCAGTTCGGTGGCACGCACCGCAACCTCGGGCATGCGCACGCTGGGGGCGAGCTCGCGCGGCCGGATCACTGGCGCGCTGCGCTGGGGTTGGTCGGGCACCACGATCTCGCGCTCGCGTACCGCCGGCACCGGTGCAGCGCGCACCGCCACGGCAGGCGCGGGGCGCTGCAGCTCGCGCAGTGCCGGCCGCTCGGTCACGGTCTGGATATCGCGCTGACGCACCTCGATCTGCGGTGCCGACGGCGCCACGGAACGTGGCATCACGGTGATGCTCGGCGGTGGTGGCACCACGAAGTCTGTCGTGGCAATCGGTGTTTCGGTCACCTGCAACGGCGATTCGATCATGACTGGCGGCGCCTGCACCGTCACTTGCGGCACCTCAGGCGCCACCGGTTCGCTGGCAGCAGCGACCGCCGGTTCGGGGGCGGTATCCGTCGCCTGCGCCGTGCTGGCGGACTCAGTGGGTTCGGTTGCCTGCGGCGGCACCGAAGGTGGTGGCGTCGTCCCGCTTGCTGCGCTGGCGTCCTGCGCCGTGGCCGCCTCGCCGGCGGCAGGCAGCGAGGTTGCGGACGGTTCCCCTTGCCCGCCTCCCTGCTCGGCCGCGCCATCGCCGATGAACGTCATCCGCACCCGCGACTCCTCGCCTTGGGTGGTCTCCTCCGGGGCCCAGCGCACGGCGACCACCCAGATCAGCAAGGCGATAAAGCCGATGTGGATCAGCAAGCTGCCCAGCAAGGCGAGCCAGTGCTGCGTGCGCTGATCGCGCGGGCGTGGTTCCCAGTGTTGCCACCACAGGCTGCAAAATGCCTGGAACGGCGTCAGCAGCCGCGCAGCGCCAGTGCCATCCGCAGTCGATGGACGCGCCAGCAGCACATCCGTCACATGGTCATCGTTGAATGGCGCCACTGCATCGCCACGGCTGCGCATCCAGATCGCCCAGCCGTATGGCAGCCCGGTGCGCCGATCCAGAATGAGCTTGGCCGGCATGCGCGCGCGCAGTGCCTGCAGCAGATCGGCAGCCGTTGTCACCGGTGGTGCGGAATCAGGCCGCGCTGTCGCGCGGAATGTACGGGGCGTCGCCGGTGGCGTGATCGGTCGCATCGCGCACCGCGGTCACTCCGGGCACGCGCCCCATCAAGGTCTTCTCGATGCCCTGCTTGAGCGTGACATCGGCCATGCCACAGCCATGGCAACCGCCGCCGAAGCGCAGCAGCACCACGCCATCGGCGGAGACTTCCTGCACCGCCACGCGGCCACCGTGCGAGGCGAGCTGCGGGTTGACCTCGTTCTCGACCACCCAGCGCACACGCTCCACCATCGACGCCGATTCGGCCGGCGCCTCGCCCTTGATCTTGGGCGCCTTGATGGTCAGTTGCTGGTTGCCGGTGGATTGGGTGACGTAATCGATCTCGGCACCATCCACCCACGGCACGCTGGCGGCGACCACATATAAAGTGAAGCCGTCGCAATCGATCGCCCACTCATCGCCGTTGAGATCGGCCGGCTCTGCGAATTCGAGCCTGGCATCGGCACGCGGGGTCCCCGGGTCCACTGCGCTCAGGCGTACACCCATGCCGGGCACGCCCTCGCGTTCGATGAGCTTGCGGAAATAGGTCTGGGCTTTGTCGGATATCTGGATCATGCGGGTTATTCTAGCGCTCAATGCGCCCTCGCTCATGGAACACCGTGATCCTGGCGGGGCGCCGTCCGCCCATTCCTGCGAGACCGCCATGACCGATCTGATTCCCCTGGAGCAGGCCCACTGCCTCCCGCGCAAGGGCAGCGACCACAAACTGGGCGAAGCGCGCCTGGCCGAACTGCTCCCGCAGGTGCCCGGCTGGGAGCTGACCGAGGCCGGTACCGCGATCACGCGGACGTTCCGGTTTGCCGACTATTACCGCACCCTGGCCTTCGTGAATGCGCTGGCCTGGATCGCCCACCGCGAAGACCACCATCCTGACCTGGGCGTGCACTACGACCGGGTCGTGGTGCGCTATTCCACCCACGACGTGGGCGGGCTGAGCGAAAACGACTTCATCTGCGCCGCGAAGGCCGCGCAACTCTACCACCAGGGAGTCACTGCATGAGTATGTCTCGCGCCACCCTCGCCGGCCTGGCCCTGGCGGCCGGCCTGACCGGCTGCGGCAAGTCCTCGCAACAGCCGGCAGCGCCCACGGTGGCCCCCACCGAGCTGGCCGCGATAAAGACCCCGCCTCCGGAATACGCGCCCGAGCTGGCCTGCGCCGGCGTCGGCGGGACCAGTGTGCTGCGCGTGGTGATCGGAAACGAGGGCAAGCCCACCGATGTGTCGGTGACCCGGAGCAGCGGCCAGCCAGTGCTGGACGAGGCTGCGTTGAAGCGCGTGCGCGAATGGCAGTTCAAGCCCGCTACGCGCAATGGACAGGCAGTGCCGCAAACCATCCAGGTCCCGGTCGCCTTCAAGCCGCCGGTACCACGGCCGGACGAATGCTTCGCCATCGAAGAGCGGGCCCGGCGCGGCGGTTGAGCACGGCCGCTGCAGGCGCAGCGGGGTTCCGATATGCAAGGCGGGCCGAGGTGCCCGCCATTGCCTTGCATGACGACACACGCGTCGATGCGCATCGCCGCGACTATCGGCTTCATTGAGTGCCGGCGGCACCACGCGTTCGTCATTGCGGCATTGCCATCCTGCACCGCCGCTGCGCGGGTGCGTGATGCATTTGCCGCAGGACAAGGCTCCATTCCACGAGGTCGTCCCATCGCATGCTTGAGGTGTCGTCACACAACGTCTGGATCGCGCTGGCGGTCACCCTGGCCGCAGGCCTGGCTACCGGCCTGGGCAGCCTCATGGTGGTGTTCGCCAGGAAGCCCAACCCGCGCCTGCTCGCATTCGGGCTGGCATTTGCCGGCGGCGCGATGGTGTACGTGTCGTTGTCCGAGATCCTCAACAAGTCGATCGCTGCGTTTTCCAACGCCTACAACGACAAGCTGGGTTTTACCTTCGGCACGCTGACCTTTCTGGCGGGCATGGTGCTGATCATGGTGATCGACCGCCTGGTGCCCAACCCGCACCAGAGCCTGTCCACCGACGATCCGCAGTTTCGCGACGACAACCGCGCCTACATCCGGCGCGTGGGCCTGATGACCGCGATCGCGATCACCGCGCACAATTTCCCCGAAGGTCTGGCGACCTTCTTCGCCACCCTGGAAAGCCCGGCCGTGGGCATGCCGCTGGCGTTCGCTATCGCCATCCACAATATTCCCGAAGGCATCGCGATCGCGGTGCCGGTGTATTTCGCCACCCGCAACAAGTTCTATGCCTTCGGTGCCAGCCTGTTGAGCGGTCTGGCCGAACCGATCGGTGCCGGCATCGGTTATCTGGCGCTGGCGGACGTGCTGTCCGAAGCGGTGTTCGGCACGGTGTTCGGGCTGATCTCCGGGGTGATGGTGTTCCTGGCGCTGGACGAACTGCTGCCGGCCGCCAAGCGCTACGCAAAAGGTCACGAGACCGTGTATGGCCTGGTCTCGGGTATGGGCACCCTCGCCATCAGCCTGGTGTTGTTCCGCTTTGCCGCGCCTTAGACCAACGATTAGCTACCACAGGACGCATGGCGACGATCCCTCCGGCAAGTGGGTCCAAGCTGCTGCTCACAAGCGGCACCTGGCTTCGAACCGACGCAGGCAGCCCCCCCCCTGGAGGGCCAGCAAGTGTTTCAGCGAGGCAGGTCCACTGCCCGGAGCCGAAACGAGTGCCCTTGAGCAGTCTCTAATGCCCCTCCACCACAGCTGCCACACGCTCGAAGTTGCGGTCTTCCAGATCCTCCCTGGCGATCCCAAAAGTCGCTTGACCGCAATCTCCGAACGTGAGGTCTATGGCAGCCCCCCCCCAGCTGCAGCAGACAGACCGGATCTCCCTCGATACCGATGGTTCGCGCCGGGCGATCAATGATGATGCCCACTTGCGGAAAATCTTCTTGGTAACCCAGCCATTGGGCAGGGAATTTCCAGGATCCGGACAGCGGCCGTTCCCAGTGAAAGATAGCGCCAGCTTTGGGCACCTGCCCCGTTGCTGCTACCGCCGCTCCCAATCGGAGTTCCGACCACCGTCGTGGGTAGGCGTTCGGGTCGTGCCCCGAGGGGGCATCCTGCAGCAGCATCCCCTGTGGCCAAGTATCCATCCGAGTTCACCAGGTAATGGCCAGCATGGCTCCGAATACGGACTGAAGGACTATCACGGGTGCTTATCAGGACAACCGAGCGTCGCCGTCGCGGTAGCAATGGCGTCCCTGCTTCACCGCCCCAGGCGGTCCAGGGCTTCGGCCAGCTCCGGCGCCAGCGGCGCGCTGAGCACGTAAGGGGTCTTGCCGGCGTCGAACGCGAACTCCAGCGATGCGGCATGCAGAAACAGCCGCTTCAGGCCAAGCTGCTCGCGCAGGCGCTTGTTGACCTCGGCCTCGCCGTATTTGTCGTCGCCGGCCACCGGGTGGCCCAGATGCTGGGCATGCACACGGATCTGGTGGGTGCGCCCGGTCTCGATGCGGACCTCGCAATACGAATGCCCACCGCGCCGTTCCAGCAACCTGAAGTGGCTCAGCGAGGGCTTGCCGATCGCATTCACCTGCACGTGCCGCTCGCCGCCCTGGCGCAGGCCGATATGCAGGGGCGCATCGACCGTCATCACCCCATCGGGCATGCGCCCGACCAGCAGGGTCAGGTAGCGCTTGGTAATGCCGCGGCCTTCGACGCGGTCGTCCTCGCGCATCAGCGCCTGCAATTCGGTCAGCGCCGAGCGTTTCTTGGCCACGATCAACAGGCCGGAGGTATCGCGGTCGAGCCGGTGCACCAGCTCCAGGCTCTGGTTCGGGCGGAGCGCGCGCAGGGTTTCGATCGCGCCGAAGCTGATGCCGCTGCCGCCATGGCTGGCCACGCCCGAAGGCTTGTTCAGCGCCAGCAGGCGCGCGTCCTCGAACACGATCGCCGCTTCCAGCCGGGCCAGGAACGATGCCGGTGGCGCAGTCTTGTCGCCGTCCTCGGTCACGCGCACCGGCGGGATGCGGACTTCTTCGCCGCCTTCCAGCTTGCGTTCGGCCTTGGCCCGCCCGCCATTCACGCGCACCTGACCGCTGCGCACCAGCTTGTAGATCAGGCTACGCGGCGCGCCCTTGAGCTGGCCGAGCAGGAAATTGTCCAGCCGCTGCCCAGCACGGTCTTCCGGAACTTTGAGAATGCGCACGCCCACACGGTCGGCAGGCGGCTTGGGGGGCTGGGGGTCGGTCATCCGGCTGTTTATTCTGTTACACTCGGCGAGCGAGATAAGGGTTTGATTTCGTTGGAAGTTGATTGGCCAGAAGCCTGACTTCCGATGATTCCGGCACAGTGCGCGACCACCGCCCCCGGGGCGGCCATGTTAGCGGCTCACCGGCCTGCCCGGCCATCGCCAGCGGTCTTTGACCATTGCGTTGAACATGTCCCGTGCGCGGCCCCGGTATCGTCCGGACGCAGCGCCGGCCCTGAAACACCTAAAAAACTTTAAGAGAAGCGCTCCCGCGGCCTGCCGTGGTGTTGCAGCGCTGGAAACCCTAGCCAGGCCTGTCCGCGCGTTGCGCGAAAGGCCGGCGACCTGTTCCAGAGGCGAAACGTCACGGCGTTCCGCGCGGTAGAGCGCGCGAGGAACGCAACAATGAAGCGAATGCTGATCAACGCAACGCAGGCCGAAGAGCTGCGCGTGGCGATTGTGGACGGCCAGACCCTGTACGACATCGACATCGAACAGCCGTCCAAGGAACAAAAGAAGTCCAACATCTACAAGGGCCGTATCACCCGGCTCGAACCCTCCCTCGAGGCGGCGTTCGTGGACTATGGCGCAGAGCGCCATGGTTTCCTGCCGCTGAAGGAAATCTCCCGCGATTATTTCCAGGCCGGCGTCGACCACAACAAGTCGACCATTCGCGAGCTGCTGCGCGAAGGCCAGGAAATCGTGGTACAGGTCGACAAGGAAGAGCGCGGCAACAAGGGCGCCGCCCTGACCACGTTCATCTCGCTGGCCGGCCGCTACATGGTGCTGATGCCCAATTCGCCGAGCGCCGGTGGCGTCTCGCGTCGGATCGAAGGCGAAGACCGCGCCGCGCTGAAGGAAGCGCTGGACAAGCTCGATATCCCCGACGACATGGGCGTGATCATCCGCACTGCCGGTGTCGGCCGTGACGCCGAAGAACTGCAGTGGGATCTGGATTACCTGCTGCAGACCTGGAAGGCGATCGCCGAGGCGGCGCTGAGCAAGCCGGCCGCGTTCCTGATCTACCAGGAATCGCGCCTGATCATCCGCGCCCTGCGCGACTACCTGCGCGCCGATGTCGGCGAAATCCTGGTCGATACGCCGGAGCTGTACGCCGACGCCCAGGAATTCATGAAGCAGGTGATGCCGCAGAGCCTGCGCAAGCTCAAGCACTACACCGACGATATCCCGCTGTTCAACCGCTTCCAGATCGAATCGCAG
Organism: Xanthomonas cassavae CFBP 4642; assembly: GCF_000454545.1. NCBI lineage: Bacteria > Pseudomonadati > Pseudomonadota > Gammaproteobacteria > Lysobacterales > Lysobacteraceae > Xanthomonas > Xanthomonas cassavae. Next base: position 2,617,724 of record NZ_CM002139.1, read on the forward strand.
ATCGAAGGCGCCTATGAGCGCAACGTGCGCCTGCCCTCGGGCGGCTCGATCGTGGTCGACCAGACCGAAGCGCTGACCGCCGTCGACGTGAATTCCTCGCGCGCCACCAAGGGCAGCGACATCGAGGAAACCGCGTTCCAGACCAACCTGGAAGCGGCCGAAGAAGTAGCACGCCAGCTGCGCCTGCGCGACCTGGGCGGCTTGGTGGTCATCGACTTCATCGACATGGCCTCGTCCAAGCACCAGCGCGAAGTGGAAAACAGGCTGCAGAACGCGCTCAAGTACGACCGTGCGCGCGTGCAGCTGGGTCGCATCTCGCGCTTCGGCCTGATGGAAATGAGCCGCCAGCGGCTGCGTCCGAGCCTGGGCGAATCCAGCCAGATCGTGTGCCCGCGTTGCGATGGCCATGGCCGCATGCGCAGCGTCGAGTCGCTGTCGCTGTCGATCATCCGCGTGGCCGAAGAGCACGCGATGAAGGAGAACACCGGGCAGGTGCTGGTACAGGCGCCGGTGGAAATCGCCAACTACCTGCTCAACGAAAAGCGCAGCGCACTGCGTGAGATCGAAAAGCGCCACGAGTCGCCGATCATCATCGTGGCCGACGAGCAGCTGCATACCCCGCACTACGAAGTCACGCGTCTTCGCGAGAACGAGTTGGGCGAAGACAGCGGCAAGCCCAGCTACCAGCGCGGCACCCCGCGCAAGTTGCCGGTGCATGCGCTGACCAAGGCGCAGTTGAACATCCCGGCCGCCCCGGCGGTGACCTCGATCAAGCCGAGCCAGCCCGCTCCAGTGCGCGAAGAGGCCCCTGCCCCGGTTGCGCCTGTCGCCGCGCCGGCACCGGTGGTGACCGTGCCGATTCCGGCGCCGGTCACCGGCGTGGTCGGTTGGCTGAAGCGTATTTTCGGTGGCGTCGAGCCGGTCGCTCCTGCGCCCGAGTCGACTCCGCGTCCGCGCCAGAACGATGCCGGCCGCGCTAACCGGAGCGAACGCGGTGAGCGCGGCGGTCAGCGCCGCGACGGCCGCGATACCCGTAATGGCGGCCAGAACCGCGGCAATGGCGGTAATGGCAACGGCAACGGTGCCAACAAGGAGCGTCGCGACGAGCGCCGCCAGCCGGCCAGCGGCCAGGGTGCGCAGAACGGCGCCCAGGCACAGCAGCAGGTGCAGGTGTCCAAGCCGCCGCGCAACGAGGCGCAGGCACCGAAGCAGCAGCAACCGCAGCAGCCCCAGCAGCAGAAGCCCAAGCCGCAGAACCAGCCCCCGCGCCCGCCGCGTGCGCCCGCACAGCAGGACGGCGCGCCGTCCGAGCGTCAGCCGCGTCCGGCACGCCAGGATGAGGGGACGTCGACAGCGCAGACCACCACCGCGACTGCCGCAACGGCAACGACGTCGAGCGTGGCGTCGGCCATCGCCGAAGCCGCTGCACCGGTCAACACGCAGAGCAATGCCAACGAGGCGACCCCGGCGCATCCGGTCGAGGTCGTGGTAGGCGAAACCACTGCCGACCGCGGCACCGACGCGAATTCGATCGCGCCGGTCCAAGACGCCTCGGGCGACGATGCGGCCAATGGTGAGGGCGGAAGCCGTCGTCGTCGCGGTCGTCGCGGCGGACGCCGCCGCCGTCGTGGCGCCGGTGCCAATGGAGAGGGCGGCGGCAGCGTCGATGGTCTGGAGGCCGACGATCTGGACGGCGATGCCGACACCGATCTCGACGGTGATGGCGAAGGTGACGATGCCGGTCCCCAGGCCCACGCCTCGGCCGCGCCGCGTGCCGGCCAGCCGGAGTTCGACTTCGACGACGACGCGCCGGCAGCTGCCGCGCGCAAGCCCGAAGCCGCCATGCAGGCAGCTGCCAAGCCGCGCCCGGTTCCCAAGGAACGTGCAGAGCCGCAAGGCGGCAGCGAGACGGACTCGACCACCGCGCCGGTTTCCAACGCCGTGCCGTCGTCGCAGCCCTCCGCAGCGGCACCGGTTGCCGCAGCTGATGCCGCTCGCGAGCGTCCCGAGGCGCCGGCTGTTGCCGCAGAGGCACCTGCCAAGCCTGCCCCCGCTGCGATGCCGTCGACGGTCGTCGGTGCAGACGTTGCTGCAACGCAGTCGGTACAGCAGCGCCCGGCTCCGGTCGCCCCGCAGGTCTCCGCTGCGCCGGCACCGGTGACTGCTCCGGCACCTGTCGCTGCGACCGCCAACCCGGTATCCCCTGCGGTGACTTCTGGGACTGCGGCCGCCGCATCGGTGCCAGCTGCTGCGGCACCGGCACCGGCTGCTGTAACGCCGGTGGCAACAGAGGCCGAGGCCGGCGCTCAACGCCAGCCCTCCACATCGGCCAACGCCGCTGCGCCCGTGGCCGACAAGGCCGCTGCACCGAAAGCCGACAAGCAGGAGCACGCTGCTTCGGCAGCCGCTGCAACGCCTGTGGTGCAATCGGCGCCGGCGCAAGCCACCACCGCGAAGCCTGCTGCCGATCTGCCTGCGGCGACGCCAACGGCGCAGGCGGCAGTGGTCACGGTCAATGCGCCGCACGCTGCACCGTCTGCCCCGCAGGCACCGCCGGCCGAGGTCGCTGTCACTTCCACTGCCGCGGTCGTGCCGACCAGCTCCGCGGCAGACGCCGCACCAGTGCGCAAGCCCTATACACCGGTGCAGACCACCCTGCTCGATGCGCTGAGCCCCAACGATGCTGCAGCCCCCGCATCCTCGGTCAGCGAAGCGCCGACAGCCCCTGCCGCAATGCAGGAGACGGCGGCAGACAAGCCCAAGCCGACGGTGATCGTGTCCGAGGCAGCAAAGCCGGTTGCCCTGTCGCCCGACGCCGATGAGGCGAAGGACGACGACAGCAACAAGCCGCGTGGCGATCACTGATCTTCACGTGATCGATCGGGCTGGCCTGTGAGCTAACGGGCCATGTCGGCATGAAAAACAGCGGCCTTCGGCTGCTGTTTTTTTATGTGCGTCAGCAGGCGGGAGCACTGCACATGCAGCGGCGCATACCCCGAGATGGTTTTTTCAGTCACCGCGTTTCTGGGCAGTACGCCGACAACAAGTTCACGCGGATGATGAGAGAACCCTTCGTGCGTTGGGCCGCGACAACGGCTGAAGCTTGCTGACGCCTCCCGGCCACTCCCGCAGCAAGGCGCTTTGCACGTCGCGTGCGTGATCACGCGCAGCGCCAGGGCTGCACATCTGCATCTGACGCGCATCGTTATCCTCCGGGTCGGCAGGCGCCTTGCCCTCCAGACGCGGGGTAGTCCAAACCGAGAACAGCGATGACGCAACGTCTCGAGACAGCGGAATTTTCCATCGGAGCCAATCCGATCTTCGACAACACACGCGTGCTCGGCGGCTCGATCAGTCTCGGATACGCGCAGCAGACCACGTTCTCGCCGCAGATCAGCGTGTGGACGGCCGCTGCGGAGCGCAAGCTGTCAGCAAAGACCTGGCTGACCAAATTGACGCGCGACGACGACCCGGTGATCGAGCGCAAGGCGGTCGCCTTTGCCACAATGCACGGCCAGACGATTGGCCGATGTTCAGACACGCTTTGACGCAGCTATCGCCACGCTTGGCCTGGACGGCAAGCGTGAGATCTTGCGCCGGATCGTAGCGCCCTCGGTTTCTCTGACCGAACTCGGCGTTGCGGACTCGGACATGATCGGCATCAGCCGTGTTGGCGGTGCACCTGATCTTGCTGAAGGACAGGGCTGGCCACGCGATGCCAGCGGGTTTTATCTGAACTTTCTGGCGCAGATCGCGTTGTCTGGACTGCCGGAACGTGCGGAAGTCCTGCCAGGGGCGGGACTGCTGGCGTTTTTCACCGGATCGGACTACTCCGATTGGCGTGTCGTGTTCACTCCTCCGGACACCGCGCTGGTGGCCCACGTCCTCCCCCAGGGACGCAATCGATACCACCGAAGCGGCGATGCGCAAGGTCGTCTGGGACGGTGAGCAGCAGCGCTTCGTCGCCAACGGCGCCAACGTGGACGGGTTGTCGCTCGACACCGACGAACCCGGATACCTGCAATTCCGGCGAGACGGCCAGGCGACGATGGTCTTCGCCTCCGAATACGAGATCAGCCGATCGGCACAGGCATTGCGGCTGGAGCGATCGCTCAACGCGCCCTCTTCCTGGCGCATCGCCAGGATGCCGCGAAGGGCGACTTTTCGCGCGTTTATGCGCTGGTGGAGTCCAGCTGACGCTGCAGACGGGCCAGCGAGCGCAGTGCGGCGGCACGGCGTGGTTTGACGATGTCACTGCGCGCTGCGGGCAGGACGCTCCCCAAAGACGTCGACTTACAGGACCCTGGACGGATCGGTCAGGCCATACTGATTGGCCAGCCGCGCCAGCGCGATGTTGTCCTGGATGCCGACCTTTTCGAACAGCCGCGCCTTGTGCGTGTTGATGGTCTTGGCGCTGAGATTCAGCCGCTTGGCGATGTCTTCCTGGCGCAGGCCCTGGGTCAGCAGCAAGGCGACCTCCAGCTCGCGTGGCGACAATGCGTCGAATGGCGAACTGCCACCTTCCAGATTGGACAGCGCCAGATTCTGCGCGATTGTATTACCCAGATAACGCCGACCCAGCGCCACTTCACGTACTGAGCGCAACAACTCGTGCGCGTCGCCGCCCTTGCCGACATACCCTGAGGCGCCTGCTTCGAGCAACCGCTTGGGCAGCGGGCCATCTTCCAGCACGGACACGATGATGACGCGCGTGCCGTAGTCGCCCTTGACGATGCGTTCGGTGATTTCCAGGCCGCTCACGCCGGGCAGGTGCAGATCGCACAACACGATATCGGGCTTGAGCTGGCGGATCTGCGGCAGCGCCGCTTCGCCGCTGTCTGCCTCGCCCACCACATCGACGTCCACTTCCTTGGACAGGATCATCTTCATGCCGGTACGCACGAGTGCATGATCGTCGATCAGAAAAACTCTGATGGTCATCCTTGTTGTCCTCGCTGTGCGGCTGGCTGGTGCAGCCTAGCTCCGTGAATAATTCAGGGCAAGCTCGATGCGACGTATTACGCAAGAGTTAGAGCGATAGACGCCCGTTCTACGGGCAGCGACACGTGTTTGCCTGTGTCGTCGCCGTGTGTTGGCATGATGCAAGCGCCTGCAATGCAGGCCGTATCGGGCAACGCAGTCGCGCCCGGTCAGATTTTCACTGGCTCGGTGGTCCGCGCATTGTCCACCAACGGGCGCAAGTCGGGATCGAGTGCGACACGCTCATCGAACACGAAGCAGCGGCCGTCGTAGCCCTCGCCGCCGACTTCTTCGAAATAGCCCAAGATCCCGCCCTCCAGTTGCAGCACGTTGTCCATGCCATCGGCCTGCATCCAGACAGCGGCCTTTTCGCAGCGGATGCCACCCGTGCAGAAGCTCACCACCGTGGCATCGGTCAATGCAGCGCGGTGCGACTCCAGCGCGGCAGGCAGGTCGGTAAACTTGTCGATCGGCAGGGTCAACGCGCCACGAAAGGTGCCGTAGGCCACCTCCTGCGCATTGCGTGTGTCCAGCAGTACCAGCGGACGTCCCTGGTCGTCCTGCCCGTTGCGCAGCCACTGCTGCAGCACCGCAGGCGTTACCGCAGGCGCGCGACCCGGCAACGGCGAGGCATCGTCGCGGCGGAAGCTGATGATCTCCGGCTTCACCTTGACCTTGAGCCGTGCGAACGGCTGCTGCGCGCTGTGGCTGTACTTGATGCGCATCTGCGCAAAGCGCGGGTCGGCCTGCAGCCATTGATAGAACGCCTGAACCTGGTCGGCTTCGCCCGCCAGAAACAGGTTGATGCCTTCCTCCGCGATCAGCACGGACCCCTTCAGTTCCTGCTGCTGCGCCTGCGCCAGCACGCTGTCGGCCAGGCGCTGCGGGCCGTGAATGGGAACGAATTGATAAGCTGCGGTGTTGGTGATCATCCGGCTATTTTAAAGCGCACGCCCCCGGGGAGCGAGCGCTTGCCAGTCAGTTGCCCCGATCAGACCTGATTGCGCCCGCTGCTGCATGCCATTGCGCACCCGGCTGCGAGACGCAGCGAGCGACTTTGGGCACTGACGCTACAGCTGGCGGCGGTCAGCCGCGCAGCAGCAGGAACGGCAGCAACACCAAGGATGCGACGATCAGCATGCCCAGCAATGTGGCGATCACGAACACCGGGCGCTTGCGCAGCAATGCACCGAAGGTTTCTGCAGTGCCCGCGGCGATGGCTTCCTGGCGCTGTGCGCGGGCAATCGCGCCGCGCTGGGCCTGATAGGCATCCAGCACCGCCTTGGCACGCGGATAGTCGGCGTCGTCACTGAGCCAGATGCCGCCTGCGGAAATGCCCCAGTTGCTGGGCCGGGTTTCATAGACCGGCATGAGCTGCTCGCGCAACAACGCCCGCACCTCGTCGGCTTCGTCATCGGGAACATTGCGCAGGTTGAGCAGCAGCTTGGCCATGGGGCGATGATAACGGGAGCCAGGTGCGATAATGGCCGTCTTCCTTCATGGACATGCCCATGCGCCTTAAGCTGACGCTCTGTGCCGCCCTGCTGCTTGCCAGTTGTGCGCCCGCCCTGCCGCCCTCCGGTGGCACCATCGCCAGCTTCGAGCGGATCGACCGCACTGCCGGTACCGGCGCAGAGGCCACGCCCGGTTCCCTGGTAACGGTGCATTACACCGGCTGGCTGTACGACGAAAAAGCCGCCGACAAACACGGCAAGAAGTTCGATAGCTCGCTGGACCGCGCCGAACCGTTTCAGTTCGTGCTGGGTGGCCGCCAGGTGATCCGCGGTTGGGACGATGGCGTGGCCGGTATGCGCGTGGGCGGCAAGCGGACCTTGATGATCCCGCCGGACTACGGCTACGGCGACAACGGCGCAGGCGGCGTCATACCGCCGGGCGCTTCGCTGGTGTTCGATGTGGAATTGCTCGGCGTGCAGCCGCGCTGAGTGCGACAGTGATGATGGATGCGAGCAGACCGCGGCTGGCGGTCATTGGCGGCGGGTCTGCAGGATTGATGGCTGCCGAAGTGGCGTGCACTGCCGGGATCGCCGTGGATCTGTACGAGGCAAAAGGCTCGGTGGGGCGCAAATTCCTGATCGCCGGCAAGGGTGGGCTCAATCTCACCCACTCCGATCCGATGCCACTGTTCGCCCAGCGCTACCGTGAGCGCACGCCAGCGGTGGCGGCGTGGCTGCAGGAATTCGATGCCGACGCATTGCGCGGCTGGGCGCGCGAGCTGGGCGTGGAGACCTATGTCGGCAGCTCCGGGCGGGTGTTTCCGATCGATCGCAAGGCCGCACCACTGCTGCGCGGTTGGGTGCGCCGACTCAAGGATCAGGGCGTTGCCTTTCACGTGCAGCATCGCTGGCTGGGATGGAACGCTGACGGTGCGCTGCGATTTTCCACACCCAGCGGCACTCTCGATCTCCACGCGGATGCAACGGTGCTGGCACTGGGTGGCGGCAGTTGGCCGCAGCTCGGCTCCGACGGCGCCTGGCAGGCCCCGCTGCAGCAGCACGGCATCGCCGTGCGCCCCTTGGTGCCGTCCAACTGCGGCTTCGATCTCGATTGGAGTGCGCACTTCGCGCAACGGCATGCGGGCGCACCGCTCAAACCGGTGGTCGCGCATTGGCGCGACAGCGCGGGCGTGCAGCACGCGCTGCAAGGCGAATGCGTGATCACTGAGACCGGGATCGAGGGCAGCCTGATCTATGCGATCGCGGCCGATCTGCGTACGCAGATCGATGTGCATGGCGTGGCGGAACTGGCGCTGGATCTGCTACCCGACCGTTCGCTGGAGCGCGTTGACGCCGAGTTGGCCAGGCCGCGCAAGGGGCGCAGTTTCAGCGAACATCTGCGCCGCCAGATCGGTATCGAGGGCGTCAAGGCCGCGCTGGTCTATGAACTGCTCGGCAAACAAGCCGGCAACGATACGGCGTTGGTGGCACGCACGCTCAAGCAATTGCCGCTGCGCCTGCTGCGGCCGCGCCCGCTCGCAGAGGCGATCAGCTCGGCCGGTGGCGTGGAATTGGAAGCGCTGGACGCGCAGTTGATGGCGCTTGCACGGCCAGGCGTGTTCTGTGCCGGCGAAATGCTGGACTGGGAAGCACCAACCGGCGGCTACCTGCTGACCGCCTGCTTCGCCAGCGGGCGTCGCGCTGCGTTTGGTGCGATCGAGTGGCTAAAGCAGCACGGCAATCAGATTACAGCCGATCACTGACGGCCACGCGCGGCCACACCGATTTGACGTCGTAGACCACCGTACCCGGCTTGCCCAGCGCAGCAATGCGCTGGACGTCGTAGTCGCGATATTGCGCATGCGCCACCGCCAGCACGACGGCGTCGTAGGCGCCCTCCTCCGGGCCTTCGCATAACTGCACGCCGGCATGCAGCAGCGCCTCTGCAGGGTCGGCCCAGGGATCGCAGGTGTCGACCTGCACGCCTGCCGCCTGCAGCAATTGCACCAGCTCCAGCGCACGGCTGTTGCGCAGGTCCGGGCAGTTTTCCTTGAAAGTGGCGCCCAATACCAGCACCCTCGCCTGCGCGAGCGCAACGCCGCGCATCGCCAGCATGCCGCAGACCCGCTCGGCCACATGCCGGCCCACACGATTGTTGACTTGCCGCGCGGTGTGGATCAGGTCGGGGTGGTAGCCCACGCTTTCGGATTTGTGCATCAGGTAGTACGGGTCCACCCCGATGCAATGCCCGCCGACCAGGCCGGGGCGGAACGGCAGGAAATTCCATTTGGTGCCTGCCGCTTCCAGGACATCGAGCGTGTCGATGCCGAGCTTGTCGAAGATCAATGCCAGCTCGTTGACCAGCGCGATGTTGACGTCGCGCTGGATGTTTTCCACCACCTTGGCCGCTTCGGCCACCCGCATCGACGACGCACGCCAGGTGCCGGCAGTGATGATGCTCGTATACAGCGCGTCGACCGCATCGGCTGCCTGCGGCGTGGAGCCGGACGTGATCTTGCGGATAGCGCGCAGCCGGCGTTGCCGGTCGCCCGGGTTGACCCGCTCCGGACTGTAGCCACAGCAAAAATCGGTGTTGAAGCGCAGGCCGGACACCGCTTCCAGCAACGGCACGCAGACTTCTTCGGTGGTGCCCGGATAGACGGTCGATTCGTAGATCACCAGATCGCCCGGCTTGAGCGCGGCGGCGATCAACGTGGTGGCGCTGCGCAACGGCTTCAGATCCGGTTGTTCGAAACTGTCGATCGGCGTCGGCACGGTGACGATAAAGATGCTGCACGTCGAAAGGTCTTCGGCAACTGCGCTATAGCGCAGCTGAGTGGCCGCAGCCAGTTCGCCATCGTCCAGTTCCAGCGTGGCATCGTGCCCTTCGCGTAGCTGCGCAACCCGCTGCGCATCGATGTCGAAACCCAGGGTGTCGCGCTGCTCGCCGAACGCCACGGCCAGTGGCAGGCCGACATAGCCCAGCCCGATGACGGCGATGCGTGCGTGCTGCGGTTGGACAGGCGTGGTGCCGGACATGCAATTCCTCGGGATCGCGCGACCGGTTGCCGCGCAGCTGTGCGGCGGCAGCATAGCGCACGCGGGACTCGGACCGGCAGTGGGCGCGATCTTCGTCTGGAGATTCACAATCGCCGCGCAATCAGGCACGCTATCGCCATGCCCGGGTGGCGAAATTGGTAGACGCAAGGGACTTAAAATCCCTCAGCTGTGAGGCTATGCGGGTTCGACCCCCGCCCCGGGCACAGATTCATAGCGGCTCAATGGAACGTAGCGAGTGGTTCTCAGCTGGGTGTGGACAACGCGCCCAGGACCGCAGCGGGCGCGTGGTACATGCCGCACCGAACACCGGACGCGCCCGCCTGGCATGGCCGCAGTGGTTTTGTCAGTCGTTATTGGGCGCTGCCGAGAAAGCGCGACCAACGTGGCGCTGCAGAGATGACGGGGATGACGAAAGCGAAATCGAACGAGCGCAGAGCCCTGCCGACCTTGGCCGACACGCATGCCCTGCGCCAGCAGCCGCCGTGCTGATAGAGCGGGTATCGCCGAAATGCACTGCCTACGATATTGCTGTGCCTGGACTGCAGGCGCACTGGCAGTCTGCCCTGCCCTGCCCTGCAGGCGAGCACCTGGTTGTCCAGGTAATGGACTTTGCCGCTGATCAGTTCTTGCCCGATGCGTTCGCACGCGGCGGCATCGCCTGCCCGCCTGCGATCGGCCGCAGCGTTCGCAAGCGCCAAGCCGAATACTTTTTCGGCAGACTCGCCGCGCGCCACGCGTTGCATCAGCAAGGACTGGTCATTCACCCCGACACCGTGCAGATCGCGAGCGGTGACGCACGCGAGCCGGTATGGCCGGCAACTGCCGTGGGCAGCATCAGCCATACCCACCGGTTAGCCATTTCCGCCGTCGCGCCTGCCGATCGGTGGCGTGGAATCGGCATCGATCTGGAACCCCTGGCAAGTCCCGATGCCCAAAAGGCCCTGCAGGCGACGGTGATCAATGCGTCGGAACTGGCCCTGTTGCAGAGGCTCCACGATGCCGGCGAATTGGCGCTGGATGCATTGCTGACGCTGGTTTTTTCGGCGAAGGAAAGCCTGTTCAAGGCGAGTTTCCCGGCTGTCGGACGGTACTTCGACTTCTCGGCAGCGCAGCTGACGGGCGTGGACGTGGCGGCCGGTTGTCTCCAGCTAAGGCTTGGCGAATCGCTCTGCCAGTCGCTTCCAGCCGGCCATCTGTGCCATGTCGGCTTCGGTTGGGTCGATGCGCAAACGCTCGTCACCTACCGAGTCTGGTGACTGCTGCCGTGCAAGAACAGCGATAGCGCGTAAACGCCCGACTGTTGCCCGCCCCTGCGAGTGCGCCATAGTGCGGCCCGTTCAATCGCTGACACCGCACCCGCTGGACTCTGGAGCGCGTTGGCACGACTCGATCAGGCGTTCGAGGACCGCGGGGGCGGTGTAGGACCTGCCGGCCATGCCATCACCGCCGGGCGCCTCGGAATCGAGCAGCGTCAGCGATGCGACGGTGCGCCCATGTGCAGCCAGCTGGCGGGCCAGGTCGAAGGCGCCCCAGCCGCCAAACGAGTGCCCGAGCAGATGGATTGGACGGTTGGGAAGCTCGTTGATCATCGACTGAGCATAGGCAGCCGCAGCGGACTCGACAGTGCCATGCGGTAGCGGGTCGCCCTGCAATCCGCGTGGCTGCAGACCGTAGACCGGCCAGGCATCGCCCAGCGCGGCGGCAAGATTGACGAATCCAGCAACGTTGTCAGCCGCTCCGGGTACGCACACCACGGATGACTGCTGCTGGGTGCCGGTCTGGATGCGGGTCAAGGGCACGTAGCGTTGCGGACCGCGCGGCGGCAATGGCGGACTGGCCTCCAATTGCTGGCTGATGACCGCCCCCAACGTAGCCACATGAGGCGTTTGAAGCATCGTGTGGTGATCGCCCGGCACGGTGATGCATGTCACCATGTCTGCGGAAAGCAGCGTTTGCCATCCCAGTAACGCGTCGCTTGCCGACCGGGGCGCCAGCGGCTGCGCGGCGGCAAATGGATGGACCGGCACGGTGATCGCCATTGGCAGGTAGTGTCGCTGTGCATCGCCATGCGCCAGCTCGCGCGCCAGCCACTGCAGCAGGCTGGCGTCGTCCTGGTCGGCCCATATCGAAGGCAACCAGCCACGAGAGCGGCAAAGTTTAATCAGCGCAGTTTCTTCCCACCGACTCACCTTCGCCGCGAGCGCCTGCAGGTTGAGGGTCGGCAGGGAATCATTACGGCTTGGGCCAAAAACTTCCTAAGTGACTGATTTGAAAGAAATAATAATTAACACCCGTGACGGATCTCTCCCCAGCTTCTGAACATGCAGAATGCGCCTATCTGCCCGCGCGGCATACTTTAGTCGCAGGATCTCGCCGAACTAGTTCAGATCACCACCTATCCCAGCGGAAGATTCCCGGAGCGGCTTCGATTTGCGCGACTTCGCGCAAATTTTCTAAGGAAACTCTGAACAACTCCCCCTGATCCTGCGACAATCGCACAGAGGCACCAGGACGATGACGATGCAACTGACCTTCGGCGACGCGGAGTACAACANCGAAAACGTGCCGAAAACGGCAAAAAACCGGGGGTTTGAGCGCCCTCAGCGCGGCGGATGTGGCGTGTTTCGTTTTCCGGCTGCGTTGATCAGACCATCCTTAGATTGGCGCTGGATTGAATGCACAGCGAAGACCTGAGTTTGATTTCATATTTTTGGCGTGGCGGACCTCTCCTTCTATGGAGCCAGTTCAAGGACTTTCGCTGTGTAGCTCAGAGGCGCCACTTCTCTATCAAGGTCGAGATGGTAATCGCCGAAGCGATTGATGTGGCTGGTCCGATAAGGCGACAGACCGGCCAGGATCTCGGGCGTTAACTCAACCCCCTCCTTCCGCATCTCAGCCAACGTCCGGCTCATGCCCTCCACGTTGTGGAGGATGATCATGTTCGCCACCAACTGGCTGTACTTGATGATCTTGCGCTGCTCGCGCTGGACGTTCTCAGCAATGATCCCTTGGCTGCCAAAGAAGACCCATTTCACGAAGCCGTTGTACTCTTCGCTCTTGTTGGTCGCGGCATGAATCGTTTTGCGAATCTCGTTGTCATCGATGTAGCGCAGCAAAAACAGCGTCCTGACGGCCTTGCCCAGCTCCCGGAAGGCGAAGTAGAGCTTGTTTTTCCGGCTGTAGGTGCCAAGCCGCCGCAGGATCGAGGACGCGGTGATCTTGCCCAAACGGATTGAGATCACCACCCGCAGCATGTCGTGAAAATGGGTGGCGATCAGTTGCCAGTCTATAGTGTCCCCAAACAGGGCCTGGATGTTCTTGTAAGCTCTTCCCGGCTCAGGCCGGAAGAATGTCAGATCTTTGATGTTTCGGATCCTGGGCATCAGCTGGATGCCTAGCATGTGAGCCAAGCCAAAGACCGGATAGCTTTGGGCCTGCGTGTCGCCGTGGACGATCTCAGGCTGGATGTCGGAAGCGTTGGCCAACAGGCCGTCGAGGATGTAGATGCCCTCGTGCACGCCGCAGGGAATGAAGTGGCTGAACAGCGCCACGTATTTATCGGACACGTGGTAGTAGCCGATGCCGCCGTAGCCTCCGTAGCGGATGTGGTACTCCGACAGGAGGTTGTCCTCGTAGACGCTCCACTTGGTGCCATCTGCTGACGCGCTCTTTCCACTGCCCCAATAGCCCGGCAGGTCGAATTTGTTCTAGGTATTGATGACCTCTACAATGGCCTTCTCAAGCACATCCTCGGTCACGTATTTGAGGTTGAGCCAAGCGACCTGTCGCCGGCTAAAGCCCTTGATCGACCGCGCCGTCTGCGTCGGTCCCAGGTTGCAGCCATAGCAAAACAGCGTGGTGATCACCCGTCGGGGGAGATCCTCAACCTGGCTCTCGGTGCCGGCAATCGGACGGAAGAAGCGGTGCAGATCCAGCCATTGGCTGGCGTCGATCAAGACATCGACGATGCTGGACTCCGGGAGTCGTTCGGCGATGAGACGATCCACGGTGGCAATGGCACTCGAGACCTCGGCGCGTTGCCCCTTCCGCAGTACCAAGCGTCCTTCCAGGATGTCCGCGTGCACATTCTCCGGGAAGCGCGCGTCGACCTCATCGGCCAACGCGGTCAATTGTGCGCGTAATCCGGCCACGAACGACTCGGCGTCGGTGGGCAGGCCTGACACCTGACCATAGGCTTCGAGTTCCTGGGCCAAGGTGGCTTCATCGACCATCTACTCGCGGTAGTCGTCGAAGCGCTCGCTGCTGGGAATGAAGAGATCTCCGGACTTCAGCTTGTCTTTGACCTGCACCAGCACGGCCAGCTCAAAATACTTCCGGTGCATCCAGCCGGCGCCGGCTGCGTTGGCACGCTTGCCGAACACGTGCTGATGCCAGAGCTTGGACATCCAGTCAAAATCCTTCTTCGGGTCCAGGCCCAGGGAGGCAACCTCGATCAGCTCCCGCCGTTGGTTGCGCAGTGACAGCACGGCTGCGATCAACGGCTCCATGCCGGCATCGTGGCTGGTTGCCCGTAGATTCATCAGCTCCAGCCCATTGAGCAGCAGCGGCCTGACCGCGCCATAGGGCTGCAGCATGAAAGGCAAGTAGTTTTTCCCTGCGTAGGCCATATGCTCTTCGCATTCGGCGAGCAAGGTCGATACTTCTGCTTCCAGGCTATTGTCGATGGCGTCCACGCGCTGACTATCGCTGCCGTCGAGCTGATAGGCCTGCAGGATTTCCCTGAGCTGGCCGATGAGAAAATCGGCCCGCTCGGCGTGTTCGAGCTGGTAGGCCAGCAGCTTCTGCTGCGCGGTGTTCTCCAGCCCACGCACCTGCTTAATGAACAATTCGGCTGCGTCATCCAGAGTCTTGGCATGCTGGGCGCGAATGAAGATGGTGGCCAGCGCATAGCGCTTGTCCGATGCCAATTCGGCCAACTCGCTGGCGTCATACGCACGAGCCATTGCACGGAATTGCTTGAGCTTGGGCACCGGCACATCAATGGGAGGTAGCTGGTCGGCCAACTGTTGGAGCATGCGAATGTGCTGCAGATAGAACCGTACCTCCTTGTTGGTCGGCCGGCCAGGCTCGCGCTTGAGCGATTGCCAGCCAGTAAATCTGGACCTTTCCGGTGCACGCAACAGTTCGTCAATGAGCTTGCGCGTGGCCGGCGTCAGCGCGTGGCTGATGCTGCGGTAGTAGCCCAGATTGACCCGCTCACGCGCCCCGATGGCGGCCAATTCCAGAGTGCGGAAGGCAGGTAGTTCGTAGCGGTGGTGCACCAGTTCTTCGAGTAGGACGTTCACGATATCAGGGATGGTGTGCTTGGTCTGGGCGGCGGCAGTGGCCACCGTGTCAAGCCAGGCCAAGCCCGATTTATCCAGGGGACGTACCCCAATGAACTGCCGAAGCTGCGGCATGTGCCGGCGCTTGCTGCCTGAGGTGTCACAGCGTTCGAGCTGGTCGGTGTCCAGTACGCGCCCGAGACGGGTGGCCTTGGCGATGTGCTGCTGGATCCGCTTGGGTACTTCGGCCAATAGCGTGAAGTACCCCAAGCGCTGGAAGAGCTTGAGATGAATCAGCACCGCCAGTTGCGGGCCTAGCTGGGTGGTTAGCTGTTTGGAGAATGCAATCTCAGCGGAGGTCGGGGTATAAATCTCCTCCAGTTCCTTGGCGGTGGGATCAGGCTTCAGTCGCGGGTAGGCGGTCTCGTGAAGGGTAGCCATTGGATCTGGAGGTTGTGAGGGGGGGATCAGTCCCAGTGCCGGCCGTCGTCTGTACTGAAAGACGCTTCCAGGAAACACTGGTGTGTATCGGCCATGCGGTGCATGTCATCGAGCAACGTGGCCAGGATTTCATCCAGATCCCGGTCGGGATCGGTAGGAACAGTCAACTGGTACTCGCTGTTGGCGGCGTTTAGGGCAACGCTGATCAAGTAGTCGCAACGGCCAGCGAACTGGCCGATCCGGCTCATGACGCACTTGGATCTACGATCAGCCGTCCTTCCANTGCCCTGATCGGCCGCCATCGCCAATGTCTGCTGTTTCATCGGTCGTTCCGATTTGAAGGAAGGGGCATATTTTCTCCGATAGGGACCGACTTGATCAGCGTTGCCTTAGACGCACAGCTTGGAACGGGGCCAAGCAAATCTCTTCGATCCGGCCCCGGGCTTTGAACGCGCTGCGGCCGGCGCGGCCAAACGGGGTCAGCACCATACGTAGGCGCAGCTGCAGTGCGGATTTGCCCTCTGGCGCCGGCAGTGCCATCGCTGGTGCTGGCGCAGTTGGACCGGGCAGGCTCGCTTCAATGCGGTCACGTGCAAACGGGTCACGCCCGTCCAGGTAACGCATGGCCGACTGCACATCGCGCCAGCCGACGTACTCCATCAACGCCTTCATGTCCCAACCTTGGTCGTTGGCCCAGCTGGCAAAGCCGCGACGCAGCGATGGCTGCTGTGGAGTCCAGCATCGGCAAAGCCAGCACTGGTCAGTAGCTCGCGTAACAAGCGCACCAAGCTGTTGGGATGGAGGCCTTCGGCGCTCACCTGGCCCCAGCGGTTGATCGCCCGAAATACCGGCCCTTCGTGCACGTTGGCCGCCTGCAGCCACGCCTGGGTTGCTTCCACTGGACACAACCGCGACAGCGCCGGCACTTTGTAGGTGACTCCGGCTGCCTGCCGATCGCCCTTGCTGCATGGCAGGAAGCAGTTCATCCCCTGTCCCGGTACCAGCGTGAGATGGGCCACGTCCAGACGCAGGAGTTCATCGCCACGGAAGCCCCGCCAGAACCCGAGCAGAACCAGCGCTCGGTCCCGGTGATTGCGCAGCGCCGCCGCTCCGTCGCGCCGGGCATATGCCGCAGCGATTGCTGCGGCCAGCCAATCATCGAGTTCGACCAGCCGCCGAATCTGAAGCGGAGCCGCTTGCTTGACCTGGCCTGGGTGGAGGGTCTGGATGCCTTTGAGCACCTTACGCACCAGTGGCGACCGGGTGGGATCGACAAATCCATGGTCGCGGTGCCAAGAGGCAATGGCAGCCAACCGGTGGCGAAGGGTACTGGTTGCCAGCGTCTGCGCATGCGCGGCCAGGTACCGCGCCACGCTGTCAGGTGTGGCTGGGAGGTGCCCTTGCCATTCGACCTCGAAGTGCCGCAGCGCCGACGCGTAGCTGCGCACCGTGTTCTGGCGCGTGGCCGCATCGAGATAGCGATCCAGTTCGGTCACTGGCGCGTGGTCTCCACAGAGGCCGACTGACGCAGGGTCGAGAGGATGGTGCATCCAGCTCGCGGTTCGCCATCGCAACTGGCGATCCCCCGTTCCTGCTCGGTGGTCATGCGCTGCAGGTCGGCCAAACGCGATCGTGCAATGTCGGCCCGGCCATAGACCCAGTCGCAATTGCCCGAGCGCGGCTGCAGGCCGATCCGCTCGTAGTAGCGGATCGTCTCCGGGTGGCATCCACTGGCGTCGGCAGCCGCACGGATTTTCATTCGTAGTACGCGTGACTCCGTAGTGGCTACGAACTTTACCCTCACGGTCTCTGCCATGCCAGAGGCCTGCCCGGGCATGGCTTTCCTGCGACTTGAGATGATGCACCGAGTGATTGTGGCTGCCGCTACGAGGCCAAGAATGCGTAGGAGCGACTCGCGCTGCCAAGAGTCGATTCACGACGCTGGGTCATGAGACACGCGATCGCCTTTTAGGCTTGCAGGCTGTAGGGAGCTCTGCGCGATTCACTTCCTAACCGATGGTGGGCACACTTCTTGTCAGCGCAGTAAGCTAAGGTCTCTTTATTTTCGGAAGCAGTAGCGATGACCCTACCTGACGAACGCACCCGCAATGTCTTGCAAGCGGGCGCGTTTCTGAAAGAGCTTGCTGGTAACAAGGCTGTTCCCGAGGAGGTGCGGCAAGAGGCCTATCGTTTGCTACGGCACTATCCGACACTAGAGCGTGTTATGAACTTTGAAGTAGAGACGCGGCATTTCCAAGCATGAGAATGGAGAAGACGACGAAGTGGAGTCCAGCCAGGGTTTCCGGCAGGCGTTCGTAATCACGGGCCAGGCGTCGGAATCGATTGACCCAGCCGAAACTGCGCTCCACGACCCAACGGCGCGGTAGCAATA
>NZ_CM002139.1:2635435-2769038 GCF_000454545.1 Xanthomonas cassavae CFBP 4642
GCAATACACCCTGTGTCTCCCGATGAGTCGCCGACTCTTGCGTCGCTTGCTCATTCGTGGTCCGACCAGCGTGTTGCTCGACAACATATTCGCTCGCCTTCCCACTGGCACCTGTGACGTTGAAGCATCCCATATAAGAACTCCTACTCGAGAGTGCGGGCTGCTAACTTCTCACGAAAAGCGTAAACCTGCTTTCGCCAAGCGAAAAACTCTTTGGACTGGCGAAACTGTGCCTAGTGATCGGGCGAAGCTGAAAACTATACAACGTGCCTGGACTTCGTGGGTAAATGTGCTGCCGTGTGTAAACACCACGTTATTCAGTGGAATGTGGATCCGGGAGATGGGGGGAGGTCGGTGTGCGAGGCTGCTATGGGGTCGATGCCGCCGCAGGCGTCATGATCGGCGGGGCCACGTCCACGACCAGTACGGCCACGCGCTAGAGGAGGCTACCCACCGCGTCGAGTCGGTCAAATTCCAATTCAGCGCGAGGCCTGTGCAGAGGGGCGGTAGAACTTCTCGAAAACCCTTTTCCGACAAAAAGTTAGCTCATTTTTGGCTGTTTTTTACACGAATCCCCGCCGACCCTCAATTTCGTGCGCAAGCGCCCCACCGATGCGCTGGCCGGCGCGGTGACACTCAGTGGCGGCTCCTGGTCCAGCTACCGCGTGGATGCCGATGTCTCCGGCCCGCTCAACCAGTCCGGTAGCGTGCGCGGGCGTGCGGTGGGCGCCTGGCAGGAAGGCGACAGCTATCTGGACCGCTATTGGGTCGACAAGAAAGTCTTCTACGGCGTGCTGGAGGCGGATCTGACCGACAGCACGCTGCTGACGGTCGGCGCCAGCTATCAGGACAATGCACCGCGGGGCGGAATGTGGGGCGCGCTGCCGCTGTATTACAGCGACGGCACCCAGGCTCGCTACGATCGCTCGACCAGCACTTCCACCGACTGGAGCCACTGGAGCAGCACCGACAAGCGCGTTTTCCTGGAAGTGCAGCAGGCGCTCGGCGGCGACTGGTCGCTGAAGGGATCGTTGAACTATCGCCGCTTCGAGACCGAGGGTGACCTGTTCTATGTGTACGGCCAACCCGACCGCCAGACCGGCCTTGGCCTGTTCGCCTACCCTTCGTACTACGACAGCAGCGAGTCGCAGAAGTTCGCCGATGTCTATGTCTCCGGTACCTTCGCGCTCGGGGGCAGACGCCACGACCTGGTGGTTGGCGTGAACTGGGGCACGCTCGACACCGAGCAGTTGTCGCTGTACGGACGCGGCATCGGCAACGCGCTGCCGCGCCTGGAAGACTGGACCGGCAATTATCCAAAGCCGGCGTTCGACGCAGGGGCCGACGGCGCTGCTTTCGACATGACAAGGCGCACTGCCTATGTCACTGCGCGCTGGAGTCTGGGCGATCGACTGAAGGTGATCACCGGCGTCAACCAGACCCAGGTGGAGAGCAACGGCACCAACTACGGCCTACAGCACCGCTACGACAGCAACCAGACCCTGCCCTTCGTGGGCGCGGTCTACGCCTTCGATCCGAATTACGCGCTGTATGCCAGCTACGCGGAGATCTTCAATCCGCAGACAGAACTGGATCGCAATCTGAACGTGCTCGATCCCATCACCGGCAACAATGCCGAACTGGGCATCAAGGGGCAATGGCTGGACGGCCGCATCAACGCGGCGTTCGCCCTGTTCCGCGCCAAGCAGGACAACACCGCAGAGAGCGATGGCAACGTAGGGGCATTGCTGGTCTATCGGGGCATCGACGCCACCTCCACCGGCTATGAAGCCGAGGTGGCCGGGCAATTGGGCGACTCCTGGCAGTTGAGCGCCAGCTACACGCAGCTGAGTCTTGAGGGCGATAACGGCGAAAACGTGCGCACTTACGTGCCGCGGCGCATGGCCAAGCTCGCGACCACCTACCGTGTTCCAGGGCTTGAACAACTCAAGCTTGGCGCTAATGTGCGCTGGCAGGAAGCCATCACGCGCGTGCAGGACAGCGGCCCTGGCATCATCCGGCAGCCGAGCTATGCGCTGATCGGGGTGATGGCCAGCTATGAAATCACGCCGCAGTTCAATGCGACGCTCAATATCAACAACCTCACCGATCGCACGTATATCAACAGCCTATACTGGGACCAGGGCTATGCGGGTCCGGGCCGCAATTGGTGGCTGTCGCTGAATTACCGCTTCTGACTGGCCGCGAATGCTGCCAATCCAACAATAAAAAGGCGCCCTACGGGCGCCTGCTTATTTCCTGATCGCCTTGCATTGTTGCGGTCGGAACCGCGCCCCTGCCAGGGTGCCGTATGCCGTTGCACATGGAAACAGCGCGGCCCGGCGTGACGCCAGAACACCTGTCAGTCGCGACCACGACTGGCCAGCCTGTCCAGGCGGTCCAGCAGACTCACCCAGAACGCGGCAGGCAGCTCGGCCTTGAGCGGCACGCTGTACAGCCACTCGTCGGCGAACGGACGGCATTTCACCGCGTCCTTCTCGGTCATCAATACCGGCAGGCGGCTACCGAAACTGAAATCCGCTGCCGTGTAGACATGATGGTCGGGGAATGCATGCGGCACGACCCCGATGCCGCGTGCGCGCAGCATGGCGAAAAAGCGTTCCGGATTGGCGATACCGGCAACCGCATGCACGCGTTGCCCGGCCACTATGCTCAATGGTTGTGCCCGCTTGCCATCCATCGGCTGCACGCTGTCGATGCTCAGCCGCATCTGCCATTCGCCGAAACCGGCATCGGCTGGCGCCTGCGGCGCGGCAGTCGCGCTGGCCTGACCGAGATTGATCACGCGGAAGTCGCACTCCTGCGCGCGTGCAGCCGGTTCGCGCAGCGGCCCGGCAGGCAGCAGGCGGCCATTGCCATAGCGGCGCTGGCCATCGACCACTTCGATTTCCACATCGCGGGCCAGCCGGTAGTGCTGCAGCCCGTCGTCGCAGACGATGATGTCGCACCCCGCTTCGACCAGGGCGCGTGCAGCCGCCACACGGTTGCCGTCCACGCGGACGCGTGCACCGGTCTTCCAGGCAATCAACACAGGCTCATCGCCCCCCAGTGCCACCGGCGTGTCCGCGTCGACCCAGCGGGCGGTGCCTGCGTCGTCGCGACCATAGCCACGGCTGGCCACGCCAGGGGTCCAACCGGCTTCCTGCAGCTTGGACACCAGCGCGATGGTCAGCGGCGTCTTGCCGGTGCCGCCCGCAGTGACGTTGCCGACCACGATCACCGGCACCGGTACGCCATGCCGCTTACGCCAGCCGCGACGATACAGGCCGCGCCGTACTGCAATCGCCGCGCCGTAGATCGGTGCCAACAGGCGTGCCGGCAGCGGAATCGGAGTGCAGTCGTACCAATAGCCCGGCGTGCGGGCGCCACGCTTGCTCATGCCTGACGTTCGCGAAACTGCATGCCGTGCAGATGCGAATACAACCCGCCCTGCGCCAGCAATTCGGTGTGGGTGCCGCGCTCGACGATGCGGCCCTGGTCCATCACCAGGACCTGATCGGCGTGCTCGATGGTGGACAGGCGGTGTGCGATCACCAGCGTGGTGCGGTCGGGCATCAGCTTGTGCAAGGCGTCCTGCACCAGCCGCTCCGATTCGTTGTCCAGTGCAGCGGTGGCCTCATCCAGGATCAGGATCGGCGCGTCCTTGAGCATCGCGCGTGCGATGGCCAGGCGCTGGCGCTGGCCGCCGGACAAGCGCCCACCCTTGGCGCCGACAGGCGACTGCAGGCCCTCAGGCAACTGCGCGACGAATTCCATGGCGTTGGCACCGAGGATGGCGCGCTCCAGTTGCCCGGCATCGGCATTGCGCATTTCGCCATAGGCGACATTGTCGGCAATGCTGCCGTCGAACAGCATCACCTGCTGGCCGACCAGCGCGATCTGGCGACGCAGGTCGGCCAGCGAGTAGGCCTGCACCGGATGCCCGTCGAGCAGGATCTGCCCTGCCTCGGCCTCGTAGAACCGCGGGATCAGCTTGATCAGGCTGGATTTGCCGCTGCCGGAACGGCCAACGATCGCGGTGACCGTACCGGGCTGGGCGACGAAGCTGACATCGGCCAGGGCCGGGTTCACCTGTTCCGGATAGCGCGCGGTCACGCCGCGAAATTCGATCAGGCCCTTGGCGCGTGTCAACGGCAACGTGCCCTGGTCGGGCTCGTCCGGGCTGTCGAGCACCGAGAACAGCCGCTCGGCCGAGGCCAGGCCGCGCTGCACCATGTTCTGCACATTGGTGAGCTGCTTGAGGCCCGGGATGATCGTCAGCATCGAGGTCATCAACACCACGAAATCGCCTGCGGTCAGGCGCCCGGCCAGGGCTTGCGCACCGGCCACGAACAGCAGCGCCGACAGGCCGATCGCGCCGATCATCTGCACCGTGGCGGTGGAAATGCCGCGGGTGGATTCGACCTTCATCGCCAGGCGCAGGTTGCGGTCGGCCAGCGCGCCGTAACGCTCCATCTCGGTCTGCTGGGCACCGTAGATCTTGACCTCCTGGTGGCTGGACAAGGTCTGATCGGCCGCCTGCAGCAAGTGCGCGCCGCTCTCCTGGATGCTGTGGCTGATGCGCCGATAGCGCCGCGCCACCTTGTCCATCACCCAGGCCAGCACCGGCGCCAGCACCACGATGGTCAGCGTGACCTGCCAGCTATGCCACAGCATCAGCGCCAACGCGCCGATCACCTGCAGCGATTGCTGGATCATCACCTTGACCGCGTCCACGGCCGCCTGCGCAACTTGATCCGAATCCGAGCCCAGGCGGATCAGCATCGAGGGTACCGGCTCGGCATCGAAGCGCGAACCCGGCAGACGCAGATACTTGGACATCACCTTGACCCGCAGATCGCGCGCGATGCTGCGCGCGGACTTGCCCATCGCCATATCGGTGATGTAGCCGGCAACGCCACGCACCACGAACAGCAGGATGATCTGCACCGGCAGCCAGCGGCTGACTTCGGCATTCTTGTAGATGAAGGTCTCGTCGGTGATCGGCTTCATCAACGCCAGGAAGCCGGTGGTGCCTGCCGCCTCCACCAGTGCGGCGATCAGCGCGCCGATCAACAACAGCCGATAGGGCCTGGCGAAGGCCAACAGGCGACGGTACGTGCGCCAGGACGAAACTGGCGCCGGGCGGTCGTTGGGGGTGGTCACTGGCGGGTTCCGTTCTTGCTGGTGTTGCCGCCGCTGCCGGTCTGCGGAGCGGTGGCGATGGCGATGCGCCGGAAGCCGAGCTGGCCCAGCGCGTCCTGCGCAGTGACCACGGCCTGGTACGGCGTGCGCGCATCGGCGCGCATCAGCACCGTCTGTTCGCGGTCATCGCCGGCAAGCTGGGCGATGGTCTGCTTCAGGGAATCGACATCCGAGCGCAGCACTTCCTGATCGTTGATGAAGTAGTGCCCGTCGGCATTGACGAGCACGCTGAGCGAGCGCGGCGGCGCGCTGGTGTTCTGGTCGCTGGCGGTCGGCAACTGCAGTTGCAGCGTGGAACGTGCGTCGAAGGTCGTGGTCACCACGAAGAAGATGATGAGGACGAGAATGACGTCAATCAATGGCACCAGGTCGATATGCGGCTCGTCCTGGTTTCGGTCGCTGCCGATGCGCATCCGTCAGCCCTTTGCCGTGACAGGCTTGATGCCCGACGCTGCTGGCGTGGGCGCAACCACGCGCCCGTCCATGGTATCCAACAACAGCGTTGCCTCCTGCTCCATTTCGATGATGTAGCCGGCAATGCGCCCCTTGAAGAACCGGTGCGCCATCAGCGCCGGCACCGCGATGATCATGCCCGTGGCGGTGCACACCAGCGCCTTGCCGATGCCGCCGGCCAGCTGATTCACATCGCCCACGCCGTGGTCGAGGATGCCCAGGAACATCTGGATCATGCCGACCACGGTGCCCAACAGGCCCAGCAATGGTCCGGCCGACGCGATCGTGCCCAGCGCGTTCAGATACCGCTCCATGCGGTGCACCACATGACGCCCCGTGTCCTCGATGCGTTCGCGGACCAGATCGCGCGGACGGCCGCGTACATCCAGCGCGGCCGCCAGCAAGGCGCCCAGCGGCGAATTGCGCCGCAGCGACTCGATATGGGTGGGGTCCAGCTTGCCGCGTGCGGCCCAGTTGCGCACTTCCTCGCCCAGACCCGGGGGCGTCACCTCGTTGCGGCGCAGGGTCCACAGACGTTCCAGGACGATCGCCAACGCGATCACACCCAACAACAGCAACGGCACCATCGGCCAACCGCCCGCCTTGACCAGCTCCAACACGATTCGATTCCTCCGGCAACGCGGCCGCCTATTCGCTGGCCGATAGGATAGCAGCCGACCGCCGCCGTTCCGCAGCGTCCCACAGCCGCGGCTGCCAACGCCGCCGCTCGCGCACCTGCAAGCCGTCCGCTTCCAGCCAGACCCTGATCGCACCGGACTGGGCAGTATCGAGCACTTCGGCGCCACTGCCCTGCCAACGCTGCACCACCTGCGCCCGCGGGTGCCCGAATCGGTTGCCGTGCCCGGACGACACCAACGCCAGCCGCGTGCCACTGGCGGCAATCAAGCCGGCATGCGAGCCATCCGCACTGCCATGGTGCGGCACGATCACCACCTCCGCCCGCAACAGCGGGGCGTGGTCGCGCAGCAGCCTCTGCTCGACCAGCGCATCGATATCGCCCGGCAGCAGCGCGCTGGCGTAACGTGTCTCGACCCGCAGCACGCAGCTGGATTGATTGCGCAGGTACGGAAACGCCGGCCCGGGATGCAGGACCCGAAAGCGCACTCCATCCCACTCCCACTGCTGTCCGGCGTGACAGCGCGTACTGACATCCAGCGGCGCACCTGGCGGCGCGGCGGTCATCGCGACCGGCATGCCGGCACGCACAGCCGCATAGCCGCCGGCGTGATCCGCATCGGCATGGCTTAGCACGATGGCATCCAGCCGGCGCACGCCAAGTGCATGCAAGGCGGGCAGTACCACGCGCTCGCCGGCATCGAAGCCATCGCGCACCGCCGGGCCGGTATCCACCAGTAGAGCATGGTGCTGGGTACGCACCAGCACCGCCAGGCCCTGCCCCACGTCCAACACCTCGATGTCGGCCTCGCCCGCAACGGGCAAGGCACGATCCGGCCACAGCAGCGGCAACCACAGCAGACAGGCCATGGCCTTGCCAGGGGTACCTCGCGGCAGCAATAGCCAGAACGCGCCCAGCAACGCGGCGATCAGTGCGATGGCATCGGATTCGGGCACCCACCACAACGCTGCGGTGGTCTGCCCGAGCCAGACAAAACCGGGCCAGGTCAGTTCGAAACACCAGCTTGCCAGTTGCCATGCCCAGACCCCTGCGCCGGCATGCAGGGCTTCCAGCGCCGTGCCGATCAGGCACAGCGGCACGACCACGAAGGTCCACCAGGGAATGGCCAGCAGATTGGCGAACGGCCCCACCAGGGATGCCTGCCCGAACAGGCTGATGGTGAGGGGCAGCAAGCCCACAGTGGCGACGGCCTGCGCAGAGAGAAAGCCGCGCACGATGGCGCGGTCGTCCGATGGCAGGCACCACACCAGCCAGGCGACACCGGCAAAACTGAGCCAGAAGCCGGCCACCAGCACGCTCAGCGGATCCCATAGCAGCACCGCCAGCAAGGCCAGCGCGAGCATCTGCGCGGTCGTGGCGCGTCGCCGCGTGACCCGCGCCAATGCCACGACCGCGATCATCAGCACGGTCCGGACAGTGGGCAGCGCCAGCCCCGCGAGCACGGCGTAGGCGGCCGCGCCGAACAATGCCGCCAGCGCGGCGGCATGAACGCGTGGAATCACCAGGCCAAGGCCGGGCCGCCATCGCCACAGCGCGGCGACCGCCAGCGCGAAAAAGCCGGCGACAAGGCCGACATGGAATCCAGAGATCGCGATCAGGTGGCTGAGCCCGGTCGCGCGCAAGGTGGCCCAGGCCGCATCGTCAAGACCGCGGGTGTCGCCCAGTGCCAGCGCACGCAGATACGGCGCCGACGAGCCAGATACCTGGTCAGCGATACGTTGCGACATGCGATCGCGCCAGGCATCCACACCGCGTGGCGCGGCAAGCGGATGGGCGGCGCCGGGTTCACGCACATAGCCGGTCGCCGCGATGCGTTGCGCCAGTGCCTGGCGTTCGGCATCGAACCCTCCCGGGTTTCGCAGCCCGCGCGGCGCACGCAACTTGAGCCGCAGCTGCCACCGGGCACCGGCCCGCAATGCGGCGCGTGGCCCGACCTGCTGCGCCTCGAAGGCGTCGTACCACGCCAGTTGCAGCAGCTTGCCACGCACTGCCGCCGGCTGCGCCTGATCGCGGTCGACACGCAACTGGAAGCGGGTGCGCCGCTGCTCGGCCACGGGCAGCCCGACCACCTGGCCACGGACCGTGAGATCGTGCGCTTCGTCATCTGGAAGCAACTGCGACTGCAATGCCCGACCCGCATGCCAACCGGTAAGCGCAAAGCCCAGCACCATGGTTGCAAGCATCAGCATCCGCACCGCCGCGCGCGGACGCCGCCACAAGATCCCGATGAGGCTCACCAGGCCTGTTCCACCAAGGGCCGCATAGGTCGCGGACGACACGAGGGCCGGCGACCACGCGCAGCCGACCACGCCCAGCAGCAAGGCCACCGCAATGGGGACGGCCGATGCAAGCGGTGCCGGTGTCGCCCTAGGTGCCGAGACATCCATGCCACTCCGCCATCCTGATCGTCCTGAATCCACCACCTCAGGCTAGACCACGCCGTCTGGCGCCCATAGCAGTGGTTTGCCCGCCACATGGTAGGAAGAAGACGGGTTGGCGGTGGCGGATCTTCATCATACCGAGCGCTCCGACCAACCGACAGAAGCAGTCATCCGGACGCGTACGTGGTGTCGTCGTCGGAATGTATGTTGAACGATATCCGCAACACGCTCGCCTCCGCCGCGATGTGCACTGCCGGCTCGCGACGCTCGACGAACTGGCGATCGATACCGCGATCGTCGCGATCCGGATGCTGCCACCAGCATCGTAGTTGCCGGGTCCACGCCAGCTCACCGACCCGCGGTGGCGCACTCTGGGGGCACTGTGGCGGCCTTCAGCACAAAGGCCGCCCTCAGCATGGCCTGTCCGATCCGACGCCAAAGCACCCACAGGAACATCAGAGCGGCGATAACACGCGTGTCCTCACTTGAGGCGCCGAGCACCTCCGTTGACGACAGGCGTCCCGGTCGCAGCACGCAGCTACCCCGGCAACCGGTCGCAACTTTAGCCGGTCGGGCAGCAAACATCGAAGCAGCAGGGTGTCATCCTGCCCCCCTACGTTTGGTGCTGGCGCAGACCACATGTGTGCGATCGCTCGATCAGTTGCGTGTGCGAATCCGTATAGACGGACACAGACCGGCGATGCGACACACCACATGCAGCCATCCGTTGACCGCAGAGCCGGTATTCGCCTCGATTTCATGGGACAGGCGCTCTGGTCGGGGCTGTTATCGAGGAGTTCCCCTCATGCGTAAGGGCATCGCATTGATTGTCGGCGTGACCGGCATTTCCGGTTACAACCTCGCCAACGTACTGGTGGCTGAGGGCTGGACCGTCTATGGCCTGGCGCGTCGGCCGCTGCCGCAGGACGGCGTCATCCCGGTCGCTGCCGATCTGCTGGACGCCGAAGGCACCCGCACTGCGTTGCAGGGCTTGCCGATCACCCACGTGTTCTTCTGCACCTGGACGCGGCGCGACACCGAGCGTGAAAACGTCGAGGCCAATGGCGCGATGATGCGCAACCTGTGCGAGGCCTTGAGCCATGCCCCGTTGCAGCATATGGCCTTGGTCACCGGCACCAAGCACTATCTGGGTGCATTCGAAAACTACGGCAGCGGCAAGGCGGAAACGCCGTTTCGCGAAAGCGAGCCGCGGCAACCGGGCGCGAATTTCTACTACACGCTCGAGGACCTGCTGTTCGCGAACGCCGAGCGCCACGGCTTTGGGTGGAGCGTGGATCGCTCGCACACCATGATCGGCATGGCCAACGGCAGCAATGCGATGAACATGGGCGTGACGCTGGCGGTCTATGCATCGCTGTGCAAGCACACTGGTCAGCCGTTCGCGTTTCCGGGCTCGCAGGCGCAATGGAACAGCCTCACCGACCTCACCGATGCCGGCCTGCTCGGCCGACAGCTGGCCTGGGCAGGACGCAGCCCCGCAGCGCGCAACCAGGCCTTCAACACCGTCAACGGCGATGTGCTTCGCTGGCGCTGGATGTGGGAGCAGATTGCGCAGTTCTTCGAACTCGATGCAGCGCCCTGCCCGGACACGCCACAGCCACTGGAAGCGCGCCTGACCGAGTCCGCGCCTGCGCGATGGGCCGAGCTTGCCGCCAAACACGGCCTGGTCGCAGCGGACGTCAATCGGCTGGCCTCGTGGTGGCACACCGATGCGGACCTGGGCCGCGAGATCGAGTGCGTCAACGACATGACCAAGAGCCGCGAACTGGGCTTTGTGGATTTCTACGACAGCCGCGCCTCGTTCTTCGAACTGTTCACCCGGCTGCGGGCGCTGCGCATCATTCCTTGATCGTGTTTTGAGTATCAGCGCGGGTCTTCAACGGACTGTGGTTGCTCCTTGCGCCGCCACCGGAACACCGGCGGCGGCGCAGCACTCACACCGCCGAGGGCGCCAGTTCGCGCAGCTTGCCCTGGTGCAGCTCCAGCACACGATCCAGGCGGCGCGCCAGGCCGCGGTCGTGGGTCACCAGCACCAGGCTGGTGCGCTGGGCGCGATTGAGCTCCAGCATCAGCTCGAACACCGTGCCGGCGGTCTTGTCGTCGAGGTTGCCAGTGGGTTCATCGCCCAATACGCAGCCGGGGCGGTTCACCAGGGCACGCGCCACCGCACAGCGCTGACGCTCGCCACCAGACAGCTCGCTGGGCTTGTGCTCGATGCGATGGCCCAAGCCGACCGATTCCAGCAGATGCAGCGCCTGCCCGCGCGCAACCGCCACCTCCTTGCCCGACAGCAGTACCGGCATCATCACGTTTTCCAACGCGGTAAATTCCGGCAGCAGGTGATGGAATTGGTACACGAAGCCCAGCGCCTGGTTGCGCAGCTTGCCGCGCTGGCCGTCGGACAGCGCGGACATGCGCTGGCCTGCCACGTAGACCTCGCCGGAGGTCGGGATATCCAGCCCGCCCAGCAGATGCAGCAAGGTGCTCTTGCCCGCACCGGAGGCACCAACAATGGCCACCGTTTCGCCGGTCGCCACCGATAGATCCAGGCCGTCGAACACCGGCGTGCGCATCTTGCCTTCGGCGTAGGTCTTGGCCAACGCCTCGGCGCGAATCACCAGATCGGATTGGTTGGGCTGTTGCATTCCCGATTCCCGATTCGCGAATCCCGATTCACGGATCTCATTCATAACGCAGCGCCTCCGCCGGTTGGGTCCGCGAGGCACGCCACGCTGGGTACAGGGTCGCCAGGAAACTCATGACCAACGCGACCACGGTGATGATCACCACGTCCTGCGTCTGCATATCGGTCGGCAGGCCGGTGATGTAATAGACGTCCTCCGGCAGCAGTTTTACGCTGAAAACCGCTTCGATCACGCCCAGGATGCGTTCGAGGTTGAGCGTCAGCACGATGCCGCCGATCACGCCCATAATGGTGCCCATGAAGCCGATCAGCGAACCCTGCACCATGAACACCTGCATCACTCCGCCGGGCGACAGGCCCAGCGTGCGCAGGATGGCGATGTCGGCCTGCTTGTCGGTCACCAGCATCACCTGCGAGGACACCAGGTTGAACGCCCCCATCGCCACGATCAGCGACAGCAGGATGCCCATCACGGTCTTTTCCATCTTCAACGAGTGATAGAGGTTGGCGTTTTCCTGGGTCCAGTCGCTGACGCGATACGGGCCGTGCAACTTGAGCGCAAGGTCGCGCGCCACGTTCCAGGCCTGGTCCATGTCGTGCAGGCGCAGCCGCACGCCGGTCACGCCGTCCATGCGCAGCACGCGCCCCAGATCCTGCATGTTGACCACCGCCAGGCCGCGGTCGATTTCGTTGTAGCCAGCCTCGAAGATGCCGCTGACGGTGAAGCGCTTGAGCCGCGGCATCGCGCCCAACGGGGTGGCCTGGGTATCGCTGAGCAGCACGACGATGCCGTCGCCTACGTCCACCCCCAGCCACAGCGCCAGTTCCTTGCCGATGATGATGTTGTAGGAGCCGGGCGTCAGGCTGTCGACCGACCCTTGCTGCATTTTCTTGGCCAGCACCGACACCTTGGCCTCTTCGGAAGGAATCACGCCGCGCACGATGGCCGGTTGCTTGCGCGGGCCCTGCAGCAGTGACTCGGTTTCGATGTACGGCGCGGCGCCGGCCACACGCGGGTCGGCCATGGCGACCTCGACCGCGTGCTGCCAGTCCCGCATCGGCGCACCTTCGGCACTGACTGTGGCATGTGCAGCCATCTGCAGCAGACGGTCGCGGATTTCTTTCTGGAAGCCGCTCATCACCGCCAGCGTGGTGATCAACACGGTCACGCCCAGGGCGATGCCCAGGATCGATGCCATCGAGATGAAGGAGATGAAACCATTGCGCCGCTTGGCACGCAGGTAGCGCAAGCCGATGGCAACCGGGATAGGTTTGAACATGCGGTTCAACCGGGAAAGGGACGCTATGGTGCCACTTGCAGCGCCCGGGACGAAATCGCGTGTGCCTGTGCGGCCAGACGCAGTTCACGTCGCTGCGCTGCCGGCAGCGTATCCGGCCAGAAATGCAGCCGGCTGCGGCGGTTACCGCTGCTCCGCCAGGACACCACCGCAATCGGCCCGCGCCAGCGTACCTGCATGTCCTCCACCCGCTCTCCGTCGACGCTGGCCGCCGCATCGCTCCATGGCACCACCAGTTGGCGGAGCGGCGAGCGCAACAGCCGGTGCAGCGAATGCATGCCGAGCAGCGCGGCATAGCCGGACAACACCAGCGCACCCCAGATCGGCGCGCCGCAGCGCCATACCGCGCCCTGGGCCAACAGCGCCATCAGCACCAGCGCGCAGGCAAGTGCGCGCGAGGGCCGCCATTCAAGCCGGCATGGCGCGGATATCGGCGATGAGTGCGGCGTTGTCGGCATCCGGGCAGGCCTCGTATCCCATGAACCAGCGCCACAACTTATCGTCTTCGCAATCCAGCAACTGTAGGAAAACCGCGCGCTCTGCCGCAGGCGCTTGCGCCCAGCGTCGGTCCAGATAGCGGCCGAACAATTGATCCAGCTCGCGCATGCCGCGCCGACAACGCCAGCGCAGCTTCTTCAGCAGTGTGTCTTCGTCCATCTCTTTCTCCACCCCGCCCCGCGGCGGGCCGAAAACGACAGCGGCACCTGACCCAGGAGGCCGGTGCCGCTGAGAACCGCATCCCGCCGGGCAGGACCGTATCGCCTTGCGATCAGGCGCGGCGCGCCATCATCAGCTTCTTGATCTCGGCGATGGCCAATGCCGGATTCAATCCCTTCGGGCAGGTCCGCGCGCAGTTCATGATGGTGTGGCAGCGATACAGCTTGAATGGGTCTTCCAGGTCGTCCAGGCGCGCACCGGTGTCTTCATCGCGCGAGTCGATGATCCAGCGGTAGGCCTGCAACAGGATTGCCGGGCCCAGGTAGCGCTCGCCGTTCCACCAGTAGCTCGGGCAACTGGTTGAGCAGCAGGCGCACAGGATGCATTCGTACAGGCCGTCGAGCTTCTTGCGATCTTCCGGCGACTGCAGGCGCTCACGGTCCGGCGGCGCGGGGGTCTGGGTGCGGATCCACGGCTTGATCGAGGCGTACTGCGCATAGAAATGGGTCAGGTCCGGCACCAGGTCCTTGATCACATCCATGTGCGGCAGCGGATAGATCGGCACCTCGGCCTTGCCGCAGGCCGCGATGGCCTTGGTGCAGGCCAGCGTATTGGTGCCGTCGATGTTCATCGCGCACGAGCCGCAGATGCCTTCGCGGCAGGAGCGGCGGAAGGTCAGGGTCGGGTCGATCTCGTTCTTGATCTTGATCAGCGCGTCCAGCACCATCGGACCGCACTTGTCCAGATCGATCTCGTAGCTGTCGGTGCGCGGATTGGCGTCGCCATCCGGATCCCAGCGGTAGACCTTGAAGGTGCGCGTGTTCTTGGCGCCTTGAGCAGGGTAATGCTTGCCCTTGCCGATCTTGGAATTCTTGGGGAGGGTGAACTCTGCCATAGCTGCTCTCGTTGGCTCAGGCGACGCGCGGTGCGAGCGAAAACCGCACCGTGCGCATGAAATTGGAAACGATGGATGCCACCATCAATACGGTGGCGCGGCCGCCGACATGCTGCCGGCGCCGCGCCTGCGTCAGCCCTGCTGCGCACCGTGCGACCGCAACGTCCGGACGCACCAGGCGCTGGATCGATCGGGTGACTGGGGCGGTATCAGGCATCGGCATCGACGATTCAGTACACGCGCGGCTTCGGCGGAACCACGTCCACTTCCTTGCTCAGCGTGTACATGTGGACCGGGCGATAGTCGAAATCGCACTTGCCCTTGTCGTCCACGGTGACCAGCGTGTGCTTCTGCCAGTTGACGTCGTCGCGATCGGGGAAGTCCTCGTGCGCATGCGCGCCGCGGCTTTCCTTGCGCTGCTCGGCCGAGTTGATCGTCGCCACCGCGTTGAGCAGCAGGTTGCTCAACTCGTAGGTTTCGATCAGGTCCGAATTCCACACCAGCGAACGGTCCGACACCTTGACGTCTTCGAAGGTGGCGAAAATCTCGGCCATCTTGTCCACGCCTTCCTTCAGGGTCTTGCTGGTACGGAACACCGCAGCGTCCGACTGCATGGTGCGCTGCATGTTGTCGCGGATCACCGCCGTCGGCGTGGAGCCGTTGGCATGGCGCAACTTGTCCAGCAGGCCCAGTGCCTTGTCGCAGGCATCGGACGGCAGCGGCTTGTGCGGCTGGTTGGTCTTGACCGTCTCGGCGCACCGGTTGGCCACCGCACGCCCGAACACCACCAGGTCCAGCAGCGAATTGGAGCCCAGGCGGTTGGCGCCATGCACCGACACGCAGGCCGCTTCGCCGATGGCGTACAGGCCGGGCACCACCGCATCCGGGTTGTCGCCCTGCTTGCGCACGACTTCTCCGTGGTAGTTGGTAGGAATGCCCCCCATGTTGTAGTGCACGGTCGGCAGCACCGGAATCGGCTGCTTGGCTACGTCCACACCGGCAAAGATGTGCGCGCTCTCGGCAATACCGGGCAGCTTGTCGTTGATCACTTCCGGGCCGAGGTGGGTCAGGTCGAGCAGGATATGGTCCTTGTGCTCGCCGACGCCGCGGCCTTCGCGGATCTCGATGGTCATCGAACGCGACACCACGTCGCGCGAAGCCAGGTCCTTGTAGTGCGGTGCATAGCGCTCCATGAAGCGCTCGCCGTTGCTGTTGCGCAGGATGCCGCCTTCGCCACGCACGCCTTCGGTGATCAGGCAGCCCGCACCGTAGATGCCGGTGGGATGGAACTGCACAAACTCCATGTCCTGCATCGGCAGGCCGGCACGCATCACCAGACCGCCGCCGTCGCCGGTGCAGGTATGGGCGGAAGTGGCGCTGAAGTAGGCACGGCCGTAACCGCCGGTGGCCAGCACCACGCCGTGGGCGCGGAACAGGTGCAGCGAGCCTTCGGCCATGTCCAGCGCGAGCACGCCACGGCAGACACCCTCTTCGTCGAAGACCAGGTCGAGCGCGAAATACTCGATCATGAAACGCGCGTTGTGCGCCAGCGACTGCTGGTACAGCGTGTGCAGCATGGCGTGGCCGGTGCGGTCGGCCGCGGCGCAGGTGCGCTGCGCGGACGGGCCTTCACCGTACTTGGTGGTCATGCCGCCGAACGGGCGCTGGTAGATCTTGCCCTCTTCGGTGCGCGAGAACGGCACGCCGTAGTGTTCGAGTTCGATGATCGCCGGGATCGCTTCGCGGCACATGTACTCGATGGCGTCCTGGTCGCCCAACCAGTCCGATCCCTTGATGGTGTCGTAGAAGTGGTAGCGCCAGTCGTCCTCGCCCATATTGCCGAGCGCGGCGGAAATACCGCCCTGCGCGGCCACGGTGTGCGAACGGGTCGGGAAAACCTTGGTCAGGCAGACCGTCTGCAGCCCCTTCTGGGCCAGGCCGAAGGTCGCGCGCAGGCCAGCCCCGCCGGCTCCCACCACGACCATGTCGTACTTGTGTTCAGTAATCTTGTAAGCGGACATCTAATCTGGATTCCTGTTCTGTGCGCCCGATGACTCAGGCACCGCCCAGCGCGATGCGCGCCACTGCGAAAATGCTGACGATCGCGCCAAGCGCGGCGATGAACTTCACCGTCGTCTGCAGCGCTAATGCCAGCAGCGAATTGTGGATGTAGTCCTCAAGCACAACCTGCAGGCCAAGCTGCGCATGCCAGAACATTGCCACCAGGAAACCCACCAGTAGGACGGCGTTCCAGGGCTTGGACACGGCCGCAACCGCAGTCGGGTAATCAGAACCGAGCAGACTCAGCACGAACACCACGAACCAGATGGCCAGAACCACCAGCGCCGTGGCGGTCAGGCGCTGCAGCACGAAATGCTCTGTACCGGTCTTGGCGGCGCCCAGGCCGCGCACGGTCTTCAGCGGGGTACGGTAACGGCTCATGCGGCGGCTCCGGTCAAGACATAGGCCCAGATCGCGGCGGTGATGACCAGGCTGGCGATCACCGAGGTCCAGCTGCTACGCACGAAGGCGGGGATGCTGAAGCCGTGGCCGAAGTCCTGCACGATATGGCGGATACCGTTGGACAGGTGATAGGCAAACGCCCAGGACCATGCAAACAGGAACAGCTGGCCGTACCAGGCGCCAAGATGCTGGGTGAAGCACGACCAATGGTCCTGCCCGAGCATCAACACCAGCAGGGAGACGGCAATGACCAGCGCCCCTCCGGAAAGAATGACGCCGGTGGCTCGATGAAGGATCGAGGTCGCCATCTGAATCTGCCAGCGATACACCTGCAGATGTGGGGAAGTGGGACGTTCGCGGATCGCCATTCGCTGGGCTCGTTTTCTCGGCTGGGCGGCACTAGGCCGCTGTGGCTAAAAGCTGCTCAAAAATCGATGCAGCGTCCATTTTTTTCCCAGTCGCCATAGCGCGTTGGCTCGGGGCCGTCGCGCCCACCGATCTCTTTGGGCAGGGGCCGCTTCTCGGGAATGTGCTCCTGAGAGGAAGGCTGCGTCTCGGAATCCTGCGATGGCGTGGGGGTTGGATGGCCTATCATAGTGGTCTCACAACGTTGCGATTTTAGTCCTCCCCTTCCGTGGCTGACAACCTGAATCTTATTCCGCAGGGGTTTGGCTCCCTGCACGACATGCAATACGTCCGCTTGATCGGGACGGATGCAGTGGCGTTCGCGCATGCGCAATTTGCCAACGACGTGCAGGCGCTGGCGATCGGGCGGTGGCAATGGAATGCGTGGTTGACGGCGAAAGGGCGCGTCATCGCGATCTTCGCACTCCTGCGTGAGGACGACATGCACCTGCTGATGCTGCTGCCCGATGGCAACGCGGCCGAGATCGCCGCGCAGTTGGGGCGTTTCGTGTTCCGGCGCAAGCTGAAGCTCGCGCTTGCCACGCCCGCAGCCTACGCCGGCTTCCAGGCGCCACGGCAGGCGCAGGGCGCGCAGGCCGCCATCACCGCGCAGCACATCGAACTGGATCTCGGTAGCAGCGCCCTGCCCCGCACGCTGTTGCTGCTGGCGGGCGATGCATTGGCTGCGTCTATCGATTTACCCGGCATCGACGCCCAATGGCGATGCGCCGATCTGCAATTGGGCCTGGCGCGCCTGCCGGAGGCACAGCGTGAGCAGTGGACGCCGCAGCAACTGGCGCTCGACCGCCTGCAGGCCTTCAGCGTCAAGAAGGGCTGCTACCCAGGCCAGGAAATCGTGGCGCGCACGCATTTCCTCGGCAAGGCCAAGCGCGCAGTGCGACTGCTCGACACCGACATCGCCGTCGCGCCGGGCGATGCGATCAGCCTGGATGGCGCCGAGGTGGGCACCGTGGTCAGCGCCGCTGGCACATTGGCCCTGGCGGTGCTGCCGCTGGAACTGGCGGTCGGCGATGGCGCGGCACTGAAGGCTGGGGACGCCCCTGCCCGATTGCTGCAGATGACGCCCGGCCTGACCCGCTGAGCTGAGCTGCTGCGACACCTGCTGAGCCCGACCCGCTGAGCCCGGGCCACGAGTTCTCGAACGGCGGCGATGGCAATCGACACGCCCGGGCCTGCATGGCGCAGCCGTCGCTGCGCCGCGACGGTGCGAACCGGCGTCGTTCCGCCGCCGGCGCCGAGATGCCGGCGGCGTGAGCCGTTCTCAGGCAGTCGCGTCTGTCAGGCGCTCGCCAGTGGCTGGGTCGAAGAAATGCAACACATCGCTGCGCAGCGCCAGGCGCAACGGCTCGCCCACCGCCGGCAAGGCCTGCGGCGCGACGCGGATCACCAGCGGCTGCCCACCGCGATCCAGGTTGAGGAAGATCTCGTTACCCACCGGCTCGACGACCTCGACGCGCGCCTCGAAACCCAGCACCGGATCGCTGGACGGCTGCAGATGCTCCGGGCGCACGCCGACGATCACGTCCCGGCCGAACCAGCGACGATCCACCTGCGCAGCACCCAGCGGCACGCGCCAGCCATCGGCCATCACCAGATGCAGGCCGTCCTGCTCATCCAGCCGGCCCTGCAGCACGTTCATTGCCGGGCTGCCCAGGAAACCGGCCACGAACAGGTTGGCCGGGCGGTCGTACAGCGCCATCGGGCTATCGATCTGTTGGATCACGCCATCCTTGAGCACCACGATGCGCTGGCCCAGCGTCATCGCTTCGACCTGATCGTGGGTGACGTAGATCATGGTGGTGCCGAGCTTGCGGTGCAGCTGTGCGATCTCGGTGCGCACGCTGTGGCGCAGCTTGGCGTCCAGGTTCGACAACGGCTCGTCGAGCAGGAACACCGACGATTCGCGCACCATCGCCCGCCCCAGCGCCACGCGCTGGCGCTGGCCGCCGGACATCGCCTTGGGCAGCTTGTCCAGCATCGGGGTCAGGCCGAGCAGCTCGGCGGCGTTGTTGACCCGCTCGGCGATCACCTGCTTGGGATGGCCACGCAGCTTGAGCCCGAAGGCCAGATTCTCTGCCACCGTCATGTGCGGATACAGCGCATAGCTCTGGAACACCATGGCGATGTCGCGATCCTTCGGCGCCACGTCGTTGACCACGCGCTCGCCGATCTTCAGCGTGCCGGCGCTGATGTCTTCAAGGCCGGCGATCATGCGCAACAGGGTCGATTTGCCGCAGCCGGACGGCCCGACCAGCACCATCAACTCGCCGTCGGCGACCTCGAAGCTCGCACCCTGCACTGCCACCTGGCCGTTTTCATAGACTTTGCGGACACCTTCCAACTGCACTTTCGCCATCGTTCGGCCTCAACTGTGTATGCGCCCTGCCCTCGGCCCTCCCGATGGCAATGACGACCGACCCATCTGCACGGAATGTTCCTGCAAACGAATGCATTGGTTTATTCTGACATGTAATCGTTTTCACATGGCAACATCGATCTCGGGAGGAATCATGCCGCAACCGACCCACGCTGCTGTTTCACGCAGCGTCAGCTGCCTTGCAGAGCCAATCATTCCGCCACGCGGGGGCAGCTATACCGCCGATGCGCTAACCGCTGACCGTCAGTTGCTGCAACAATCGGGGATTGGGCGTCAGCGTCCATCCCCCACTGCGCGCACGCAAGTGCGGTGCAGGAACAGACGTACCGACCGCCGGCACACCGGCGCCTTTCCGCCAAGCCGCTGATAACGATGTCCCCAGAATCCGAAACGCGATCCATGCACAACACCCTGATCCTGTTCGGCGCCACCGGCGATCTTGCCCAGCGCTATCTCTTTCCTTCCCTGCTGCGACTGTTCATCGATGGCCTGCTGCCGGAAGACTTCCGCGTGCGTGCGCTGGCGTTGTCGCCGCACGACACCGATGCGTTCCGCGAGGTGCTGCGCCCACGCCTGACCGAAGCGCTGCCGATCGCCACACCCGAGCAGATCCAGGCGCTGCTGCAGCGGATCGATTACCGCTCGGTGGACCTGCGCAATGCCGAGTCGGTGGCCGATGCGGTCCGTGAGCTGGCAAGCCGCCGCATCGTCAGCTACCTGGCGATACCGCCGGACCTGTACATCAGCACCTGCCAGGGCCTGGCCCTGGGGGGCGCCCTGGCCGCGCCGCACCGGCTGATGCTGGAAAAGCCGATCGGCCACGACTCGGACAGCGCCCGCGAGATCCTGCAGTCGATCGGCGCCTTGATCGACGAGGACCGTGTGTTCCGCCTGGACCATTACCTGGGCAAGGCGGCGGTCCAGAACCTGGTGGCGCTGCGCTTCGGCAATACCCTGCTGGAGGCGGTCTGGAACCGCACCTATATCGAATCGGTGCAGATCCTGGTGGCCGAAAGCGAAGGCGTGGACGGGCGCGATGCCTACTACGCCCGCTCCGGCGCGCTGCGCGACATGGTGCAGAGCCATATCCTGCAGCTGCTGTGCCTGGTGGCGATGGAGCCGCCAGCCTCGCTGGAGGCCGACCGTATCCGCGACGAGAAGGTCAAGGTGTTGCGTGCACTGCGCCCGATGACCGCCGAACATGCCGCACATGACAGCGTGCGCGGCCGCTACACCGCCGGCACCATCAATGGCCAGCCCGCGCAGGCCTACCACCCGCCGGAAGGCAGCGACGTGGAAACCTTCGTCGCGGTGACCGCGCATATCGACAACTGGCGCTGGGCCGGGGTGCCGTTCCATCTGTGCACTGGCAAGCGTCTGGCCGAGCGCTCCACCCGCATCGTGGTGACGCTCAAGCCGGTGACGCATTGGCTGTTCGAGCGGCCCGACCGGCAGAATGCGGTGCCCAACCGCCTCACCTTCCAGCTGCAGCCGCAGGAAAACATCGAGCTGGGCCTGATGAGCAGCCTGGCCGGACCGGAATGGGGCGCGATCGAACTGCAGCCGCTGGAACTGGAGCTGTCGGTGCCCACCGGCCTGCACCGCCGCATCGCCTATGAGCGCCTGTTCGTGGATGCCTTCAACGGCAACCCGGCGCTGTTCGTGCGCGACGACGAGGTCAAGGCCGCCTGGGCCTGGATCGACAGCGTCAGCGATGCCTGGGCCGCGGCGCAACTTCCGCTGCAGCCCTACCCGGCCGGCAGCTGGGGCCCGGACACCGCTGCCCCGTTCCTGCCCCCCGCCACCGACGCACAGGGAAACAACGCATGACCGCTCCTTCCAAGCCGGTGCTGGTTGCCGATATCGGCGGAACCAATGCGCGCTTCGCGCTGGCCGACATCGACGCCTCGGTACCGTTGCTGGATGACACCTCGCGCGAATTTGCGGTGGTGGAGTTCGCCTCGCTCGGTGAAGCGGCCCGGTACTACCTCGACCAGATCGGCGTACAGGCCACCAAGGGCGTGTTCGCGGTGGCCGGGCGGGTGGATGGCGACGAAGCGCGCATCACCAACCATCCGTGGGTGATCTCGCGCACGCGCACCGCCAGCATGCTCGGTTTCAGCACCCTGCACCTGATCAACGACTTTGCCGCGCAGGCCATGGCGATCAGCCTGCTGCGTCCGCAGGACGTGGTGCAGGTGGGCGGGGCCAGCTGGCGGCCGGCGCCGATCGATCAGCCGCGCAACTACGGCGTGATCGGCCCGGGCACCGGGCTGGGCGTGGGCGGCCTGATCATCCGCAACGGGCGCTGTTTTCCGCTGGAAACCGAAGGCGGCCACGTCAGCTTTCCGCCGGGCACGCCGGAGGAGATCCGCGTGCTGGAAATCCTTTCCGAGCAATTCGGCCGGGTCTCCAACGAGCGGCTGATCTGCGGCCCGGGCCTGGTCAACATCCACCGTGCGCTGAGCGAGATTGCCGGGGTCGATCCGGGTCCGCTGGAGCCCAAGGACATCACCGCGCGCGCAGCCGCCGGCGACCCGCGCTCGGCACGTACCATCGACCTGTTTTGCGCCATCTTCGGTGCGATCGCCGGCGACATGGTGCTGATGCAGGGCGCGTGGGACGGCGTCTTCCTCACTGGCGGGCTGGTGCCCAAGGTGCTGGATTCGCTGCAGCACTCCGGCTTTCGCCAGCGCTTCGAGCACAAGGGCCGGTTCTCCGCGATCATGTCGAAGGTGCCCTCGCTGGCCGTCATGCACCCGCATGCCGGTCTGCTGGGCGCCGCAGCGTATGCCGTGGATGCCGAACGGCAGCATCCGGGAGAACAGCGATGAGCCTGCACGAGGACCCGCGCATCACCCTGGTGCGTTACGACGACCCGGCCGAATGGACCGAGGCGGTGGCCAGCGAAATGGCCGACCTGCTGGAACAGGAAATCTCGCGTCGCGGGCAGGCACGCATGCTGCTCTCCGGCGGGACCACGCCTGCCCCGGTCTACGAATCGCTGGCACATCGTCCGCTGGACTGGTCGCGGGTCGAAGTGGGCCTGGTGGATGAGCGCTGGCTTTCGCCGCAGGATCAGGACAGCAACGCCTGGCTGGTGAATCACAGCTTCCTGACCCACGCGCCGGCGGCGACCTTCATCCCGCTGGTTCGCCCGGGCAAGCAGCTTCCCGAATGCGTGCACACCGCGAACCTGCAGGCCACCCATGCCGAGCCGGCCTGCCTGGCAGTGCTGGGCATGGGCGGCGATGGCCATACCGCCTCGCTGTTCCCCGGCTCGACCGAGCTGCCGAAAGCGCTCGCCAGCCCGCAGCCGTACGCGTCGCTGGATGCCACCGGTTGTCCGGGCGCCAATCAATGGCCGCTGCGCATCACCCTGACCCCGGCCGGGCTGGCACCGATCCCCAGCCGCCTGTTGTTGCTGCGCGGCAAGCAGAAGCTCGACGTCCTGACGGCGGCGCTGGCCGGCGATGACATCAGCCAGTACCCGATCCGCGTGGCCTTGCAGCAGCCCGGCCCCAGACTGCGTGTGCACTGGTTTGCCTGATACGCGGCGCGCTTGCACGCGACGGCATGCACGCGATGGCGCGCTCCTGCAGCAGCCAGCACGCTGCAGGGCGCGCGCAGGATTGTCGATAGGCGCATGCCGCTTCGGTGACCCCATGCCCGTTCCAGCCGCCGCGCAGACATGCAGAACTCCACGCCCACGCACCACATCCCCCGTTTCTCATAGCCGGTAGCCAATGAGCCTGCATCCGAACATCCAAGCTGTCACCGACCGCATCCGCAAGCGCAGCGCGCTTTCGCGCGCGGCCTATCTGGCCGGCATCGATGCCGCCCTGCGTGAGGGTCCGTTCCGTAGCCGATTGAGCTGCGGCAATCTCGCGCATGGCTTCGCGGCCTCCGAGCCCACCGACAAATCGCGCCTGCGCGGCGCGGCCACGCCCAACCTGGGCATCATCACCGCCTACAACGACATGCTGTCGGCGCACCAGCCGTTCGAGCATTACCCGCAGCTGATCCGCGACACCGCGCGTGCGCTCGGCGCCACCGCGCAGGTGGCCGGCGGCGTGCCGGCGATGTGCGATGGCGTGACCCAGGGCCGCGCCGGCATGGAGTTGTCGCTGTTCTCGCGCGACAACATCGCCCAGGCCGCCGCGATCGGCCTGAGCCACGACATGTTCGACAGCGTGGTGTACCTGGGCGTGTGCGACAAGATCGTGCCGGGCCTGCTGATCGGCGCGCTGGCATTCGG
The DNA here is from genome assembly GCF_000454545.1 of Xanthomonas cassavae CFBP 4642. NCBI lineage: Bacteria > Pseudomonadati > Pseudomonadota > Gammaproteobacteria > Lysobacterales > Lysobacteraceae > Xanthomonas > Xanthomonas cassavae. The sequence continues at coordinate 2,659,172 of NZ_CM002139.1, forward strand.
GCACCTGCCGGCGATCTTCATGCCGGCCGGCCCGATGACGCCCGGCATTCCGAACAAGCAAAAAGCCGAAGTGCGCGAGCGCTACGCCGCCGGAGAAGCCACCCGCGCCGAGCTGCTGGAAGCGGAGTCTTCGTCGTACCACTCGCCCGGCACCTGCACCTTCTACGGCACCGCCAACTCCAACCAGGTACTACTCGAAGCGATGGGCGTGCAGCTGCCCGGTGCCTCGTTCGTCAACCCGGAACTGCCGTTGCGCGCTGCGCTCACCCGCGAGGGCACCGCGCGTGCGCTGGCGATCTCGGCACTGGGCCAGGATTTCCGCCCGTTCGGCCGCCTGATCGACGAGCGCGCCATCGTCAACGCGGTGGTCGCGCTGATGGCCACCGGCGGCTCGACCAACCACACCATCCACTGGATTGCCGTGGCCCGTGCGGCCGGCATCGTGCTGACCTGGGACGACATGGACCTGATCTCGCAGACCGTACCGCTGTTGACCCGCGTCTACCCGAACGGCGAAGCCGACGTGAACCGCTTCCAGGCCGCTGGCGGAACCGCGTTCGTGTTCCGCGAGTTGATGGATGCCGGCTACATGCACGACGACCTGCCCACCGTGGTCGAGGGCGGCATGCGCGCCTACGTCAACGAGCCGCGCCTGCAGGACGGCAAGGTCACCTACGTGCCCGGCATTGCGACCACCGCCGACGACAGCGTCGCGCGCCCGGCCAGCGATGCGTTCGAAGCGCAGGGTGGCCTGCGCCTGTTGCGCGGCAACCTGGGCCGTTCGCTGATCAAGCTGTCGGCGGTCAAGCCGAAGCACCGCAGCATCGAAGCGCCGGCGGTGGTGATCGACACCCCGCAGGTGCTCAACAAGCTGCATGCCGCCGGCGTGCTGCCGCACGATTTCGTGGTGGTGCTGCGCTACCAGGGCCCGCGGGCAAACGGCATGCCGGAACTGCATTCGATGGCGCCGTTGCTGGGCCTGCTGCAGAACCAGGGCCGGCGTGTGGCGCTGGTCACCGACGGCCGCCTGTCCGGTGCGTCGGGCAAGTTCCCGGCCGCCATCCACCTGACCCCCGAAGCCGCGCGCGGCGGCCCGATCGGCCGTGTGCGCGAAGGCGACATCGTGCGCCTGGATGGCGAGGCCGGCACGCTGGAAGTGCTGGTATCGGCCGAGGAATGGGCCTCGCGCGAGGTGGCGCCGAACACCGCGGTGGCCGGCAACGACCTGGGCCGCAACCTGTTCGGCATCAACCGCCAGGTCGTCGGCCCCGCCGACCAGGGCGCGATCTCCATTTCCTGCGGCCCGACCCATCCGGACGGCGCGCTGTGGAGTTACGACGCCGAATACGAACTGGGCGCCGACGCCGCTGCCGCCGCTGCGCCGCACGAGTCCAAGGACGCCTGACCCCTTCCCTCTGCGCGGCCGCTACGGCGGCCGCCGTCCAATGGAGTTGCAATGACGATTGCCCAGACCCAGAACACCGCCGAACAGCTGCTGCGCGACGCCGGCATCCTGCCGGTGGTCACCGTCGATACGCTGGACCAGGCACGCCGCGTCGCCGACGCGCTGCTGGAAGGCGGCCTGCCCGCCATCGAGCTGACCTTGCGCACGCCGGTGGCGATCGATGCGCTGTCCATGCTCAAGCGCGAACTGCCCAACATCGTGATCGGTGCGGGCACCGTGCTGAGCGAACTGCAGCTGCGTCAATCGGTGGACGCCGGTGCGGACTTCCTGGTGACCCCGGGCACGCCGGCCCCGCTCGCACGCCTGCTGGCCGATGCGCCGATCCCGGCGGTGCCCGGCGCCGCCACGCCGACCGAATTGCTGACACTGATGGGTTTGGGTTTCCACGTGTGCAAGCTGTTCCCGGCCACCGCCGTGGGCGGTCTGCAGATGCTCAAGGGCCTGGCCGGTCCGTTGTCCGAGCTCAAGCTCTGCCCCACCGGCGGCATCAGCGAAGCCAACGCCGCCGAGTTCCTGTCGCAGCCGAATGTGGTCTGCATTGGCGGGTCGTGGATGGTGCCCAAGGATTGGCTGGCCCAGGGCCAGTGGGACAAGGTCAAGGAAAGCTCGGCCAAGGCGGCGGCGATCGTGCGGCAGGTGCGGGCGGGTTGATTGGCTGGGCGCCATCTCCGGCAGGTTGATCGTTGGATGGCTTCGAATCAGCACGTCGATACAGATGTGCTGATTCGCTAAAAACGGCATTGGAGATCGGGTGATGCTGGACGACGGCGATCACTGCCGCGTTCGCTCGTAAGCCGGAGAGAAAATCTTTCCAAGCATCCTTGGGCACGCAGCTTTTCTGCTCGAGGCATGGCGATCGCATACCGATCTGCTCGAAGCTATGGCGACAACATACCGAGGCGGTAGCGTGGCCGGGGATTGGCGGAGAGCGGCACTCAGGATGTGCCGCAACGGCAAGTCAGGCAGGATGTCTGCCGAGCCGAAGAGCCGATCCCCGGCCGCGCTGTCGCCCCTTACCGGAGCCGCTGATTGGCGGTCAGGTGCTTTGGTCGTCGTACGAGCCGAAGGAAGGAACCGTACCCTCACCCCAACCCCTCTCCCGGGGGGAGAGGGGCTTAACGCCTTACCTCGTTCACGACTCCAACGCAGCGTTCGTAGGCAGTGCCTTCGGCACACCGCGCGCACGTCGCACCAGCGCTGCGGCGCCGCTGCTCATGTCATCGAGAATCGCGTAGATGGTGGGCAGGAACAGCAGGCTCACGATGGTCGAAAACGCCAACCCGCCCGCGATTGCGCGTGCCATCGGGAAGTACGGCGGGCCGTCGCTGAACATCGTGGTGCTGGTCAGCGAGATCGGCACCATTGCCAGGATTGCGGTGCCCATCGTCATCATGATCGGCCGCAAACGTTCGCGTGAGCCTTCGACCAATGCCTGCGTGCGCCCCATGCCGCGGCGGCGCAGATTGTTGATGTGCTCGATCATCACGATGCCGTTGTTCACGACCACGCCCATCAGCACCAGGATGCCGATGAAGGACATGATGCCGAACGAGGTGCCGGTGATCCAGAACAGCCAGAACACGCCGAAGATCGAAAACAGCACGCCGCTCATGATGGCTGCCGGGAACAGTAGCGATTCGAACACTGCCGCCATCACCACGTAGATCATCACCAGCGCGATCACCAGGTTGAACACCATCTGGCCCATCGCCTCGCCATCGTTCTGGTAGTCGCCGCCGTCGAAGGTATAGCTGTAACCCGCCGGGAAACTCATCGCCTTGAGCGGCTTCTCCATCGCCGCGCGCGCTTCGGGCATGGTGACTTTTTCGGCCAGATTGGCCTTGATGGTCAGCGTGGTCTGGCGGTTGGTGCGCCCGATCTGGGTGGCGGCCGGGCGAATCTGCACGTCCACCAGGCTCAGCAACGGCACGCCGCGACCATCCTTGGTGCGCACGGTGAAGCCGGCCAGGTCTTCGGGCTTGCTTTGCTCGGCGCCGGCAAAACGCACCCACACCGGCACTTCATTATCGCCACGGCGGAACTCGCGCAACGGCGTACCGCGCAGCGCCAGGCCCACGAAACTGGCCACCTGCTCGGCACTGAAACCGAACGCAGCGGCACGTTCGCGATCGACGCGGATTGCCAGTTCGCTGGTGCGGTCGCCGCTGTCCACGTGTACGTCGCGCAGTTCCTTGCGTTGCGCCAGCAGGGGAACGACCTCATCGGCCAGCGCCTTGAGCGCCTCGGTGGAGTCGCCGACCAACTGCACCTGTACGCCCTGGCTGCCGTTTCCACCATCGCCCTGATTGCCGATGCTGTAGTCGGCGCGCGCAGAGCGCGGCAGCTCCTTGCGAATTTTCTCCAGCAGCGGCGGCAGATCCTTCACCTTGCCCGCGTCGAAGGTCACCACCGTATTGCTGCCTTCCACCTCGCTGAACCACGAATAGATCTGGGTGATGTGGTACTTGGCGCGATTGGCTTCGAGGTAATTTTCCACATGGCCGATCTCTTCGCCCAGCTGCTCGCGGGTATAGGAGCCTTTCCACTGGTACTGGATGAAGGCCTCGTTACCTCCATCGCCGCCGAACATGTCGACCTTGGTCAGCTTCATCGGCACCAGGCTGATGGCGCTGACCAGGATGATGCCGGTCACGCTCCAGCCACGGTGCGCCAACGTCCATGCCAGCACCTTGGCGTAACGGCGCTGCAGCCGCGCGATCACACCGCGCTCGGACGTCACCATCGGCGGCGTCTTCATGCGTGCCGACAACATCGGAATCAGGCTGATCGCCACCAGCCACGACGCCAGCAACGACACCGAAATGGTGATCGCAATCTGTGCCATGAAAATGCTGATGTTGTTGGTTTCGCCGAATAAATTCGGCACGAACACGATGCAATGGCACAGGGTGCCGGCGCTGAGCGCGATCGCCACGCTGCGCGTGCCCAGCAAGGCCGCCAGCTGCGGCTGACCCGGCATGCGCTCGCGTTCCTGGTAGATGCTTTCCACCACCACCACCGCGTTGTCCACCAGCATGCCGACCGCCAGCAGCAAGCCCATCATGGTCAGGATATTGAGCGTGACCCCGACGAAGTACATGAAGCCCAAGGTGATCGCAAAGCAGATCGGGATCGCCAACGTCACCATCAACGTTGATGGCCAATGCCGCAGGAAGAAGAACAACACCGTGATCGAGAGCAACAGGCCCACCGCGCCAGCTTCGGCCAGCTCGGCCAGCGACGAGGTCACCGCCTTGCCCTGGTTGTCGATCACCTTGACCTGCACATCGCGCATCGCCGGCTGGGCGCGGATGTCTTCGACCTCTTTCAAGGCGGCCTTGGACACTTCCACCAGATTGGCGCTGCGCTCCTTGTAGACATCCAGACCGATCGCCGGGCGCCCATCCAGACGGCGCCCGTAATTCATACGCGTCGGCTTGAGCCGCACCTCGGCGATGTCGCCCAGCCGCACGCCTTTGGCATTGAGCACCAGCTCGCGTAATTCCTGCAGGTCGCGCAGTTCACCGATCGGCTGCACACGGATGCGCTGCCCGTTGTCGTCGATCTGGCCGGCAGACACCGAGAAATTGAGCTTGCTCAAGCGCTCGCTCAAGTCGTTGAGGCTGAGGTCGTGCGCGGTGAGCCGGTCGGGCGCAATCGCAATCTCGACCTCGTTCGGCGGTGCGCCGGAGATCTCCACCTTGGCCACGCCGGGAATACGCTCGATGCGCCGCTTGAACTCGCGGTCGAGCATGTCATAGGCGCCGGTCAGATCGGTCTGACTCGCCAGGCGCACCTTGAGCACCGGCTCGTCGCTGCTGGACCATTTGAAGACATGGAAACGCTGCAGATCCTCAGGAAAGTCGTCACGCACCGCGTCCAGCCGCTCGCGTGCATCGGAGGCGGCAATGGCGATATCGCGGTCCCAGTCGGAGAACTCGATGAAGATATTCGCGCCGTCGGCGGTGGCGGTCGAGCGCATGCGCTTAATGCCGGTCATGGTCGCCAGCGCTTCTTCGGCCGGCCGCACCAGGTTGCGTTCCACCTCGTCCGGCGTAGAGCCGGTGTACGGCAATTGCACGAACAGGAATGGCGCGGAAATATCCGGCAGCGCCTCCAATGGCAGCCGGAACGCCGCAATTAGGCCCACCACCACCAGCGACACGAAGCACATGACGGTGGTGACCGGGCGACGGATGCTGAAGGCGGCAACGCTCATAGCGCCTCCAGTCCGTCGGCATTGCCTGCCGCGTGCGCGCGTTGCCCGGCCATGCGCCGGCCGCGTTCCAGATAGTACGCGTCGGCGCGACGATCCAGCAGGTCGTATACCACCGGGATCACCAGCAAGGTCAGCAGGGTCGATACCAGCAAACCGCCGATCACGGTGATCGCCATCGGCGCCCGCACCTCAGCGCCCTCGCCCATCGCCACCGCCAGCGGCAGGAAGCCGAACAAGGTGCACAACGTGGTCATGATGATCGGCCGCAGGCGCGAGCGCGCCCCTTCGATCAATGCCTCGTGCTTGGGCACGCCGTCTTCGCGCAACTGGTTGACCTTGTCGATCAGGATGATCGCGTTCTTGGTCACCAGCCCCACCAGCAGGATCAAACCGATGAATACCACCACCGACACCGGCTTGCCGGTCATCAACAAGGCCAGCACCGCACCCACCATCGCCAGCGGAATGGTGAACAGGATGACGAACGGATGCAGCAGCGATTCGAACTGCGAGGCCATCACCAGATAGACCAGGAAGATGGCCAGCCCGAACGCGAACAGCAGCGACGTCACCGATTGCGCCAGCTCCTCGCCCTGCCCGCCGATATGCATGCCCACGCCTGCAGCGAGCGGGTCCTTGCGTACCATCGTCTCCACTTCGCGCACCGCGCCGCCCAGATCGATGTCCTTCAGGCTGGCCGACACGATCGCCACACGGGTCTGATCGGCGCGATGGATCTCGCTCGGCCCGGTGGTTGCCAGGACCTCGGCAACCGCCGCCAGACGCACCGGTCGGCTGCTGCCCGGGTTGACGATCAGCTGACGGATCGCATCCACGCTGGCGCGGTCGCTGTGCTGCGCACGCACCAGCACGTCGATCTTGCGATCGCGGAAGCTGTAGCGCGTGGCCACATCGCCGCGCACCTTCTTGACGATGACGTCGGCGATCTGCCGTGTGGTCAGCCCCAGCGCACCGGCACGCTCCTGATCGAAGCGGATCTGGATTTCCGGGAAACCCTCCTCGACAGTGGACTTCACGTCCGCATAGTGGCCATTGGCGCGCAGCATCTCGGCCAACTTCTGCCCGGCGCGTTCCAGCTCGCCCAGATCCTGGCCGCGCAGTTCCACTTCCAGCGGCGTCGAAAAACTGAACAACGCCGGCCGCGCGAAATCCACCTGCGCACCGGGGTGCCCGACCATACTGCTGCGCAACCGCTGCGTGGCCGCCGCTTCCACTTCCGGGCTGCCGCCGCCGGCCATCACCACGGTGAGCTTGCCGATGTTCTCGCCGCTTTCGGTGGGGTTGGCATCCAGCCGCGTGCCGCTGCCGCTGACGCCATACAGCGAGGCCACACCCGGGTCCTTGTCGTGCGCCAGCTGCAACTCGCGCACCAGCGCATCGGTCTGCGCCAGCGGTGTGCCGGAAGGCAGCTTCACCGTCATTTCGAAGCGGTCCTGCGCCAGCTGCGGGATCAGGTCCGCGCCCAGCAGCGGCACCAGCAGCACGGTGCCGATAAATGCTGCCGCCGCCAGCGCCAGCACCAACCCAGGGCGCCGCAGCGCCGCTGGCAACATCGCCAGGTAGCCACGCTCGGCGCGGACATATGGTGCCATCGCAAGATCGCTGGCCTTGCGCATCACCGGTCCCACTACCTTGCTCAGCCCGCGCCACAGCCTGACCACCGCCCACGCCGCACCGAAGAACGCATAGCGCACGCTCGCACCCGCGCCACGCCGCCCAGCCGCCACCGGCTTGAGCCAGCGCTGCTCGGGCTGCCATTGCGGGTGGCCGGGTTCATCCGGAAACGCCATCGGCGGCGCGCCCTTGAGCGAGCTCAGCATCGGGATCAGCGTCATCGACACCACCAGCGAGACCGCAATCGCGATTGCCACCGTCAATGCCTGATCGCGGAACAGCTGCCCGGCGATGCCTTCGACGAACACCAACGGCAGGAACACCGCAATCGTGGTCAGCGTGGACGCCATCACCGCCATGCTGACTTCACGGGTGCCGGCAATGGCCGCGTCCAACACGCTCAAGCCGCGCTCGCGCGCCTTGGCGATGCTCTCCAGCACCACGATCGAATCGTCCACCACCAGGCCAGTGGCCAAGGCCAGGCCGCCCAGCGACATTACATTGAGGCTCAGCCCCAGCTGTCCCATGAAGAAGAACGTGGTGATGATCGACACCGGCAGCGACAGGCTGATCACAAACGTGCTCCAGCCATCGCGCAGGAACAGGAAGATGATCAGGATCGCCAGCACGCCGCCGATCACCGCATCCTTCTTGACGTCGCTGATCGCGTGTTCGATGAAGTGCGACTGGTCCTCGATGGTGGTGATCTCCACATCGCCGGGCACGGTCGCCTTCAGTTGCTCCAGGCGCTTGCGCAGCGCTGCGGCAGTGGACACGGTATTGGCATCGCCTTCCTTGTAAATCGCCAGCTCCACTGCTTCCTTGCCGCCGAGGCGGATGATGGCCTCTCGCTCCTTGTAGCCCTGGCGCACCTGCGCCACGTCCTTCAGCCGCACCGGCATGCCGCCGGCGATGCTGCTGCTGGACGACGACGAGGTGCTCTGCACTTCGGCCGCCGCAGCCAGCGCCGCCTGCGAACCGGTGGACGCGGCGATGGCATACATCTGCTGCATCGCTGCATCGGCAGCGCTGCTACTGCTGCTCTGCGTGGTGACCAGCATGTTGCGGATCTCGTCCAGATCCACGAACTGGTTGACCGTGCGCACCAGATACCGCTGCGAGCCTTCTTCCAGCCGGCCGCCGGAAATGTTGACGTTTTCTTCCTTGAGCCGGGTGATCAGGTTGTCGATCGGCAAATTGAGCTGGGCGAGCTTCTGCTGATCGATATCCACCTGGATCTCGTCTTCCAGACCGCCACCGACCTTGACCGCGGCCACGCCGGCCACCGGTTCGAGCTTTTTCTTCAGGTCTTCATCGGCATAGCGGCGCAGCCCGGTGAGCTGGCGGATCGCATCGGCGTCCGAGGCCGGCGCCTGCTTGGGCGACAGCGCCAGGCGCATGATCGGCTCGGTAGAGGGATTGAAACGCAGCAGCACCGGCGGCTTGGTTTCCAGCGGCAGCGACAGCGCTTCCATCTTGTCGCGCACCTCCAGGCTGGCCTGGTCCATGTTGGTGCCCCAGGCAAACTCCAGCACCACATCGCTCTGCCCGGTACGCGAGATCGACGTGAGCTTGCGCAGGTTCTTGACCACGCCGACGGCTTCTTCCACCGGCTCGGTCACCAAGGTTTCGATTTCTGCCGGTGCCGCACCGGTGTATTCGGTGCGCACGGTGAGCGTGGGATAGCTCAGGTCGGGCAGCAGGTTGACCTTGAGGCTGCGCAGCGCGATCAGGCCGAACAGCAGCATGGTCACGGTGATCATCGCGATGGTCACCCGTCGCCGCGTGGCGAAGGCGACCAGCCCGCCTCCAGGCGATGGTGCATGCGGGTCGTGCACGGGGCCGTGCGGGTTGCCGTGCTCACTCATGCGTGCGTCTCGTCATGCGCGGGTACCGAGGCCTTGGCCGCTACCGGCTTGCGATCGGGCTGGCCGATCACCTGCACAGCGGTGCCGTCGCGCAGCGCCACCTTGCCGGCTGTCACCACCTGGTCGCCTTCCTTCAGGCCCTGGCGGACCTCCAGCCACGGTCCTTCCGCATAGCCCAGCTTCACCGGCACCCGGCTGGCCTTGCCATCGCGCACCACGAACACGGCCGGCTCGCCATCGTCCAGCAAGGCCAGGCGCGGAATCACCAGGGCATCCTTGCGCTGGTCGTAATCGATGCGGATGCGCCCGAACATGCCCGGCTGCAGCGACTCGGCGCCCTTACCGAAAGCGCACACCACCCGGAACGTGCCGCTGCCCGAATCCACCACCGGCGCAATCCGGTCCACCTTGCCCACGAACTGCTGGCCGGGCAACGCATCGGCCAGCAAGGTCACCGGCTGTCCGGATTTGAGTGTCGCCAGTTCACGCTCGGGAACGTTGAGCGTGGCCTCCAGCTGCGAGTCGTCGACGATGCGGAAGATCGGCGTGTTGATCTGCACGAAGTTGCCGGTCTTGATCGAGCGCGAGGCGATCACGCCGGAAATCGGCGCCTGCACCGTAGAGTAGGACAGCTCCAGCGACGCCAGCCGATGCTGCGCACGGCTGTTTTCCACGTCGAACTTGAGCTGGTCGACATCGGCTGCGCTCACCAGCTGCTGCCCCACTAGTTGTGTCGCACGGCGGTAGCTGTTTTCCAGCTTGCGCAACTGCGCTTCGCTCTGCGCCACGGCCAGGTGCGCACGGTCCGGGTCCAGCCGCACCAGCGCCTGTCCGGCCGAGACCTTCTGGCCTTCTTCCACCATCACCGCCAGTGCCACGCCGGAGGTCTTGGCCACCACTTGCGCTTCCGCACGCGGCTCCAGTGCAGCGGTACCGGTATAGCTGGCGGCCACTGCGCGGCGCGCGGCCTTGGCCGTTTCCACCGGCACGGCGTCCACGGCCTTCTTTTCTTCTGCTGCCTTGGCCTCGCCATCGCCGGCCTTGCAACCTCCCAACAACAGGCTGGTGGTGATCAACAGCGCCGCGGCGCAGGTTCCGCTGCGGCGGGGCAAGAGGGAGAGTGGCGACATCGTCGTGTCCTAGTGGATGCGTGAACAGGTGTTGTAGGCAAGTAAACCACCCAGATACGCATGTCGCCAATGCGCCAAAGGTCATGGTCTGTTCAACTTCGCGTATTCACCCCGTTTGCGCCACGCCAATTCGCAGGCATACTCGGTCCGGTTCCGGCACGCCCCCACGTGCGGACGCTCAATCAGTCTTCCGGATACGAAACCATGCGCCCGCAGCCGCTCGCCGCTTGTCTCGCTCTGGTCGTCTTCCTGCCGTTTGGGGGCGCATCAGCGACACCGTCAGTCACGCCGGCAACACCGGCCACGCCGACGCCTGCCACTACGGCAGCACCCGCCACTGCCGCAGCGGCGCCCGCCGCCCCGACCGGCAATCCAGCTAATGGCCGCCTGCTCGCCTATACCTGCCAGGGCTGTCACGGCGTGACCGGCTACAAGAACGCCTACCCCAGTTATCGCGTTCCCAAGATCGGGGGCCAGTCCAGCCAGTATCTGACCCAGGCGCTGACCGAATACCGCCAGGGCAAGCGCAAGCATCCGACCATGCAGGCGCAGGCGCAGAGTTTCTCCGAGCAGGACATCGCCGACATCTCCGCCTTCCTGTCCACTCTCAAATAAGCGCCCACATGCCGAACGCCCTGCACGCTCCGCGTCTAGCCATCGTCCTGGTCGCTGCCCTTACGTTGGCGGCCTGCTCCCAATCCCAGGTCGAATCTCCCGATCATTCCGCCGGCGATGCCGGTCATGCCAGCGGCGAACACGGTTCCAGCTCCTCGGCCGGGTTGCCCACCGGCCGTGCAGAGGCCGGCGACAAGCTTGCGCATGCCAAGGGCAAGGCCACCGGCCAGAGTTGCGTGGACTGCCACGGCGCAGACGGCAATGCACCGATCGACCCCAGCTATCCCAAGCTCGGTGGGCAGTACGGCGACTATCTTGCGCATGCGCTGCAGGCCTATCGCAGCGGTGATCGCCAGCACCCGTTGATGACTGCGCAGGCCACTGCGCTCAGCGATCAGGATATTGCCGATCTCGCCGCCTACTTCGGTGCGCGGCAGACGCAGCTGCGCGACCTGCATGGCGTCAAATAACGCGCATGCTCGATGCGGGCGCGTGCGCTGTCTCAATCGGAATGAAAAAGCGCTTGCGCGAAAATTAACAGGCCGCTATCATTTCGTTCTCAGTTTCGTGGGGCCATAGCTCAGCTGGGAGAGCGCCTGCATGGCATGCAGGAGGTCGGCGGTTCGATCCCGCCTGGCTCCACCATCTCAGACATTAGGCCGTCTGAAATGACAACTCGGGTTTTGATCTGCGTCCCCATCGTCTAGAGGCCTAGGACACCACCCTTTCACGGTGGACACCGGGGTTCGAATCCCCGTGGGGACGCCAATCATCCAAAGCCCCGGCACCGCTGGGGCTTTTTCATGCGTCGAAAAAGTTTCTCCCGCCCGCAAAGAAGCGCGCGCATCAATGCGTGAAGACAACCCGGCTGGCTCGCCTCATCAAGGCGCAAGATCAACGGTCGCCAGGCAGCACGTCACCGACATCACTACCAAGCGCCCGGCGTCCGCAGCGCACCGCGCTTGCAACGACGCCATCGATCGAAGCAGCTTTGCATCGGATCTCCCCCCCCCCTGTGCTGCGAGCGAGATGGCACGCAACACCATCGCGATAGCACAGACGCAGATTGCACCGACCTGCAGCAAGGCCGACGGCGCAGCGATGACAGCCCGCCACCGATGCACAGCTGCGATGGCCTCGCATGTGACTACCGTGACGATGCGATCGGCGCGCCGAGGCAAGGCGAGCGAAAAACGCACACTCATGAGCACCGGTTGCACCGCAGCCGCGTCCACAGCAAATTTTTTTCGAAGACCACTTCCCAAAGACGATTTAGGTCGCTATGATTGCCGGCTCGCAGCAACGCGGGGCCATAGCTCAGCTGGGAGAGCGCCTGCATGGCATGCAGGAGGTCGGCGGTTCGATCCCGCCTGGCTCCACCACTTCAGACATTAGGCCGTCTGGATTGGACAACGAGGTTTTGATACGCGTCCCCATCGTCTAGAGGCCTAGGACACCACCCTTTCACGGTGGACACCGGGGTTCGAATCCCCGTGGGGACGCCAATCATCTTGAAGCCCCGGCACTGCCGGGGCTTTTTTATCCACGCCTCTCAAGCATCCTGCTTGGGCGTTGCAGTTGTCGCGCAAAGCACATGCATCGAATGCATGGCGTGTCGGCAAGCCCGATCGCAGGCAGCTGCGGTCGGGCATGCAAGCCACCTGCGTAGACGGCCTAAGTCGTTACGCGTGTCCGTCATCCAGCGCCTTGCGACCTTCGTGCGTCAGGTCGATATCGCCATCCTCGGCCTGTGCGGCATAGCCGGCGCGCACTGCCCAATTGGCCTGTTCGTCCGTTACAGGTTGAGTGTCGTGGATAGCACGCAGAATGCGCAGTTGCCGCGAAGCATCGAAGTCCATGGTGAGCACCGGCTTGAAGGAAGACCATCAAGGTACGCACCGGCCGTGATGACTGCGTGCCTGCAGCGTCGTCCGACACACGCGCGACCTGGATACGCAAGCGCTGCTGCTGTGGTTGCGTCCTGATACTCAAGCAATGCGTTGGCCGCGCCTGCTGCGTCATCTGCGCATGCGCAGCCCCCCCTACGAGATCGAGCGCGTGACACGCGCCGGAGAGCAAAGCGCAATCAAAGCAAAAAGCCCCTCCGGTGGTGCCGGAAGGGCTTTCGCTGGTACAGCTGTCTCTGGTGCCGAAGGTGGGACTCGAACCCACACGCTTTTAAGGGCGGCGGATTTTGAGTCCGCTGCGTCTACCGATTCCGCCACTTCGGCGTGGCCGTGCAGTATAGCCGCTCGCGAATGAAACGAACAGTGTTGTTATGCGCCTGACGAATTCAGGTGCAAGCGGCGTCGGCAGCGCTGCGGCTGGGCGGGCTCGATATACTGGCCGACTCGGTGAAGGAGTAAGTAATGTCGGTGTTGCGTGGAGTTCGGGTACTCGTGGTCGAAAACGATGACATGAATGCCATCCTGCTCGAATTGCAGCTCTCCCACATTGGTGCGGCTGTGGTCGGGCCGGTCGGGCAAGTGCAGGATGCGCTGCAGCTGATCCAGGCCGATGCGCCGGACATTGCGGTGCTGGACTATCGCCTTGGCAACGGGGAGACCAGCGAACCGGTGGCGCGCCTGCTGGCCGAGCGTGGCATCCCGTTCGTCCTGGCCACAGGTGTGGCCACTGGCAGCATCCCGGCCGGCTTCGAACGCGGCGTGATCCTGACCAAGCCGTATCTGTCCGAAGAACTGATCAACGCCTTGTCGCGCGCGCGGCAGTTGAGCGGCGCCGACAGTTGAGCTCGCGGGCCGGGGCCCTGCTGCCGCCCTGCCGGGAAGGCCGCTGCGGTTGCCAGCGGATGCGTTGTCACTAGAATCAGGCATCGCAAAACCACGGGCGGGTTGCTGGATGGATAGTGCCGTGTCGCCGTTTGCGGGCCTGTTACCGGAGATCAGCGAAACTGCAAGCTTGCTGCTGGCGTCCACCTGTGCCAGCGATCCGCTGTTGCGCGGCAGTGCGGCGTTGCGCACCACGCTGTCGGTCTGCCTGCATGCACGCCATCCGATGTTGCTGACCTGGGGCGATCACGCGTGCTGTATCTACAACGATGCCTGCATTGCCAGCCTGGGCGCGCGCCATCCGGCTGCGTTCGGAAAGCCGCTCAGCGCGCTGACAACCAACGACCTGCCAGGCGGTGCGCCTGGCGGTGTGCAGCGATCGACATGGTCGAGCAGCCCGGTACTGGAGGACGGCCGGCAGGTCGGCACGCTGTATGTGGCCAGCGGGTCTGTCGCCGATAGCGAACTCCCCCGCTGCACCGCTGCGGCGCCAGCAGCAGCATCGGCGCTCGACCAATCGCCGGCGTTCATGGCGGTGCTGCGTGGGCCGGACTACGTCATCGAAAGCGTCAATCAACGTTTCCACGACCTTGTCGGCGAGCGACCGTTGCTGGGCCGGGCACTACTGGATGCCATGCCGGAAATTGCCGACCAGGGCTATCTCGGCCTGCTCGACGAGGTGCGCCGCAGCGGGCGGCCTTTCATCGGCGAGTCGATGACCGCCTATCTGCAGCGCTCACCCGGCAGCGCGCTGGATGAAACCTTCGTCGACTTCCTCTATCAACCGATGCGCGACAGCGACGGCCGGATCGATGCGATCCTGGGGAATGGCTTTGATGTCACCGCGCAGCGGCGCAACGAGAGCCGCGACAGCTTCCTGCTGATGCTCGAAGACGCCTTGCAGAATGTCTCCGAGCCGCGCCAGATCATCGATACCAGCGTACGTCTGTTGGGCGAGCATCTGCAGGCCAACCGGTGCGCCTTCGGGCTGGCCGCCGCCGACGGCAGCACCATGCATGTCATCAGCGACCATGTGCAGGACATGCCCAGCCTGCAAGGCGACTTCCCGCTGGAAGCGGCGCAAGGCCTGCGCGATGCGCTGCTGGACAATCGCCCGTGGTTCACCACCGATGCAAGGGCGCCAGGCGCGCCGGATTACGTGGCCGAGCAGTACCGCCGCTCGGGCCTGCGCGCATCGCTGGCGATTCCGCTGCACAAGCACGGCCATCTGGTGGCGGCCATCGGCGTGCACCAGCGCGCACCGCGGCGCTGGCTGTCCACCGAGATCGAGCTGGTGCGGCTGGTGGCGGCTCGCTGCTGGGAGTCGATGCAACGGGCAAAGGCGCAACAGCAGTTGGCCGCCAACGAAGCGCGCCTGCGGCGCCTGGCCGATACGCTGCCGCAGATCGTCTTCATGGCCGGCGCGGATGGCCGGCCACACTATTTCAACCGGCGCTGGTACGAATACACCGGCCTGGACCCGGCCGACAACCAGGACGCGGCCTGGCAGCGCGCCCATACCGATGCGGGATTGCAGTTGTCGGGCGAAGCCTGGGCCACGGCCTTGCTGCGTGAGCACGCTTACGAGCTGGAATGCGAGCTGCTGCGTCACGACGGGCAGGCGCGCTGGCATCTGACCCGCGCGCTGCCGGTGCGCGGCGAGGATGGCGGCATTGCCGAGTGGATCGGCACCTATACCGATATCCATGATCGCCGCATGTTCGAGCACCAACTGCGCGAGAGCGAAATCCGCTTCCGCGCGCTGTGCGAGACGGTGCCGGCGATGATCTGGATGGCCGATGCGCACGGCGCCTGCGTGTACTGGAATCCACGCTGGTACCACTTCACCGGCCAGGGCGAGGACCAGGCGCTGGACCAGGGCTGGTGGAACGTGATGCACCCGGACGATGCCGGGCGCGTACGGCTGGCCTTCGAACAGGCGCTGGAGCGGCGTGGCGAATTCCTGGCCGAATACCGCGTGCGCCGCCACGACGGCCAGTACCGCTGGTGTATCGACACCGCCTCGCCGCATTTCGCCAGCGATGGGCGCTTTCTCGGGCATATCGGCTCGCTCACCGACATCTCCGAACGCAAGCACATCGAAGATACCACTGCCTCCGACCGCGCGATCCTGAGCCTGATCACCACCGGCGCACCGCTGCCGGTGGTGCTGGACGCGATTGCACTGAGCGTGGAAGCGCGCGGGGAGATTCCCCTGTACTGCTCGGTGATGGTGCTGGATGCGATTCGCCATACCCTGAGCTTCGGGTCGACGCCGCATTTTCCGCTGGAGCATCACGGCCAGTTCGAGCCGGTGCCGATCACATCGGACGGCCCACCCTGCGCACGCGCCGCGCATATCGGGCAGCAAATCATCTGCACCGACATCCAGGCCGAGCCGAGCTTCAGTCGTCATCATGCGGTATCGGCGGCACTGGGCATCGTGGCGTGCTGCGTGACGCCGATCCTGGCCAGCACTGGCCAGGTGCTGGGCACGCTCAACATCTATTACGACCGCATCCACCTGCCCTCGCTGCGCGAACAGGCGATGGCCCGCTCCGCATCGCATCTGGCCGGGATCGTGATCGAGCGGACCCGCGTCGATGCCAAGCTCAAGCTATCGCTGCAGGCGGAAACCGCCGCGCGCAACCAGGCCGAGCATGCCAGCCGGGTCAAGGATGAATTCCTGGCCACGCTCAGCCACGAATTGCGTACGCCACTCAATGCCATCCTGGGTTGGTCGCGGCTGATGCAGTCGCCGACCTTCGAGCCGGACACGCTGGGCAAGGGCCTGGTGATCATCGAGCGTAGCGCGCGTGCGCAGACGCAGATCATCGACGACCTGCTGGACATGAGCGCCATCCTGTCCGGCAAGATCCGCCTGCAGGCCGACCACTTCGACATCGCCGGCCTGGCCCGCAGCGCGGTGGACTTGATGCAGCCGGCTGCGCTGGCCCGCACCATCGCGCTGGAACTGGATGCGCCCATCGGCAGCGAGCTCTGGTTCTTCGGCGATGCCGGACGCCTGCAGCAGGTGCTGACCAATCTGCTCAGCAACGCACTCAAGTTCACTGCCCCGGGCGGCGCTGTGCGGGTGGGTCTGGATGTGGAAGATGGACGCCTGCGGCTCTGCGTGCAGGACACCGGCATCGGTATCGCAGCGGAGTTCCTGCCGCATGTGTTCGACCGGTTCCGGCAGGCCGATGCCGGCACGACGCGCCGCGTTGGCGGCCTGGGGCTGGGCCTGTCGATCTCGCGCCAGCTGGTGGACCTGCACGGCGGCAGCCTGGGCGCGTCCAGCGCTGGCGAGGGCCGCGGATCGCTGTTCACCATCGTGCTGCCGTTTCAGCATGGCGTCAGCGGCCTGCGCCCGCCATCGGCCGACCCGGATCGGGTGGGCCCGCTCCCGGCCGACTGCCGCGGGCGCCTGGACCATGTGCGCGTGCTGCTGGTCGACGACGATCAGGATTCGCGCGAGGCGGTGATGCAGTTCCTGATGCTGGCCGGTGCGCAGGTACAGGCCGCCGGCTCGGTGGATGCGGCCGAGCAGTGCCTGGCCGAGGCTCCCTTCGACGTGCTGGTCAGCGACATCGCGATGCCGGTGCGCGATGGCTACGACCTGATCCGCACCGTGCGTGCCGGTGGCGGCGAGCTGCCGCGGCATATCCCGGCGATCGCGCTGACGGCCTACGTGCGCGAGGAAGACCGCGATCGCGCGGTGGTGGCCGGCTTCGATGCGCACATGGGCAAACCGGTGGAGCCGCCCGGCCTGGTCGACCTGATCGAACGCCTGGTGGTACCGACGCGCGCGGTGCAGGGAGCGGCGTGAGACCGCCCGACAGCGGCTGCTAAAAAAAGGAGCAGGAGGAATGCCAACGACCCGCTCGCACATGCAGAATTTCTTGCAGAAGCGCACGGTCCGATATTCCGGCACGCGTCAAATGCCGCCCGACTGCATTCCAGGCTGCATCTGCACAACGCGGTTTGAGTCGCAGCGTCGCCTGCTGGATGCAGTCAAACGCTCAGGTGGTCGAGGGCGCGGCGCCCTCATCGCTTGCGGGATACGCTGTGAATCCCTCCATGGAGGCTCCGTGGCGGCATCCATGCCGCCACAGGGTCCCGCAAGCGACGAGGACACCGCACCAGCGAGTTGGCTGGTTGCGTTATTGAAAGCCATGCGCAGTGAATATCTCGACTGGTCATTGCCCGCCCACCGCGCGAGACCCTGAACGGTATGGATCCCGCATAAGCGCCTACAAGGACGTCCTTGCGGCGCGTGCCGCAATGGTGGGGGGCAAGGGCTCTGCGGTCACGTTGCAGATCAGCTGCTCTACACCTGATCTGCAACATTGCTGCCCAATCACTTCAGGCCAGTCGCCACGCAAGGCAGCATGACTCAGCTGCGCTTGGCGCGGGCGAATGCGGCAGCCAGTGCGTTATCGGCCGGGGGAGCGGTGATGCGCGGCTTGCTGTTGCCCTGCGCCGGTCCACGTCCACCACCACCGTCGCGACGGCCCTGCCCCGGCCCGCCATGGCCACGCGCATCGTGCGAGGGCGCCGCGCCCTCGGCCGCTGGCGGCGTGTCGGACAGGCGGCAGGTCAGTGCGATGCGCTTGCGCGCCACATCCACCTCCAGCACCTTCACCTTGACGATGTCGCCGGCCTTGACCACATCGCGCGGATCCTTGACGAAGGTCTCCGACAGTGCGGAGATGTGCACCAGGCCATCCTGATGCACGCCGATATCGACGAAGGCGCCGAACGCAGCGACGTTGCTGACCACGCCTTCCAGAATCATGCCCGGCTTGAGGTGCTTGATGTCTTCAATGCCCTCGGCGAACTGCGCGGCCCTGAACTCCGGGCGCGGGTCGCGGCCGGGCTTTTCCAGCTCCTTGAGGATATCGCGCACGGTTGGCACACCGAACTGTTCGTCGGTGAACAGCTCCGCCTTGAGTCCGCGCAGGAAGCTGCCATCGCCCAGCAAGGCCTTGATCGGCTTGCCGGTGTTGGCCACGATGCGCTCGACCACCGGATACGCTTCCGGGTGCACGGCCGAGACATCCAGCGGCTCGTCGCCATCGGCGATGCGCAGGAAGCCGGCGCATTGTTCGAAGGTCTTGTCGCCCAGGCGCGGCACCTTGAGCAGGTCCTTGCGGCGTTTGAACGGGCCGTTGTCGTCGCGATGGCGCACGATGTTTTCGGCCACCGTGCTGGACAGCCCGGACACGCGCGACAGCAGCGCGGCCGAGGCGGTGTTGACGTACACGCCCACCGCGTTGACGCAGTCTTCCACGCGCGCCTCCAGCGCCTTGGCCAGGCGATACTGGTCCACGTCGTGCTGGTACTGGCCCACGCCGATCGCCTTGGGCTCGATCTTGACCAGTTCGGCCAGCGGGTCCTGCAGGCGCCGGGCGATCGACACCGCGCCGCGCAGCGACACATCCAGCTCCGGGAATTCCTTGGCGGCGAACTCGGATGCCGAATACACCGACGCGCCCGCTTCGCTGACCACGATCTTCTGCAGCTTGGCGCCTTCGCACAGGGCAATCGCTTCGCCGGCCAGCTTGTCGGTCTCGCGGCTGGCGGTGCCGTTGCCGATCGCAATCAACTCCACGTTGTGCTGCATGCACAACTTCCTGATGGTCTGCAGCGACTGATCCCACTGCCGCTTGGGCTCATGCGGATAAATCGTCTCGGTGGCCACCAGCTTGCCGGTGGCATCGACCACGGCGATCTTGCAGCCGGTGCGGATGCCCGGGTCCAGGCCCAGCACCACGCGCGGTCCGGCCGGGGCGGCCAGCATCAGGTCCTTGAGGTTGTCGCCGAACACGGCGATCGCCTCGGCCTCGGCCTTTTCGCGCGCCTGGTTGAACAGGTCCAGCAGCAGGTGCATGTGCAGCTTGGCGCGCCAGGTCAGCCGGCAGGCGTCCAGCAACCAACGATCGGCCGGACGGCCGTCGTTGGAAATACCGGCATTGCGCGCCACCCGGCCTTCGGCGTACTGGTGCCCCGCCTCGGCGTCGGTGCCCGGGTCCAGGTCAAGATGCAGGAACTCTTCGCGCCGCGCGCGGAACAATGCCAGCAGGCGGTGCGAGGGGATCTTCGCCAGCGACTCGGCATGGTCGAAGTAATCGCGGTACTTGGCACCGGCCGCTTCCTTGCCCTCGACAACGCGCGCGCGGATGACGCCGTTGTCGTTCAACCAGTTGCGCAGCTCGCCAACCAGTGCGGCGTCTTCGCCCCAGCGCTCCATCAGGATGGCGCGGGCGCCTTCCAGCGCGGCCTTGCTATCGGCCACGCCCTTCTCGGCGTCGATGAAGGCTGCCGCAGCCACCTCGGGGGCCTGGGTCGGATCGGCCAGCAACCCGTCGGCCAGCGGTTCCAGCCCGGCTTCGCGTGCGATCTGCGCACGGGTGCGGCGCTTGGGCTTGTAAGGCAGGTAGAGGTCTTCCAGCCGCGACTTGGTATCGGCTGCGGCAATCTCGTTGCGCAGTTCGTCGCTGAGCTTGCCCTGTTCGTCGATGCTGGACAGGATGGCGGCGCGACGGTCTTCCAGCTCGCGCAGATAGGTCAGGCGCGTTTCCAGGTTACGCAACTGCGTGTCGTCCAGGCCGCCAGTGACTTCCTTGCGGTAGCGGGCGATGAACGGAACGCTGGCACCTTCGTCCAGCAGGGCGATGGCGGCGCGCGCCTGGGCGGGCTGGGCACCGATCTCATCGGCGATGGTGCGAGCAATCTGCTGGGCAAGCTGGCTATCGTGCATGACGGGGCGGCGTGAACCGCTTCACTGAAAAAAAAGCATTTTCGCAGCGCGCGCCCACAACGCAAACCCGTTGACAGCGCTGCGGTAAACCAGTGCCGCCGCGCTCAGCTGGCGCGGTGGGCGTAATGGCTGGCGGCGCGTTCGACCAGGATGCTCTCGTGCAGCGATTCCAGCGCCATCACCCGCACCTTGCCCATGTCCTTCAGGGGCACCATGCGCTCCACATACACTTCCGGGCCAGCATCGGTCATCGCACGCGACTTGCTGAACCCGTAAGGCACAACGCCTTTGTCGCCATCTTTGCTGCCACCGACGTACAGGACAATCGACATACCACACCTTCTTTGTTGCAGTTGCTGCATTAGGGACGCGAGCATACCCAGCGCGTCGTGAGGAGCTTTTCCACGCACGTTAACGCCGGCTGTTTGCGGTTTGGTGACGGCGCCAACGTCGGCCTCGCCTCACCGCCGCTTCACCATGCGTGGCCGTCCGGGTCCCTCACCCCTGTTCCCATCGCCCCGCCCGATAGGCAGCTACCGCCGGAATGGCTGAACCGCTGTAGGCGGCTCAACACCGCACGCAAGGCCACCACGGCCACCAGCCGTAGCCGTGCAACGCGTAGGCATCGGCTGCCCGCTCCAGCGGGTTGCGCACGTGGATGCCGCCACACAGCAGATACACCGGCAAAAACAGCGGACCAAGCAGCATGTACTGATAGACGTGGGCGCGCTCGTGATCACCCAGGCGTACCGGCGGATGCGTGCAGCGGCCGGCCGCATGTGCGTAGGTAGCGCATCGCAGGTCCAGCGACTGGCCCTTGATCAGGATCACGTTGCCGAATGTCATCGCCCCACCCGGCCCCCACGGCCAGGCATCGAAGACGACGGCCAGCTCCTGCCGGGACCAGCGCGGGCGTGCGCCAACGCAGCTTCCAAGCGCACCGATCGCCAGGCCCAGCGCGGTATTGGGCAGCGTCCACAGCGCGCCCAGGGCCAGCAGCGCAGCCGACCCATGCCGCAACCGGGTCAATCCGCCTGGTTGGGAATCAGCAGCCACAGGATCAGGTAGACCAGGATGCCGGGAAACGCGGCCGAGGCGATCGACACGATCACGAACAACACGCGCAGCAGCGTGGAGCTCCAACCGAAGCGACGTGCGATACCGCCGACCACGCCGGCGATCATGCGATCGTTGAGGGAACGGGAGAGTGCGGTGGTGGCCATGGGCAGGCTCCTCGAAACGTGACGGCCAGTCTAGAAAGCCGGACGACAGCACACCGTGACGGGCGCCGGCACACTGCAATGCCGGGCATTGCCTTCCCAGATATCAGGCGGTTCCGTCTCGGTCCTGCAGCCAGCGATGGATCGCCACCGGTACCTCGCGCTGCGCACGTCCGGAGACGTAGATCCCGATATGGCCGCCGCGAAAACTCAGCTCGCTGTAATCGGCACTGCCCACCAAGCCGCGCAGGGCACGCGAGGCATCCGGCGGAACGAGGTGGTCGTGTTCGGCGTAGATATTCAGCACCGGCATGTCGACATCCTGCAGGTCGACCGCCTGCCCGCCGATGCGCACCTGCCCGGTGACCAACCCGTTGCGCTGGTAGAACAGGGTGACGAATTCGCGGAATGCCTCGCCTGCCAGATCGGGCGAATCGAAGATCCACTTTTCCATGCGCAGGAAATCTTCCAACGCCTGCTTGTCGTCGAGGATGTCGAGCAGGCCGACATACTTCTGCAGGTTGAGACGAAACGGCTTGAGCATCAGGTAGCTGGCGTTCATCAGGTCCGCCGGCACGTTGCCCATGGTGTCCACGAACAGATCCACATCGACCATGCGCGCCCAGTTGGACAGCATGTTGTCGGGGGTGTGGAAATCCACCGGCGTGACCATGGTGATCAGGTTGCGCACCTTGTGCCGCTGCAGCGCGGCGTAGCACAGCGAGAAAGTGCCGCCCTGGCAGATGCCGAGCACGTCCACCGCGTCCACCCCGGCGTGCTCGCGCAAATGATCCACCGCGCCGTCGATGTAGCGCAGCAGATAGTCTTCCAGGGTCAGATAGCGCTCGGAGCGGTCCGGGTAGCCCCAGTCCAGCACGTAAACATCCTGGCCATGGCTCAACAAGCCCTTGACCAGCGAGCGATCGGCCTGCAGGTCGACCATGTACGGGCGATTGACTAGCGCGTACACGATCAGCAGCGGTGTCCGGGCAACCGGCGCCTGGTCGCCGACGAAGCGATACAGCACCACCTTGCCATCGCGCCAGATTTCCTCGCGCTCGGTGACGCCGTAATCGACATCCTCCACGCCGGGCAGCAGCTTGAGGCCTTCGCGCAACTTGCGCTGCAGCGATAGCGTCTCCTGCATCAGGTCTTCGGCACTGAATCCCAGCGGCCCTTTCATGAGGTGGCTCCACGCGGTTTACCGGCGGCGGGTTTGCCTGTGGTCTTGCCGGCGTCACCCCTGGAGCCCGGCTTGCCCGCTGCAGTTTTTTTGACCGGCTTCGCGGCGGCGGCCGGCTTGCGCGCCGTCCCTGCGACAGCTGCCGCCTTGCGCCGCGGCGATGCCGCCACCGGATCGGCTTCGGGCGCCTCGGGCGTCCCCGCCTTGCCCGATGCGGTGGTCGCGCTGCGCAGCATCCGCCGTACCGCCCGCTCCAGTTCGGCGATGCGGCGATGTGCGGCATCCATTTCCGAACGTGTGGGCATGCCGAAGCGTTCGCTGAGCTGCTCCACCTCTTCCTGCAGTGCGGCGCGCAGACGCATATGCGCATTGGCAAAACCGCCGTAGACCTCGCGGAACTGGTCCGACAGCGCGATGTCGGCGTAGGACTCTTCGGCCGCCTCGATCCACAGATCGAACAGGGCGCGTGCGCTGGTCAACTGGCTGCCGCTGCTTTCGTGTTCGCCGAGCTTGCTGGTAAAGCGACCGAAGGCCTGTTCGATTGCCGCCTTCAGCTGTTCGCCATAGGCATGCGACTGGGCCTGGAACTCCTGTTGCGCACGCGCCAGCTTCTGCAGGTGTGCCTGGTGATTGCGGTTCAGCCCGAATGCGGGCATGTCCAGCCAGGGCGCATTTTCCTCGCGCCACTTGCCCAGCGTCTGCGCCGCTTCCTGCAGCCAGGGGTCGGAACCGCCCGGGCTGCCGCCGCGCAGCGAGCCCAGCGTCCATTGCATCAGTTGCTCGCCCTGCCCTTGCACGGCACGCCGCCAGGCATCGGAGACTTCATTGGCCGAAGTGTCGCGTCCGGCGAACTGGGCGGCCACCTGCTGCATGGTGCCGAACCAGTCGCCGGCCTGGGTACGGAAGCGATCGATGGCGTCCTGCGCCTGCGGTGCGGCCTGGGTGGGCAACAGCTGCGACCACCAGTCCACCGCCTTACGCCAGTCCTGCGGGGCATCGCCGCCTGCCGGCGGCGGTTGGGCAGCGGCGCCGGCCTGGCCGTGACGCATGGCATCTCCCCAAGCCGCCCAGTACTGGCGCGCCTTGTCCTGAAAGTTGCCATTGTCCGAACCGCTGCTCGCCATCATCCCCTCGCATATGTGTCCACCCGGCCATCCTACCGCGTGTACCGGGCGTTGCCGCTCAGGGTTTGGGGATCCGCAGCGTCTTGCTGATCATCAGCGAGCCGGAGACCGCAAACAGCAGCACCAACGGATGGAACTGCCAGGGGCCCAGCTGCCACTGCCCCCACCACAGAGCCTCGCCGACGCGGCCGGTGCTGGCGGCCACCGCCAGCAGGATCACCAGCACCAGGCTGGTGGGAATCGGCGTGCCTTCGAAATACGGCACCTTGTCGGCCTCGCCAGCGATTTCTTCGGCGGTCACGTTGTAGCGCGCCAGCCGGCTCACCCCGCAGCAGACGAAATAGCTGAGCACCAGCCAGTCCCAGCCACCGCGCATGCCGCAGGCATAACCGAGCGCAGCCGGCGCGACGCCGAACGAGATCACGTCTGCCAGCGAGTCCAGCTCGCGCCCCAGCGTGGACGAGGCCTTGCGCCAGCGTGCCACGTGCCCGTCCAGCGCATCGAACACGAAGGCCAGCGGAATCAACGCCATGCCCAGCAGCAGGTCGCCGCGGTGACCTTCCTGCAGGAAGCGCATCGCCGCGAAGACCGCCCCGGTGCCGCAGAAGGCGTTGGCCAGGGTGAACCAGTCTGCGAGTTGGAAATCGCGCAGCATCGAAAAATGGCGTTTCATGCGGAGCCTGAAGAAAGCGAGGCGCAAAGGGTAACGCGCGCGCGTCATGCAGGCGACCGTTGCGCCGTACTCCGCTAGGCTGGCGATCAGCGTGGCCGCTTGCGGCCGCGCACGCTCTCCCGACTTCCGAGGACACCCGATGCGCAGCATCCTGATCACTGGCGCCGGCAGCGGCATCGGCGCCGGCATCGCCGCCCACCTTGCCCGCGACGGCCACCATCTGCTGATCAGCGATCTGGACCTGGCCGCCGCCGAACAGATCGCGCAGCAGCTGCGCCAGGCGGGCGGCTCGGCCGAGGCACTGACGCTGGACGTGAGCGATGAAGACAGCATTGCCGATGCACTGGCCACCGCATCGCGCTCCCCGCAGGTGCTGGTGAACAACGCCGGCCTGCAACAGGTGGCTGCGCTGGAAGAGTTTCCGATGCAGCGCTGGGCAGTGCTGGTGGATGTGATGCTCACCGGCGCCGCACGCCTGAGCCGCGCGGTGTTGCCTGGCATGCGCGCGGCCGGCTACGGGCGCATCGTCAATATCGGCAGCATCCACTCGCTCGTCGCCAGCCCCTACAAGAGCGCCTATGTCGCTGCCAAG
The DNA here is from genome assembly GCF_000454545.1 of Xanthomonas cassavae CFBP 4642. NCBI lineage: Bacteria > Pseudomonadati > Pseudomonadota > Gammaproteobacteria > Lysobacterales > Lysobacteraceae > Xanthomonas > Xanthomonas cassavae. Next base: position 2,684,448 of record NZ_CM002139.1, read on the forward strand.
CATGGCCTGGTCGGCCTGGCCAAGGCGATCGCACTGGAAACCGCCGACTGCGACATCACCGTCAACACCCTATGCCCCAGCTATGTGCGCACGCCGCTGGTGGAGCGCCAGATCGCCGACCAGGCCCGCACACGTGGCATCGCCGAAGCGGCGGTGATCGGCGATGTGATGCTCAGGCCGATGCCCAAGGGCGCCTTCATCGAGTACGACGAGCTGGCTGGCACGGTAGCTTTTTTGATGACGCCTGCAGCGCGCAACATCACCGGGCAATCCATTGCCATCGATGGCGGCTGGACTGCGCAATAATCGCACTGGTGAAATTTTCACCAGTGCGATCGACGGCGTTGCAGCGCAAGGGCTGTCATGGGTTGTCCACAGACTTGCGCAGCGTCCATCCACAGGCGATGTGGAAAACTGTGCGACGCGTCCCAGGCGACTCCCAGCCGCTGGCCGGCACGTTGGCGGTGACGATGCGACACGGCATCAGGTTCGCCGCTCGCGCGCAGCGCGCTGGCGAACACATTCCCACTCAGACGCGCGAATAACTCCAAGACTGCATGCGCCCGTCGCGATACGGCATCACGCCATGGAACGGCCGCGGGTCGCCGTCGAATACCAGCGGCAGGAAGTTGCGGTCGCCCTCCCACATCGGCACCTGGTCCATCTGCGCGATGGAAATCCACTCCAGCGTGCCTTCCCGATTGGACGCCTGCGGGATGCCGTCGAAACTGCGGATCAGGAACACGAATCCCAGCCAGTCCTCGCCCTGCTTGCCGAACCCGGGCCAGCTGATGGTGCCGCGCAATTGCATGTCGCCGCACTCCACACCGGCTTCTTCGCGGATCTCGCGGCGCATGCAGGCCAGCACGTCCTCCTCCGGCTCCACCTTGCCCCCAAGCCCGTTGTACTTGCCCAGGTGCTGATCGCCCGGACGCGCATTGCGGTGGATCATCAGCACCTGCGTGCCGTCCGGCGACAGCAGGTAGCCCAGGGTGGCGACAATCGGGGTATAGGGCATGGCACAGGATCTGACACGAAGCGCATCAGTATGACCGATGCCATGGCCTGAACGCAGCAGAGGTCACTACGCGCAACTCGCCTTGATCGGACGGCATCCTGGGCAGCGGTCGGACGCCATCCTGCCTTGTATCTCCCAGATCAGTGTCGCGACAAGCCGGCCGCAATTGTTGCGCCCGCTACATCATCCAGACGCAATCCAGCGATCGACCTTAGCCGGCAGCGGCCTGCGCGCCCGGCCTTGGCGGCGCGACGTACTCGGAATCCAGCCGCAAGGTGGCCACCCCATGGCCGCGCTCGGCCAGGTAGTCCAGCCACTTGCCCAGGAAGGTGTTCATGCGCATACGATGGCTGATCAGCTCGGCCGGTGGCGGGAACATGCCCATCACGTCCTGCCAGCGACGGCCCACATAGCAATGCGTGGTCTCCGCCTGCCGGGCATCACGGTACAGGCGCACATACGCCGAGGGATCCGGCTCGCCGGTGACCGGGTCGCACAGGTCGTAGGTCAGCCGCAGCTCGACGGTGTAGCGGTGGCATTCGATGACGTCCAGGCGCAGGTCCAGGCCATCGCCGATCGACGAGACATACGATCCCGGTGCCAGATCGCCCGGGGCGAACAGGCGGGTCAGATGCTGGAAGTTCTCTGCATACAGGCCCATCAGCCAGCCGAACCGGCTCAGGCGGGGAATGATGTCGAGTTTGCTCAATGTCTGGGCCATGCACCGATCCTACACGCTGCGCTGCCGCGCGGGCAGCATTGACGAGGGCCCGACGACAGGCCTACCTTGGCGGGAGCATTGCCCCGCCCGCTTGACTCACCCGGGTTGCCGGCAAGCCGTCCGATCAATCGCGGCAGCATCCGGAGTGCGAACGCGCCGATCGCCTGCCCAATCCCGCATCCCGTCCCACCAATCCCGGCCTCAAAACATCTCGCGCTGCAGCCCCAGCGTAGAGAGCACCTTGCTGGAGATTTCCTCGATCGAGGTGTTGGTGGTACTGAGCGAGGGGATGCGCTCCATCTGGAACATGCGCTCGGCGAGCGCCACCTCACGCCGGCAGGTCTCGGCCGCGCTGTAACGCGAATTGGCGCGACGCTCCTGACGGATCTGCTGCAGACGTTCCGGGTCGATGGTCAGGCCGAACAGCTTGCTGCGGTAATTGCGCAGGCGCGGCGGCAGCTGTTCGTTCTCCAGGTCTTCATCGGTCAGCGGATAGTTGGCGGCGCGGATGCCGTAATGCAAGGCCAGATAGATGCAGGTCGGCGTCTTGCCGGCGCGCGACACCGCCACCAGAATCACGTCGGCCTCGTCGTAATTGAGCGCGATCCCATCGTCGTGGCTCAGCGCGAAGTTCATCGCGTTGATGCGCCGGTGATAGGTTTCGAAATCCACCATGCCGTGCGCGCGCCCCACGCGCGAATGCCGTGGCGCATTGAGCTCGCGCTCCAGCGGCTCGATGAAGGGCGCGAACACGTCCAGCATCAGCGCACCGCTTTCGGCCAGGATCATGCTCAATTGTGGATCCACGCACGAATTGACGACCACCGGGCGCACCTGATAGCGCTCGCCGGCGGCGCGCACCCGCATCGCGGCATGGCGCGCTTTTTCTGCATCGTCAATGAACGACATACGGTCGGTGACGAAGTTGAATCCGCTGAACTGGGTGAGCAGGCTATGCCCAATCGTTTCAGCGGTGATACCGGTTCCATCGGAGACGTAGAACACCGGCCGGATTGTTGACATCAAGACCACCTCTTTGAACTGGTGTTCAAAAGTTACGGGTTCATGCTTGTGCAGATTCCGCTGTGCACTGCATCATAGAGGCTTCTTCCTACGGACGCGGCCATCCAGCCCGCTCGGGCGATGGCCATACGGAGCATCGCGCTTGAACGAGAATATCCTGTGGTTGCATGAGCTACGCCTGGTCGATCTGGCCCGCGTAGGCGGTAAGAATTCCTCGCTCGGCGAGATGATCGGCAACTTGGCCGGATTGGGCGTTTCGGTTCCCGGTGGATATGCGACCACGGCCGAGGCTTTCAAGGACTTCATTGCCCACAACGACCTGTCCAAGCGCATCTTCGACAAGCTGGCAACGCTGGACGTGGAGGACGTGGCTGCCCTCACCGTTGCCGGCAAGGAAATCCGCGGCTGGGTGATCGATGCTCCGCTGCAGCCGGAACTGGACCGCGATATCTGCACCGCGTACGCACAGCTGTGTGCGGAAAATGGCGGTGGCGAAGTGGCGGTGGCGGTCCGTTCTTCCGCGACCGCCGAAGATCTGCCGGACGCGTCGTTCGCCGGCCAGCAGGAAACCTTCCTCAACGTGACCGGCGCCGACGATGTGGTGCACAAGGTCAAGGAAGTGTTCGCCAGCCTCTACAACGACCGTGCGATTGCCTACCGCGTGCATCACGGCTTCAAGCACGAGGACGTGTTCCTGTCGGCTGGCGTGCAGCTGATGGTGCGCTCGGGCGTGGGTTCGTCGGGCGTGCTGTTCACGCTGGACACCGAGTCCGGCTTCCGCGACGTGGTGTTCGTAACCTCCAGCTTCGGCCTGGGCGAAATGGTCGTGCAGGGTGCGGTCAATCCGGACGAGTTCTATGTCTACAAGCCCACGCTGACCGCAGGCAAGCCGGCGATCCTGCGCCGCTCGCTCGGCAGCAAGGCGATCCGGATGGTCTACTCGGATGTGCCAGGCGAACGCGTACGCACCGAAGACACGCCGGTGGAACTGCGCAGCACCTTCTCGATCAGCGATGAAGACGTGCAGGAGCTTTCCAAGCAGGCGCTGGTGATCGAAAAGCATTACGGCCGCCCGATGGACATCGAGTGGGCCAAGGACGGGGTCAGCGGCAAGCTGTTCATCGTGCAGGCGCGCCCGGAGACGGTGAAGTCGCGCAGTCACGCCACCCAGATCGAGCGTTTCTCGCTGGAGGCCAAGGACGCCAGGATCCTGGTCGAAGGCCGCGCGGTCGGCGCCAAGATCGGCAGCGGCGTCGCACGCGTGGTGCGCTCGCTGGAGGACATGAATCGCGTGCAGGCCGGCGATGTGTTGATTGCGGACATGACCGACCCCGATTGGGAGCCGGTGATGAAGCGCACCTCGGCCATCGTCACCAATCGTGGCGGCCGCACCTGCCACGCGGCGATCATCGCGCGCGAGCTGGGCGTGCCGGCGGTGGTCGGCTCGGGCAATGCAACCGATGTAATCGGCGATGGCCAGCAGATCACGGTGAGCTGCGCCGAAGGCGATACCGGCTTCATCTATGACGGCCTGCTGCCATTCGAGCGCACCACCACCGATCTGGGCAACATGCCGCCTGCCCCGCTCAAGATCATGATGAACGTGGCCAACCCGGAGCGTGCGTTCGACTTCGGCCAGTTGCCCAATGCCGGTATCGGCCTGGCGCGCCTGGAGATGATCATCGCCGCGCATATCGGCATCCACCCGAACGCGCTGCTGGAATACGACAAGCAGGACGCCGATGTCCGCCAGAAGATCGATGCCAAGATCGCCGGCTATGGCGATCCGGTGAGCTTTTACGTCAACCGCCTGGCCGAAGGCATCGCCACGCTGACCGCCTCGGTGGCGCCGAACACGGTGATCGTGCGCCTGTCGGACTTCAAGTCCAACGAGTACGCCAACCTGATCGGCGGCTCGCGTTACGAGCCGCATGAAGAGAACCCGATGATCGGCTTCCGCGGCGCCAGCCGTTACGTCGACCCGTCTTTCACCAAGGCGTTCGCACTGGAGTGCAAGGCGGTGCTGAAGGTGCGCAACGAGATGGGCCTGGACAACCTCTGGGTGATGATCCCGTTCGTGCGCACGCTGGAGGAAGGCCGCAAGGTGATCGAGGTGCTGGAACAGAACGGGCTCAAGCAAGGCGACGGTGCTGATGGAACGCCGGGCCTGAAGATCATCATGATGTGCGAGCTGCCGTCCAATGCGCTGCTGGCCGATGAATTCCTGGAGATCTTCGACGGCTTCTCGATCGGCTCCAACGACCTGACCCAGCTGACCCTGGGCCTGGACCGTGATTCGTCGATCGTGGCCCATCTGTTCGACGAGCGGAATCCGGCGGTGAAGAAGCTGCTGTCCATGGCGATCAAGTCGGCGCGTGCCAAAGGCAAATATGTGGGCATCTGCGGCCAGGGGCCGTCGGATCATCCGGAACTGGCCGAGTGGCTGATGCAGGAAGGGATCGATTCGGTGTCGCTGAATCCCGACACCGTGGTCGATACCTGGCTGCGCCTGGCCAAGCTCAAGAGCGAGAGCTGATGGGAGTGTTGGGTGTAGTGATGGCGGCCGCTGCGGGAGCAGCGGCTGCAAAGCCTGCAGCGCGGGCAACGGTAGACCCGGCGTTCAACTGGGCCACCATTCCGTGGGCCCAATACGCGTTGAACTGGGGCGTCGCGTTGCTGATTGTCGTGGTCGGCATGTGGCTGGCTAAGCAGCTTAGTCAGTGGTTGCATCGTGCGCTGACGCGGGCACGCGTCGAAACCACACTGACCAATTTCCTGCGCAACGTGGTGTATGCATTGTTGCTGGTACTGGTCTTCGTCAGCGCATTGAGCCAGATCGGCGTGCCCCCCACCTCGTTGATCGCGGTCTTGGGTGCGGCCGGCCTGGCGGTCGGCCTGGCGTTGAAGGACTCGCTATCCAACATCGCCGCCGGGGTCATGCTGATCGTGTTGCGGCCGATGCGCGATGGCGACCATGTGGTCATCGCCGGGCAGGAAGGCGTTGTGGACGAGATCCGGATCTTCCAGACCCGGCTGCGTGCCTTCGACGAACGCATGATCACCCTGCCCAACAGCACCATCACCACCGCCCCCATCATCAACTACAGCACCTTGCCCAACCGCCGGCTGGAAGTCACGGTGGGCGTGGGCTATGACGATGACCTGAAGAAGGCTCAGCAGTTGTTGCTGCAGATCGCCAAGGACAACCCCAATATCCTGGAATCGCCCGCACCGTTCGTGCAGGTCACCAACCTGGGCGAGAGCACGGTCGATCTGATGTTGTTTGCCTATGCCACCAACGGCAACTTCGGCGCGGCCAAGAGCAGCACGCTGGAGCAGATCCGCAATCAGTTGCTGGAGAACGGGCTCAATATTCCGTATCCGCAGCGCGATCTGCACGTGTATCACCACGACGCCGACGGCAAGCCGATCTCCGATCTGCTGCTCAAGGGCATCGCCGACGATGGCGATGTCAGCAAGGGGCCACCGCTGGCGCGCTAAGCTGGACTCGCTGAAAAAATAAAAGGCCGCATCGAAGGATGCGGCCTTTTTCATCGCCAACCGTGCTTCCGTCGCAAATATCAGGTCGGCGCCCTGCCGGGAGGTTTGCGGAGGACTGCGCGCGGCACTCGCCCGCCAGGGATCACACCCAGTGGTCGTCCGCCACTTTCAACACTCAGCCTTCCACACCGGCGGCGGTATCGCCGCCCAGCGCACCCATGAACTGCCGGTAGTGGCGCAGTTCGGCAATGGAGTCGCGCACATCGCTCAGCGCGGTGTGCGCCGAACTCTTGGCGAACGTATTGGCCACGGTCGGCGCCCAACGCCGCGCCAATTCTTTGATGGTGGACACATCCAGGTTGCGATAATGGAAGTAACGCTCCAGGCGCGACATCTGGCGGTGCAGGAAGCGGCGATCCTGGCAGATCGAGTTGCCGCACATCGGCGAGGCGCCGGCACGGATCCATTCGCTCAAGAACGCCACCGTCTGCGCCTCGGCCTGTGCGTGGGTGACCTGACTGTCCAGCACGCGCTGCCACAGGCCCGAACGGCGATGCTGGTTGCGGTTCCACTCGTCCATTGCTTCCAGCGTTTCCGGCGGATGGGCGATGGCCAGTTCCGGCCCTTCGGCAAGCACATTCAACTGCGCATCGGTCACGATGGTGGCGATCTCGATGATCGAATCCTGGTCGGTGTCCAGGCCGGTCATTTCCAGATCGATCCAGATCAGTCGGTCGTTGCCTGCGAGGGTGTCTGCCATATCGCCGTCCTGTGGATGGCCGTCGCCGGCCGGGTGCTGGAAAGGGCGCGCATCATACCGCGCCCATGTGGCTCACGGCAGCAGCGGCGGCTTGCCGCGCTTTGCCCGAAAGTAATTGGTCAGCCGCAGGCTCGCCTCGGCCGCAAGAACTCCGCCGGCCACCTGCACGCGGTGGTTGTGGCGCGGGTCGGCCAGCAGGTCGAACACGCTGCCGCAGGCACCGGTCTTCGGGTCGCTGGCGGCAAACACCACCCGCGCGATACGCGCATGGATCATCGCCATGGCGCACATCGCGCACGGCTCCAGGGTGACGTACAGCGTGCAGCCGAGCAGGCGGTGATTGGCTAGCCGGCGTCCGGCTTGGCGCATCGCCACGATCTCGGCATGCGCGCTGGGGTCGTGGCTGGCGATGTTGAAGTTCCAGCCCTCGCCCAGCACTTGGCCCTGCGCATCGATCAGTACCGCACCGACCGGGATCTCGTCGTAGTCGCGCTCGGCGCGTGCAGCCAGCTGCAGAGCGTGCTGCATCCACTGCCGGTCCAGCAGCAGCTGCGGCGCGTCGTCGATGCTGCACCCGGGCGACACGCTCACGCCGCACTGCCGCCCTGGCGATCCAGGAACGCGGCGAAGGCAGCCACCGTGGCCTCGCTGACATGGTGCTCGATGCCTTCGGCATCGCGACGCGCGGTGGCCTCGTCGATGCCCAGGGCAAGCAGGAAGCGCTCGACGATCTGATGGCGCTGCCGGCTGGAGGCAGCCAGCGCTTCGCCGGCCGGGGTCAGGAACACGCCGCGATACGGGCGCTGCACCACCCAGCCATCACGCACCAGCCGCTTGAGCATCTTGGCCACCGTGGGCTGAGCCACCCCCAGACGCGCGGCGATATCGACCTGGCGTGCCTCGCCGCCGTCGACCAGCAGATCGGAGATCAGCTCCACATAGTCCTCGACCAGCTCGGCGCGGCGCGCTTCGCGCACCTGGCGGAAGCTTTCCATATGCACCTGCGCATCGATCAGGGACGGCGTGGCCGCCTCCAGCTTTTCGCTCTTGCCCACCCTTGCCCTCGTGATTGCGTCCGGAATTGGTGCCGGGATGCGTAGTGTGAGGCACGCGACCGATCAATAGGATTGAATTTGCCAATGCTCAACAGCATAGCAAGTGCTATATCATACGACCAACCCACCGTCTCCGTTCCCGCATGTCCGCCGACAAGCTCGCTGCTGCTCCTTCGCCTGCCCCTTTGACCGGCGGCCTTGGCGATCACCACGCCAGCATCGCCGTGCCTGGCAAGGGCCACTGGTGGTTCCGCCTGCTGGCGTTTCTGGGTCCGGGCTACATGGTGTCGGTGGGCTACATGGATCCGGGCAACTGGGCCACCGACCTGGCTGGAGGTTCGCAGTTCGGCTACCTGCTGCTATCGGTGATCCTGCTCTCCAACCTCATGGCGATCGTGCTGCAGAGCCTGTCGGCACGGCTGGGCATCGCCACCGGGCTGGACCTGGCGCAGGCCTGCCGGACGTGCTACCCGCGTGCGGTAAACCTGGCGCTGTGGGGGTTGTGCGAGCTGGCGATCATCGCCTGCGACCTGGCCGAGGTGATCGGCACCGCAATCGCGCTGAAACTGTTGTTCGGCATTCCGCTGACGCTGGGCGCGATCATCACCGCGGTGGATGTGGTGCTGGTGTTGTTGCTGATGAACCGTGGCTTCCGCGCCCTGGAAGCATTCGTGATGGCCTTGCTGCTGATCATCTTCGTGTGCTTCGGCATCCAGATCGCGCTGGCCGCGCCGCCGATTGCGGCAGTGCTGGGCGGTTTCATTCCGCGTGCGCAAGTCGTTACCGACCCGCAGGCGCTGTATCTGGCGATCGGCATCATCGGCGCGACGGTGATGCCGCATAACCTGTATCTGCACTCCTCGATCGTGCAGACGCGTGCCTACCCGCGCACCGACACGGGGCGCTGCTCGGCCTTGCGCTGGGCGGTCACCGACAGCACGGTGGCGCTGATGTTCGCGTTGTTCATCAACGCCTCCATCCTGATCCTGGCAGCGGCGGTGTTCCATGCGCAGGGGCGCACCGACGTGCAGGAGATTGAGCAGGCGCATGCCCTGCTCGCGCCGATGCTGGGCGTGGGCCTGGCCTCGACCTTGTTCGCGGTCGCCCTGCTCGCCTCCGGCGTCAATTCCACCGTGACCGCGACGCTGGCCGGGCAGATCGTGATGGAAGGCTTCCTGCAATTGCGGTTGGCGCCGTGGCTGCGCCGCCTGTTCACCCGCGGCATCGCCATCGTGCCGGTGGTGGCGGTCACCTGGCTGTATGGCGAAGCCGGTACGGCGCGGCTCTTGGTGCTGAGCCAGGTGGTGTTGTCGATGCAATTGCCGTTTGCGGTGATCCCGCTGGTGCGCTTCGTGTCCGACCGCCAACTGATGGGTGCGCTGGTGGCGCCGGCCTGGTTGGTACGCACCGCCTGGGGGATTGCGTTGGTGATCGTGGCGTTGAACCTCAAGCTGCTATGGGACACCGCGCTGCACTAGGAGCGACTGACAGAACGTAGCGAGCAGTCCTCAGGCGGGTGCGGACGGCGCGGAGAAACCGGAGTGTACGAGTGGTACATGCCGCATCGAGCACCGGCCGCGCCCCGCCTGGCGGTGAGCGCAGTAGTTTTGTTAGCCGCTCCAAGCGTTGCTGGCAGTGGTGAGATGCTTTACGCCGCAAGATGCAGAGGCCGGCGATCGATGGCATCCAGCCCGCCGTTGCCCTCGGCCTGCGCCCGGTGTCTGCACATGACTGCGGCCGATCGATCAAGCCATGGCGGCTTTGGCAATCGACCTGATCCACACCACGGCGGTTAAACGGCGCAGAGCGCACGCAGATGCAATCTGCATCGCCACTGCAAGCGCTCTGCTGCCGGCATGCACCGGCGTGTCCCTGGCCTGCGTCGCTACTGGCGGCAGTGATCGACGCGCTGGACCTCAAGGACGCGATCCTGGTCGGCCATTCCACCGGCGGCGGCGAGGTGGCGCATTACGTGGGCCGTCACGGCAGCAAGCGCGTGGCCAAGGTAGTGCTGGTGGGCGCGGTGCCGCCGCAGATGGTCAAGAGCCCGACCAATCCGGGCGGCCTGCCGATGAGCGTGTTCGACGGCATCCGCGAGGGCGTGGCCAAGGACCGGTCGCAGTTCTACCAGGACCTGACCACACCCTTCTTCGGCGCCAACCGTGATGGCCACAAGGTCACCCAGGGCATGCGCGATGCGTTCTGGCTGCAGGGCATGCTGGGCGGCCACAAGGGACAGTACGACTGCATCAAGGAATTCTCCGAAGTCGATTACACCCCCGACCTGAAGAAGATCGATGTGCCGGCGCTGGTGGTGCATGGCGACGACGACCAGATCGTGCCGATCGGTGCGTCGGCCAAGCTGTCGTCCAAGATCGTCAAGAATGCCGAACTGAAGATCTATGCCGGCGCGCCGCATGGGCTGACCATCACGCACGCCGATCAGTTCAACAAGGATCTGCTGGCCTTTGCTAAGGCCTGATTGTTGCAACAAGGCAACACGCCGGGCCGGCTCGCGAGAGCCGGCCTGTGTTTTTGGTCGGTGGAGTCCGCCAAAGGCCAGACCAGGCGTTCGACTCACGTGCGACAGATGCCGCGTGCATGCCCTGCGCCGCGAATGGGCGTGCGCGACCGTACCCACGCGGTGACCCGTCGCACTGCGCCGCGGGATCCTGTCGCTGGAGACCTGAGCGGCCGGCGCACGCGCCGGGCGACTGCTGGAAGCAATCGACCTTGTCTCGGTGCAGCGCATGCCCTGACCGGAGCGCAGCGTGGTTAGTCCAGGGCAATGCGGCAGTACGTCGACGCACAGGTGCATCCACCCCATCGCCCGCCTCTGCTACCTCCCGGGTCGTACACGCGTGGCGCGCGCGCACCGGGCCGGCAACTTTGCAACGCGGTCGACCATTCTTGAACGCAAGGCGCGCGGCGCGATCGACCTGCACTCTCAAATGGATCGGCTTGAGCTATCGTATGCACCGCCAGCGGCATGGGGGCCGCTTCAGCATCCTTGATGACAGCCGATAAGGGCTACGTCCAACCGCTGCACAGGGCTGCGGCGGCAATCGATTCAATCATTTAAACGCGTTCAGGGGAATTGCGATGCTTCGTCACTCTTTGCGGGTGCGCCTGCTGTTGCCGGTGCTGGCCTTGGTGCTGGTCGTGGTGGTGGCACTGACGGTCATTCTGGCCATTACCGAAGCGAACCGGGTCAAGGTCGAAACCGGCGACTCGATCGAGCGCCAGTCGGTGTCGTTGCAGACCTTGTTCGCAGTCACCCGCTCGATGATGCTGGACCGCGTCAATTCCTCCATGCGCCAACTGCGCAAGGAGGCCAACGCGCAGGGCGCGCCTAGCCTGGGCAACGAGATCCGGGTGGCCGACCGCAACGCCAACGACCTGCTGCTGGGCCAGCGCGGGCAGGCCAACGTCTTCACCATGCTCGACGACGTGACCGCCATCCACGAAGGCACCGCCACGCTGTTCTCGCGTACCGGCGAGGACTTCGTGCGCATCTCCACCAACGTCAAGAAAGAAGACGGCAGCCGCGCCATCGGTACCCTGCTCGATCCCAACGGCCAGGCTGCAGCCAAGCTGCGTAACGGCGAAAGCTTCTACGGCGTGGTCGACATCCTGGGCAACCCGTACGTCACCGGCTACGAGCCGATCTTCGCCGGCAGCGACAAGCGCGTGATCGGCGCATGGTATGTGGGCTACAAGGCCGACACCCAGGCGCTGGAAAACGTGGTCAGCAGCCGTCGCGTGCTCGAATCCGGCTTCATTGCCGTGTTCGACAGCAAGAACAAGCTGCGCTTCCAGTCCACCACCGGCGCCACCACCGACACCGCCACCATCGAGCGGATCGTCAAGGACAGCCCGGACGACTGGGTGGTGACCAAGCAGGAAGTGCCTGATTGGGGCTTCACGCTGGTGTCCGCGTACCCCAAGAGCGACGTCAACGGCGTGATCGTGCGGCAGTCGCTGTGGATCGCCGGCATCGGCCTGCTGGTGTGCGCGCTGCTGCTCGGCCTGCAGTGGGCGCTGATCTGGAGCCGCGTGTTGCGCCCGATCCAGCATCTGACCACCGTGGCCGAAGAACTCAGCCTGGGCAAGTGGAACCACACGATCGAAGAGGTCAACCTCAAGGATGAAATTGGTACGCTGGCGCGCGCCATCTCCCGCCTGTCCAACAGCGTCCGGTTGGCCATGGAGCGTCTCAGCAAACGCTGAGCCGTTCCATTCGATTTCGCACCAAATGATGCAAGGAAGACGCCATGTCCAATGAATTTCGTCCGCTGATCGAGGTCCTGCGCGAGCTCAGGGCGCTGGCATTGAAGAAGGCGTCCGGCTTTCTGTTTGTCGTCACCGAAGAAAACCACTCCTGCATCGTCCGCCTCAATGCCGGGCAGATCGAAGAAGTGGTGTTCCGCATGCTGCGCAATGATGAGGCGGTGCAACGCCTCACCATGGTCGGCGCCGCGAAGGCCCGCTTCCAGGTCGACCCTGGCGCCGGCCTGGGCAAGCCCTCGCTGTTGAGCGACGACTCGCGTCAGTGGTTGATGGGCGGCTTCGAACAGGACCTGGGCGGCGCGCCGTCCCCGGTCCGCGCGCCGGTTGCGCCCGCACCTGTTCCGGCGCCGGTGCCGGCGGCATCACCTGCACCTGCACCGTCAGCCAATGGCGGAAGCGGCGCGCCGGACGAGCGCGTTCGCGACGCCCTGGAAAAGGTCGCGCTGAACTATCTCGGCCCCATCGCCGGCATGCTCTGCGACGAAGCCTGGGAAGCCTCCAGCGACATCGAGCAGGTCATCGGCCAACTGAGCGCCAACCTGGCCACGCCGCAGGAAGGGCAGCGCTTCACGACTGATGCGCGCGCCGCGCTGGCCAAACTGCGCTGACGCAGCGATGCCTCACGGCAGGATGCACAACCACACAGCGCGGCAGGGCTGACCAGACATCGCAGCCGACGCCTCGACCAGTCTGCTCACTCAGGCTGGGCGTCGCCGCGCTTCGATGCTCGCCGCGGCGACGTGGATCCGATCAGGGCGCGGCCGCACACGGAAAGGCTTGCGCCAAGGCGTCGACTACACGCGTTGCTGCGCCTTGGTGCAGGCGCTCGGCCGGCAGATCGCGTTGAGTAGGTGTAGACCCGATCGACCAGCTCGTGCGCAAGCACCCGCCCGGCCCCGCACCAACGCACACCGCTGGCGATATCGGCACCCCCTTCGGTGTAGGCGCGCGCGCATGCTCGAAAGCTGCCGCCGTGCCTGCTCTGGGTGCGCCGGATCGCCCTGCCAGCCCTCCATCGCCTGCACCAACTCCGCCACGCTGAGGATCCAGGTGCGTCCTAGATCGGGCGGAACCGCCCATGCACCCGGCATTACAGCACACGACAACAACGCGGCCAGCGTTCGGCAATGAAGTCAGGCGGCAATCGAACGCATACGCAGTCTCTCAGACGATCGGTGTAGCGCACAGATGCGCAGCCTACCGCGCCAGCATTCGCCCCCATCCTAGTGCGGTCGGTCCAGCCGCGATGGCGCGCGGACCGGGATTTCAGTAGTTGGGGCTACGAGCCGGGCACGTTTGGCGCTAGTCTTGCAGTCCATATCGCCCAGCCTGTGAGATGACCCTCCCAGCAGCCATCCAAGCCGATCTGTTTCGCCACGTCAGTGCGGAAAAGGCGGCGCTGTACCGTTGCATCATGGGGTGCTTCGCTGCTGCCAAGCGGCAGTTCCGGCTGCATCTTCGCCCCGATGAGGTTTTGGAGGATGCAGACTGGTCAAAACTGCCCAGCCAAGCCATGCCTCGGATGGAAGAAGTCCAGACGGCGCTGGCGCAACTGGCGGACTGGGGCAACCTCGAATCCCAGCCAGACACCGCCCGCGTCGCCAGCATCAACGACTTCTACCGCGCGCGTTTCGTCTATCGACTCTCGCTGGGCGGCGAGGCAGTGGAGGCCGCGCTGGCAACCTTCAGCCGCACGCTACGCCGACGTGCCGAGCTGCAGAGCGTCGCGCTCGAGGACATCGCGCTGCGTTTGAAGGCATTGCTGACCCTGGCCGATGCTGCCGAACCAGATGCCGTCAAGGTGCACGAGACCCTGCGCGACCTAGTGCGCGTGTTCGAGAGCCTGGCCGACAACGCGCAGGCCTTCATGGCAGGCGTCGGCCGTGGAATCGAACTGCAACACGCCGATGCCGCAGCGATACTCGCCTACAAGAAGCGGCTGATCGACTACCTGGAACGCTTCATCGGCGATCTGGTCGCCCGCTCCGGCGGCATTGCCCAGCACATCCTCATGCTGCAGTCGTGCATCGACACGCTGCTATGGCTGGCCGCTCAGCGCCAGGCCCGCGACAGCGCGCCGGGCGACGAAACGGAACAACGCGATGCGGTCACGCGCGGCTGGCACGCCTGGCGCGAACGCTGGACGGGGCTGCGCCGCTGGTTCCTGGCCACTGGCCACGCACCCGCGCAGTCCGAGTTGCTGCGCGCCAAGGCACGTGCGGCCATCCCGCAGTTGCTGTCGGCCGTGGCCACGATCAACGAGCGCCGCAGCGGACGCAGTGACCGCTCTGCGGATTTTCGAATGCTTGCCGGTTGGTTCGCCGCCTGCGAGGACGATGACCAGGCCCACCGACTGGCACGCGCAGCGTTCGCGCTCAACCCGGCCCGACACTTCGCGCTGACCCCTGAGCTGGCGTCCGGCGCGCAGGACCTGCCCGCCAGCACGCCCTGGGCCGAGGCGCCGCCGCTGCGCGTCCACCCGCGCCTGCGCCAATACGGCCAGGCATCGCCACGCGGCGCATTGCCACGCGTGCAGACGCGCGAGGCCGAGCGGCAATTGCTGGCCGCCCGGCTGCACGAGGAACATGCGCAAATCGAAGCCGCTCGCCAGCGCCTGGCCAATGGTCGCAGTACGTGCCTGTCCGAGGTCGACACACTCGATCCCCAGGCCTTTACGCTCTTCCTCGGACTGCTGAGCGAAGCGCTGACCGCGCAATCTTCGCCCGACGCCGAGGTGGACGTGCCCAGCGGCGATGGCCTGCTGCGCATCCGCCTGCAGCCGCTGGCTGCGGGCAGCCGAGCCACCATCCACACCGCCACCGGTGCATTCAGCGGCCGCGACCACCTGATCACCATCACTCGCACGGACGCAGCACCATGAGCTCCGGCGACAACCGCGCCAACAGCCACAGCATCGGTCGCGAGCAGACCCGCCGCCGCGACGACGAACGCAGCCAGGCGCTGCGCGCGCTGCTCATGGCACCGTTGATGACCCCCACACACCAGGACTTTGCCGCCGTGCGCCGGCATGCCGACGAACTACGCGCCTGGTTCGCACGCGAAACCGGCTGGACGCTGCACATCGAACGCGACTGCGCACGCCTGTACAAGCGGCCGGCCGACCTGGGCGACGCCAGCCGCGGCCTGCCCGGCTACGAACGCAGGCGCTATGTGCTGCTCTGCCTGGCCTGCGCGGTGCTCGAACGCGCCGACCCGCAGATCACCCTGCGCGTGCTGGGCGAGCGGCTGCTGGCGCTGGCCGCCGACCCCGCACTGGAATCGCGCGGATTTCGTTTTACCCTTGGCGCCGCGCATGAGCGCCGCGAACTGGTCGCCGTCTGCCGCAGCCTGCTGGAGCTTGGCGTGCTGCAGCGTGTTGCCGGCGACGAAGAAGGCTACGTGCGCAACAGCGGCGATGCAGCCGAGGGCGCAGATGCCCTGTACGACGTGCGCCGCCGAGTACTGGCCGGCGTACTTGCCGCAGTCCGCGGGCCATCCACCTGGCCCGCCGAGCAGGCTCCCGTGGACCTGGACGCACGCCTGGCATCACTGGTCAGCGAGCACCAGCCCGACAGCGAAGAAGGCCGTCGCACGGCCCTGCGCCACCACCTCGCGCGCCGCCTGCTGGACGACCCGGTGGTCTATCTGGACACCCTGGACCCCGAATTGCGCGCCTACTTCGTCAATCAGCGCGGCGCGATGGCCAGCCGCCTGTGCGAGGCTGCCGGCCTGGTCGCCGAGCAGCGTGCTGAAGGGCTGGCCCTGGCAGACCAGGACGGCGAGCTGACCGATATTGCCATGCCCGCCGAAGGCACCGAAGCCCATGCCACCCTGCTGGTCGCCGAGTTCCTCTCGCGGCCGCGCGCGTTCACCGAAACAATCCACCACGACGATGTCGTCGCCTTTCTCGCCATCGCCCGTGAAGCGCACGGCAGCTACTGGCGCAAATCGGCGCGTGAGCCCGGTGCCGAACGCGAGCTCGCCAGCCTGGCGTTGGAGCGCCTGCAGAAACTGCAGCTGGTCGCATGCACCCAGACCCACGTCCGCCCCCTGCCCGCGCTGGCCCGCTTCGCACTCGGCGCAGCCGACATCCGCCAGTCGATCCCATCCACAGCCAGGCATCCCTCCCTGTTCGAATGACCGACGCACTCTGCCCACCCCTGCCCACTCCGACCCGCGCCCGCTGGCAGCCGCTGCGCCTGGGCTTGGTCGAATTGTTCCACTACGACAGCGAGGAGTTCTGGTTCCGCGACGGCCACCTGCTACTGCGCGGCAATAACGGCACGGGCAAATCCAAGGTGCTTTCGCTGACCCTGCCCTTCCTGTTCGACGCCCAGCTCAAATCCTCGCGCATCGAACCCGATGGCGACGCCAGCAAGAAAATGGCCTGGAACCTGCTGCTGGGGCGCCACGACCGCCGCATGGGCTACGCCTGGCTGGAGCTGGGCCGGGTCGGTGCCGACGGCCAGCTCCATTACCTCACCCTGGGCTGCGGGCTGCTTGCCGTGGCAGCACGCGCCCAGGTGGACAACTGGTTCTTCGTGCTTGAGCAACAGCGCATCGGTCGGGACCTGTGGTTGATGAGCCCCTCACGTGTGGTCCTCACGCGCGAACGACTGCGCGAGGCGCTGCAGGAGCATGGGCAGGTGTTCGACACCGCGACCGCCTACCGGCGTGCGGTCGACGAGCGCTTGTTCCACCTCGGGCTACAGCGCTATGCCGCGCTGATGGACACGCTGATCCAGCTCCGCCAGCCGCAGCTCTCCAAGAAACCGGATGAAGCCAACCTCTCCAATGCCCTCACCGAGGCGCTGCCACCGATCTCCGTCGAGCTGTTGACCGACGTCGCCGACGCCTTGAACCAGCTCGAGGAATACCGCCGCGAGCTGGAGGAATACGAAGCATTGGAGCGTGCCGTCGGCCAGTTCAATCAGCGTTATCAGCGCTACGCCGCCACCCAGGCCCGGCGCCGTGCGCGCAGCCTGCGCAGCGCGCAGACCGGCTTCGACAACGCCAGCCGCGACCTCAGCGACGGCCGTCTCACCCTGGAGACCGCGCACACCGCCGAAACCGGCGCCAGGCAAGCGCAACAACGCGCAGAAGAAGCCTTGGCGAGCCATCGCGTCCGGCACGACGAGTTGCAGAACGATCCGGCCATGACCGATGCCAAGGCCCTGGACAAGGCGGCAGCCGACGCCGAACGCCAGCGCAGCGAAGCGCACGCCGCCTGCACTGAACGCCGACACCGCCAAACCCGTCTCGAGCAGGAACAGCAGGCCACACGGCAGCGCGCCCAACGCGCCGACGACGCGAGCCGCACACTGACCGACGCACGCACTCAGGCCCGCGAGGCAGCCCAGGCAGCCGGGCTAGCGTCCGACTACGGCACCAGCCTGCTGGCCGAAGGCCAGGCGGCCGCCCTGACCCCAGCAGCGGTGACCTCTGCGCAACAGGATCTGCGCAACACCGCTGCCGCCCGCCGCGAACAGCTCGCCCATCTGCAGCGCCGGTGCGACGAAGCCGAGCAGGCTGCTCGCGCCCGTGCGCACGCGCAGGACCTGCGCGACGAGCGCGCCGCCGAGGCCGAGGACGCTGCCACCCGCCGCCAAGAGGCCGACACCGCCGTCGAACACCAAGGCCGGCAGTTGTTCGATGCCTGGCACTCCCACCTGGATGCTGCGCGTCAGCTGCGGGTGCCTGACAGCGGTGACGTCCTCGACGCGTTGGCCGCATGGACTGCAAGTCTGCATGGCGACAATCCCGCGCGCACTGCCCTGCACCGGGCTCAGCAGGCCGCCAGCCTGCTGCTGGCCCAGCGCCAGGCCGCGTTGCAGACCGAAAGGCACGCCTTGGGCCAGGAACAAGCCGCATTGCAAACGGAGCGAATACGCCTGCAATCCGGTGAAGATGCCCTGCCCGTGCCGCCGGCATGGCGCGCGCCAGACGCACGCGACGGCCGGGCCGGGGCACCGCTGTGGCAACTGGTCGAGTTCGCCCCGACCGTGCCGGCCGACCAGCAGGCCGGTCTCGAAGCCGCGCTACAGGCCTCAGGCATGCTCGACGCCTGGGTCACGCCCGACGGACAGTTGCAGGACTGCGGCGGCGCGCCACTGCCGCACGATGCCCAATGGCTCGGCCGGCCGGCGCGCCTGGATTCGTTGGCCGCGTGGCTGCGGCCGGCAGCCTCGATCGACGCCACGCTGCCGGTCGCGCCTGTCGTCGTGCAACGCTTGCTCGAAGGTGTCGCCAGCGGCGAGCAGGACGACCCAAATGCCGAAGCCTGGATCGGTCCCGGCGGCCGTTTCCGGCTAGGCGCACTGGCGGGCGCCTGGCATAAGCCTCGCGCCGAATTCGTCGGCTACGCGGCGCGTGCAGCCGCCCGGGTCCGCCGCTTGAGCGAGATCGCTCAGCGACTGCTGGAACTCGACCAAGCGCAGTCGTTGTTGCAGGCCAGCGTCGCGCAACTCGCGGCCGACCAGCACCAGGCCACCAGCGAGTGGCAGTCGGCCCCTGCCGACGACGCACTGCGCGCGACGCACCTGCAAGCCAGCATGTGCGTCCGCGAGTTCGACGCGGCCAGGCTGCGCCTGGACCAGACCGAACATGCCTTGCGCCGCGCCATCCAGCACTGGGAGACGGCCAACCAGACCCTGGAGCAGGACGCCCGCGATCTCGCCCTGCCGCCGGAGCGCGAGGCCTTGCACGTCATCGGCCACATGCTGCTCGCCTTCGGCGATCGGCTGCATGCGCTGACGAGTGCCGCGCGCGCCTGCCATGACACGCTGGCCGAACAGCAGCAGCAGATCGAACGCGAACGGCAGGCCCAGACCGATGCAGAACACGCAGCCGAGCGGGCGGTCGAACGCGAACTGCTTGCCGAAGAGGCCCGCATCCGCCTGCAGACCTTGCGCGAATCGGTCGGTGCCAGGGTCGAGGAGATACAGCAGCGTATCGCCCACGCCCGGCAAGCCGTCGCCCATGCGGATTCGGAACTCAGAACGAGCAACGAAGCGCTTCGCCTGGCAGGCGAAGCCCGCGCCCGGGCCGAGCAGAAGGTCGAGACGGCCAACACCATCCTGGGCGAACGCATCGCAGCGCGCCAGCAGGCCATCGAGCAATGGCAGGGGTTCGCCGCCACCGGCCTGCTTGAGATCGCACTTCCGGCTGCCGAACTACCGCCGCAGACCTCGGCATGGACCATCGAGCCGGCCCTGGCCCTGGCTCGGCGCGCCGAGCAGGCACTGCTGCAGATCAACGACGATGACGATGCCTGGAATCGCGTGCAGAACCAGGTGTCGCAGGACTACACCGAACTTGGCCGGGCGCTGGCCGCGCTGAGCCACCGTGCCCAGGCCGAAACCAGCGATTTCGGCCTGATCGTCAGCATCGTTTATCAAAACCGGCCCGAACGTCCCGACCAACTGGGCACGCGCCTGGCCGGCGAAATCGCCCAACGCCGGGAACTGCTGACCGCCGGCGAGCGTCAGGTACTGGAAAACCACCTGCAAGCCGAGATCGCCAGTGCTATCCATAAGCTGCTGCACGAGGCCGAGCAGCAGCTGGTGGCGATCAACCAGGAGCTGAGCAAGCGCCCGACCTCTACCGGCGTGCGTTTCCGCCTGGTGTGGGAAACCCTGCCGGAGAGCGGCGATGGCGGCGCCCCGGTCGGCCTCAAGGCGGCCCGTCAGCGCCTGCTCAACACCAGCACCGATCTGTGGAGCGTCGAGGACCGTCGCGTCGTCGGCGAAATGCTGCAACAGCGCATTGCCGCCGAACGCAGCCGTGCCGATGCCGACCAGGGCGGCAGCCTGCACGAACAACTGGCGCGCGCGCTCGACTATCGCCGCTGGCACCGCTTCCGCGTGCAGCGCTGGGATGGGCAATGGCGTCCGCTGTCCGGTCCAGCCTCCAGCGGCGAGCGCGCCCTTGGCCTGACGGTCCCCCTGTTCGCCGCCGTCTCCAGTTACTACTCACAGGCCGGCCACGCGCATGCGCCGCGATTGGTCCTGCTTGACGAAGTCTTCGCCGGCATCGATGACGCTGCGCGCCATCACTGCTGGGCGCTGATCCGCGAGTTCGACCTCGACTTCGTCGTCACCAGCGAACGCGAATGGGCCTGCTCGGCCGAATTGCCGGGGGTGGCGATCGCCCAGTTGCAGCGCCATGAAGGCATCGACGCCGTGCATGTCTCGCGCTGGATGTGGGATGGTCGCGCCAAGCGCCAGGAGCCCGACCCCGACCGCCGCTTCCCGCCAGCTGCCTGAGCTGCGCTGCTTGAGTTTGAATCGCATGTCCGCCGACACCGCACCGCCAACCGATCCGCTTGACCCGCGCCTGCAACGCCTGCTGGGCGGCGACGCCCTCGCCCCCCTGCGCCAGCGGCTGCGCCGGCATTTCGAACGCATCGGCGTCGATGCCACCGCATCGACGCTGCGCTTGAACGACCTCGATCCCGCCGCACATCACGCACTGTGCCGAATGACTGGCAGACCCACACGGCCGGCGCGCTCGATGACCCTGGACATCGGCCAGTTGGATTCTGCACTGCGCGCAGCCGGCGTCGCCAACTCCCTGCGCACGGCACTGGAACGTCTGGACGGCCCCATCGTCGACAAGACGCAGCTGCGCCTGGAACTTCAGGCCCGCTGGGCTGGCGTGATCGACTCGGCGGCTGCGTGCCCACTGCTGCAACATTGGTTGAACACGCCCTCGGCCCTAGCCGTGGTCAAGCGCCTGAGTCGTGAACCGCAACGGGTCGGGCCATTGTTGAACGCCGCCGACGCTGTGCTGCGCACGCTGCCAGCGCAGGGGCAGCCGCGCTCGCAACTGGCGGCCAGCCTGCTCGGCGATGCGCATGCCCTCGACGCCGGGCGAGCGGTGGCCACCCTCGTGCTGGCCGCATGGCGGCATCACGAACAGCAGCGCGCAACCAACCATGAGGCCGGCGAAGATCCCGACGATGGCCCACACAGGGCCGGCACGGACGAGCGTCAACGCGACATCTGGGCGCGCGCAGGCGTTCTGGTGAACGAGTTGGCCCGGCCTGCGCTCTTTCTCAATCTGCCAGTTGCCACCTGCGGTTCGCGGCCGGTGTCTGCGGGCGAGCCGTCGTATCTCTCGCTGCGGCAGTTGCTTCGAACCCGTCAGGCCTGGTCGGTGGCCGATCGCGTCGTGCATGTCTGCGAGAACCCCAACGTTCTTGCCATCGCAGCCGACCGCTTGGGCCCGCGATGCGCACCGCTGGTCTGCACGGACGGCATGCCATCGGCCGCGCAACGCATCCTGCTCGATCAACTGCAAGCTGCCGGCGCAACGCTGCGCTATCACGGAGACTTCGATTGGCCTGGTATCGTCATCGCCAATTTCGTGATCCGCACCTGGAAGGCGACGCCGTGGCGAATGAGTACCCAAGACTATGCAGCAGCCGCCGATTCCGCCGCACACGTGCGGCATGGACTTGGCGCCACACCTGTCAATGCCGACTGGGATCGGCATCTTGCATCTGCCATGCAGAACCGTGGCATTGCCATCGCAGAGGAAGCGGTGGCAATCACGTTGCTTGAGGATCTGTGTGTTCCGGATTCGGCATAAAACTGACGGCGTCAACCGCCGCAGCTGCGCTTCACCGATGACCGACGCCACAGCGCGACCGCAGGCACCTGCTCCCTGCTCACGCATTGAACAAGAACAGCGGGTCTGGATCCGACCTTGAAGCGTTTACCGACCGGTCCGCCGGCATCCGGTTTTGCGAGTGCTTACAACGCGGCTACCGACCTGTCTGACGAAGCGATGCGCGCACGCTGGCTGGAGAACCCGTACTGGCGGTTGTTCACTGGTGAGGTGGTGTTCCGGACGCGCCTGCCCTGCGACGCCAGCGCGTTGACGTGCTGGAACCAGCACGTGGGCAACGCCGGGCTGGACGAGTTGCTGGCGCACGCGATTTAATGCCGCGCACGCGATGCAGGCCGGTGTGGAGCGCGAGCTGGATGCGGTGCAGGACAGCGTGGGCGAGCGCATCGGTATCTGGCTGCAGCGCCCCGCCAACTGTATATGTAGCGCCCGAAGACCAAATACAGGCTCTATGCGTCGTACGCCTCGCAGATGGCATGCATCGGCGAAGCCGGGCGCGGGGTCATTCCCACTCGATTGTAAACGAATAGATAAAATACTTTATAAACAACACCTTGCAAATAAAATCAGAACCAGTGCCATGAAAAATGCCATGACCAGATTATGAGGTTGACTACGGCTTGCGCCGTCGGCGTTCAAGCTCCTGGTCGGCGAACTCGCCCGGCTGCAATGCTAGCTCGGCATCGGTCATGCGCTCCAGCACGTCGTGTAGGCGAATGGTGCAGAGCATGGGCGGCAGCTCAAACTCGTAGCCGCCGGTGATCATTTCGGCCGCGATTTCCTCGGTGATGAAAAACGGCTCGGCGTCCTGATACGGCTTCGTCATACCCTGTCCTCCTGGCGTTCATCCTGGCCGACAGCGGCCAGGGCGTCGGCTTCCGTCAATGCATCCTCCACAAACGCGCCGCGCTGCTTCGCTTCGGCCTGGCTGACTTCGGCCCATATCCGTTTCACCTGGGCCGGGCTGCACCCGGCCAGCTCGGCGGTCTTGCTGATGCTGTGGCCGGACTTGCGCAGCGCGACAACCTGGGCGCGGCGCTTCGGGTCAGCGCGGCGGCCCTTGTAGCGCCCGGCCTCGCGGGCCAGCTTGATGCCTTGGCGCTGCCGCTCGCGCCTGTCCTCGTAGTCGTCGCGGGCCATCTGTAGAGCCAACTTCAAAAGCATATCCTGGACGGATTCCAGGACGATCTTGGCGACGCCGTGGGCCTTGGCTGCCAGGTAGGATAGATTGACTACGCCAGGGACAGCCAGGCGCGCACCATTGGCTCGGATCGACGCCACCAGGCGCTCGGCCTCTGGCAACGGTAAGCGGCTAATGCGGTCGATCGTCTCGGCAATGACCACCTCGCCCGGTTGCAGGTCGGCCACCATGCGCAACAACTCGGGCCGGTCGGCACGTGCGCCGCTGGCCTTCTCGCGGTAGACGTCGGCGACGTAGTACCCGGTGGCCTTCTGAGCCGTGATGATCCCTTCCTGGCGTTAAAGGTCTTGCGCTTCGGTGCTGACGCGCAGATAGACACGCGCCACAAGTGGCGCGGCCGCCGGTTTCGTCCTGCTCATGCTGGCTTGCATGTCCATACAAAATTTTGTATAGTTCATAAAGGCTTCTTGGCCCTGCTCGGGCGAAAGCCCATACGCCAAGGAAGCCCGCTCAATGGAAGTCCAGGTTAGGAAAATCGAAGGTAGTTGGGATGCGGGCTATGCCCTGCACAAACACACTCTTTCAAGCGTCCACCTTGGGGTGGACGAGTGGGGCCATGATCGCTTTGACACTACTCGGTCGGAACCCGGCGAAGCGCTCTATCAACTCAAGTACCGGAGTGACTGGAGCCAGGTCGATTCGTTGGCCGCGCAGGTCCGAGACACGCTGCTGCCCCTTTTCGGCAAAATCGGGCTGATTGTCCCCATGCCAGCCTCAACCGTGCGCACCAAGCAACCTGTAAACGAGCTGGCTAATGCGCTCGGCCGACTGACCGATATTCCGGTGTTTCACGAAATGATCGTCAAAGCTCCGGCCCAGGCCGGCAGTCCGGCGCTCAAAAACCTCCACACCAGGGCAGAGAAAGACGCAGCTCTGGCCGGCCGGATCACCGTCAACGAGTGCATCACGAACCAAGGCCGCTGGAACGCTTTGTTGCTCGATGATCTGTTCGACACGGGAGCGACGATGAATGCCGTGTGCCAGGCCCTACGCACCTATCAAAAGATCAACCATATCTATGCCGCCACGATTACTTGGAAATAGATCATGAAAACCGTGTTCATTGCTGGATCGATATCCATCAGTCGCCTGCATGAGAAGGTGCGAGAGCGGATCAACAATATTGTCTCGCAGGATCTCAACGTTGTTGTGGGTGATGCCGATGGCGCGGATACCTCCATTCAGGAGTGTTTGCAGGCCTATCACGCCAGCAAGGTCACGGTCTATTGCACGGGCGAAGCGCCGCGCAACAACGTCGCGGATTGGCCCGTGCATCACGTCCAGTCTCAGGCCAGAGCTGGTACGCGGGCCTTCTTCACAGCGAAAGACGTAGAGATGGCCAAGAACAGCGATTTTGGTCTGATGGTCTGGGATTGCAAAAGCACTGGCACACTCAGCAACGTTATCGAGCTGCTGAAGGCAAAGAAAAAATCTGTCGTGTTCGTCAACAAGAACAAGGATTTCGTGACCATCGGCGACAAGTCCGGCCTCGATCATCTATTGCATTTCATGTCGGAGCACGCACGCGCCAAGGCCGAGGAAAAGATTGGCCTGTCGACGAAGATTACAGCACTGAGCCAGGAGAGCTTTACGCTCGATGCACCGGCAACAGAAGCGCCCAAGGACCTACTCGACGCGGCGGCCGATCCTACCGTGACAGAGACTGTCGCCAGCACGGCCGAAACCGAGAGCGTGAAGCTGCGTGCCGTGCTGATGTCGGCGCTCGCGGACCATATCGCGCGGACCCATTTAAGCCAATCGCAAGCGGCCAAGGTATTCGGAGTAACACAACCGCGCGTGTCCGACCTGCTGCGTGGTAAGACCAATTTGTTCGGCCTGGATACCCTCATCAATATGGCTGCCGCTGCTGGTCTGCGCGTGGAAATGCGGGTGCTGGAATCGGCGTGAATGTTCAGAAAACCACCGTTTGATGAACACCAAAGAATGAGCATGAACAAGAACGACTCTGCGGAAGCTCCGCTGATTCCGAACGAAACGACGATCCAAGCGATGAAGGACGCTCGCGCTGGCCGCGTTTCTGGACACTTTGCCACTGTCTCTGAACTTATGGCCGAACTGAACGCGGACGACGAGCACGACCGCCAGGCTGACGCAGCACGTTCCAAGGCAATACAAGGGATCAAGTAAGAAGCGCTGGCCACCATCGCCAAAAACGGCGATACGAGATCCACGCCAAGGGGAAGGTACAGGGCGGCCGTCATCGTTCGAACTGTCGATGCTCAAGCACGCCGGCGCGCATCGTCGAAAACTGCGATGCAGGCCCGAAAACGACAAGGGCGGCAACTGGCCACCCTTGCTGTTCCTGGTGGAGCCTACGCGGCGAGTGACTACGGCACCGCATCCAGGGCCTGGCGGAAATCGTCCCGCGTGGCTCTCCGCACGAAAGTGCAGATCACGCTCGATTGGCAGACCCAGCCGTCCACGCACCAAAGCCAGTTCGGCCAAGCTGACCCAACCCAGCTCAGGCATTCCCAGGCCCAGGTCGCAAAGCCCGAATGCATGGTCGTGGTTGTCAGGATCGATCTCAGTTGGCAGCCAGGTTGCGCCAGCGTCGGGCGTGAACAGTTTGATCGCAGGAGGCGGATCGACGTCCGGGGTTTCGATGGACTCCTGGCCGTTGGCCAGCAGCAGCGAGCGCTGCTCGTCTGTGATGAATGGGTAGTTCATGCTGAACTCCTGAAGGATGCCGGGCGAAACTGCCCAGCACTTCCGGGTCACGGCGCAACGCAAACCGTCAGGGGTCCACGACGGCCTCAGGCCGCAAGCGTGCAAGCACGCGCCGCCCTTGACCGCGAGCACGCCGTGGCACGATAGGGGAACAGCAAGCCGCTCTTACTCCGCCGCTTCATTAGGCCAGAGGCGTCATGGGATCAAGGCCGGATGGCC
Source organism: Xanthomonas cassavae CFBP 4642 (assembly GCF_000454545.1). Classification (NCBI taxonomy): domain Bacteria; kingdom Pseudomonadati; phylum Pseudomonadota; class Gammaproteobacteria; order Lysobacterales; family Lysobacteraceae; genus Xanthomonas; species Xanthomonas cassavae. Next base: position 2,710,554 of record NZ_CM002139.1, read on the forward strand.
GCGACTCGACATGAAGCACGGAGCGCAGCCTGCAAGTTTGGCGGTGAACCACCGGGACGCCGTAATATTTCTACTCGAAACAGAAAAATCCCCGCAGGCAGCGCAGCTAGACGAGGGAACTTCTGGGCGACAAAGACGACGACTACGGGAGGAAGCGCATGTCAATATTGCAGGAGATACTGAACTGGACCAAAGGGTTGCCCGAATGGCAGAGCGATGCCGTGGCACGTTTGCTTGCCAAGCAGACACTCGCGATGGAAGACCAGAATGATCTGCTCGCGCTACTCAAGGCGGCATATGGCATTCCGGATCCCAAAGACCGTAAGTCCAAGCCACTAACCGCCGAACAGATTCCCGCCCCGGTTCAAGTGACGACCCACGTTGAGCTACGGGCCATCAAGAACATGCGGCACGTCAACGCGATTGCCGAGAACCAACATCTACCCATCAGCGCCTCGGGCATGACCGTCATCTACGGTGATAACGGGTCAGGAAAATCGGGCTACTCCCGCGTTCTCAAACGCGCATGCCGTGCGCGCGATCAGTCGGAGGCCATTCATCCGAACGCCAACTTGCCTGCGAGCAAGGTAGGAACTCCGGAAGCCACTTTCGAGATCGCTGTCGACGGGGTTGCGCAGGACGCACACTGGCAACACGGCAAGGCGGCCCCTGCAGCGCTGTCGTCGTTTGCGATTTTCGACTCGCGTTGCGCTCGTGCCTACCTCGATAGTGAAGACGATTTTTCGTATGTACCCTACGGACTCGATGTATTCGAAGGCTTGGCTAAAGTCTGCAAGCAGTTGAAGACGGCGATCGAGACCGAGTACGCTCAATCTGCCGCTGATCTTTCCGCCTTTGCTCCCCTGCAGGGAGACACGCTCGTCGGCAAACTGATCGCGTCGCTTTCCGCCAAGACAACTCAGGTCCAGATTGATGCGCTCGCGACTTTGATTCCGGAGGAACTTGCCCAGCATGCGTCCCTGGACAAGAGCCTGAAGGAGAACAACCCGAAGGAGAAAGCTGCGCAATTGCGATTGCGCGCCCGCCGTGTCGCAGCCATTGCGACGAATGCGGCCAGCAAAAGCGCCCAAGTGGATCAAGCTGTCGTCGCCAAACTGAAGGCTCTGGCAGACAGCTATCGCACGGCGCAAGCTGCAGCCGCCCTCGCGGCGAAGCACTTCAAGGAAGGCGAAAACATGCTGCCAGGCACCGGCGGCGAGACATGGCGTGAACTTTTTGAGGCGGCGCGCAAGTTTGCCATCGAATCCCACCCTGATAAAACGTTTCCCGAATTGGGGGCAGACGCGCCCTGCCCTCTCTGTCAGCAAGCGCTCGCCGAAGGTGCTGACCGCTTACTGCGCTTCGAAGCCTTCATTCAACAGGAGGCGGAAAAAACCTCCCAGGCGCGTCGCGCGGCCCTGTCCGCCGAATACAAGCCATTCGCTGCACAGGTTCTCACGCTGAATCTAGACGACGTGACGCATGGAGAAATCGAGGCCCTGGACCCGCAGTTGGCAGCCGATACCAAGGCATTCGAGCCGCTCCTGACCGCTCGCCAGGAAGCCATCAAAGCGGCAGTGGTCTCGCACCAGTGGGATGGCATCAACCAACCCTTGTTCAATCCAGCCGAACGGCTGCAGGCTTTGGCGAGCAAGCTGAATGCCGAAGTGGAGACCTTGGAGAAAGCCTCAGACGAAAAGGCCCGTGCAGCCCTACAGGAACAGTTCCTGGAACTGGACGCGCGGGTACGACTGAGTCAAGTCAAGGATGCTGTCACCACAGCAGTCAATCGACTCGCCCACCAAGCCAAGCTCACGAAATGCCTGTCTGCCGTTAGGACCAACGCCATTTCCTTGAAGGCATCGGAGTTGGCGGAAAAGGTCGTGTCGAAGAAACTGGCCGAATCGCTGAACCGCGAATTCAAGGCGCTCGGTGTCGGCACGCTGCGCGTTTCGCTGCAAAGCCGGTCGGATCGGGGCAAGGCCCTGCACAAGCTCAAGCTGGAACTGCAGCAAAGCCGCAGTCCAGGGGACATCTTGAGCGAAGGTGAGCAACGTGCAATCGCGGTCGGTTCTTTCCTTGCCGAGGTTGGCTTAAGCGGAGGCAAAGGCGGCATCGTATTTGATGATCCCGTATCGTCACTCGATCATCGTCGGCGCGAACGTGTGGCAAAGCGCTTGGCCGCCGAGGCAGCACAGCGGCAGGTCGTCGTATTTACCCACGACGTCTATTTCCTGTGCCTGCTCGTCGAAGAAGCGAAGTTGGCCGGTGTTCCCATCGCTACCCAAAGCCTGACCCGCCGCGCAGAAGGTTTCGGGGTTGCGGACCCGGATCTTCCATTTGAGGGGAAAACGGCAAGTAAGCGAATCAATGCTCTGAAAGCGCAACACCAAGGCATTGAAAAGCTTTACAAGGATGGCGAAGAGCAAGAGCACAAGCGGCAAACCATTGATGCCTACTTTCGCTTGCGCATGGCGTGGGAGCGCGCCGTAGAGGAGGTGTTGTTACACCAAGTCATCCTTCGTTTCCGAAAAGGCGTCGAGACTCAGCGACTGGCTGGCGTAATAGTCGAAGATGACGACTACGCGCGCGTAACCGCAGGCATGACAAAGTGCTCCAACTATGCGCACGACAAAGCGCTCATGGGCGGCGTGGCCGTCCCCGAACCCAATGAACTGCTCGTCGACATCATGGCGCTGGAAACTTGGCGCGGACAAGTTGAGGCGCGTAATGTGAGTACGGCGAAGAAACGCAAGGCCGGACCGGCCGTCGCGCCACCTACCGCAGCACCATAGGCGGCTCAAGGTTCTCTCAGCACGCTGCGGACACTGAGCCTGTCAGAAATTTTTTGCCCGAGTCATCACACTTCGCCCTCATCGATATCGTCGAAGATGCTTCGCGTGCCGTGCTTTTCCTCAGAGGGCTCAATGGCTCCAAGAGTCCGAGGACTTCTCTTCGGTTCGGGCGTCTTGGTTTCGGCGATCCATTCATTTGCGAGATCCATCTCGCGCTCAATGAGCTTGACTGCATCTGCATCTCCGCTGAATCGCATCTTGAGGGTGTTGAACGATTCGAGAATATCTTGCATATGCTCATCCGGAGGGTCGGAGGAATGGTTGCTTTGCACCTCTAGCCGCAGTTCTGGCAACTTCGGCAGTAGGTCCGCGCGCGTGGTTTCCACAAGATCATCAAATTCTTCTTCTGTGAAGACACTGCGCACACCGGCATCTTTCAAGGCGTATGTGTCCTCACCCGCAATCGCATAGTTGCTAACGTTCTCGACGAACTGTCTTCGGTTCTCCTCGGGAAGGAGCCCGAACTCATGCAGGCGTACCGCGAGATCAACCTCAGGTACAGCGCTAAGGCTCAACCCTGGCTTGGACACACGCTCCAAGGTTTCCGCTGACTGCTCAAGGAACAACGCCAAGAACTCTTTGGAACAACGACTGGCGAGAAACCGGTGGAGTGTCCATCTCGCCCCCCACGAAGACATCCACTCCACTTTGTACATATCGCTGGCTGAGAACTCCAGCAGGCGCGCAATCATCATCGGGAAGAGCGACTTCGGAACAACAACCGCCTTTTCAAAGCCGACGTTGCCGCATGTGACCTGGGATGTCAGATTCTCCGTGGAGCTTCCACTCAAGAAAATGCCGAGCAAATCAGGACTGAAAGCCAGGGTCGCAGCATACGCATCGCCGATGGTCGGGTGCTTGAAACGCCACACCGGTTGGTCGTCAACCTGGACATTGGTCACAAGACTGCCGCTGAGCGCATCGAGTGCGGTGATGCAAGCTCCCAGTGTGCTGCCAAGCCGCTCCAGTGCTTGCGTTTCGGTGCCCTGTAAGGTGACAGGGCTTTCGAGGTGATCTTTCCTCATGTAGATCAAGCCGAGCGCGGCCTTGCTGTTTGCATCCAACCCCTGGATCACTTCAAGCAGAAGCTGCTCGCGCTTTTCCACGAATTTTCCAAGATGGTATTCACCGACATAGAGGTCCTTGGTGAACAGCGGATCCGCGATGCGCCGTGCCGTCTCTGGAATGAAGCGCGGATGTACTGCCATGCCTTCCAAGTGCGGTTTGATATCAGCCCGAAACGCGGTGGGCTGCTTTCCGAGTTTCAGATGGTTGTACAAAATCTGTTGTCTTTCTAAGGTCGATAGGTCATGAACATCGATCACTACCTGGCTTTCGCCGAGCAGCGGGAACGCACTTTCCTTGAGGTCATGACGCGCACGGTTGTATATGTAATTCCGTGAGGTCATGACGATCTTGACCCCGTGACGCAACATCGCCCTCACCTGTGCCAGTGAATGGTTCCAGCCCTGCACTAGGGATGGTCTGATCAACGCAGCCGGAAAACGAAACACGCCACATCCGCCGCGCTGAGGGCGCTCAAACCCCCGGTTTTTTGCCGTTTTCGGCACGTTTTCGGGGTANTCCGCGTCGCCGAAGGTCAGTTGCATCGTCATCGTCCTGGTGCCTCTGTGCGATTGTCGCAGGATCAGGGGGAGTTGTTCAGAGTTTCCCTAGTGGCGACTCGTACTGCGTCACGCCAAATGCATCGTCAATCCAGAAGAACTGAGAGGGTTCGTCAACGTTCCAACGCTCGACGATCTTGGCCGGGTCGGCCAGCTTGACTACCGATGACTTCCACTTGTCAGCCGCAGCCATTGCCAACATGGAAGCAATGGTTGTTTTTCCCGCTGCCGGTTCTCCGATGAGCAGCACAAATCCATGTTCATCGAGGGCACTGACCGCTTTCCGATAGGAATCCGTGATGACAACCTTGGTCAGGTCTTCCCGCAGCGATTCAAGAACGGCGCGCGCCTGCGCGTAGGCCCGTTCATCCAGGATTTGACTCAGGTCTCCCAGACCATATACACGGGGAACAAGCATCCGTAGGCGAGTGTTGTCCCTGATCTGGTCCTCTATCCAAGTAGACCCATATATCAGCACATGCTTGACTCCGACTTCGATCAAGTCCGCCCTAATCTGCGCCTCCTGCTTGGCAGATACACCGGCATTCGTCATTAGGACATAGACATCGCAAAGCCCATCAGCCGCCAGCTTGCGCACCTTGGGTATTTCGTCCGCGATGACGGACCTTGTGAGGAGCTGACTAGCCTTGCTTGAATACTTGCATTGAATGACAAACTTCCCGCTGAGCGTCTCACCCGTTGCCGGTGTCCAATTACCAGCAAAAGCGCCATCTCGCCCTGCGTCATTCGAATCCAGAAATGACTGCACGGCCTGCCCAAGCACTTCCCTCGCGATGGTGAGGCACAGCTGCTGAAAGCTATTCCATCCGAGACGGTGTAAATCGTACATATCTCCTCCTCAAACCGAGCACACGCAACCAAGCATAAAATTCAAGAATGATTGTGCCTGTCCACTAATCGGAAACGCACAGATCATCGGGACACTGAAGTGTCTCCTTCGCCGCAACAGGTGTGCAGGTGCCAACCAATGCAAGTGCCCACAGCAGCTTCATTGCAAATCCATCCATATCTTGCTCCCCTCATGGTAGTCGCGGCTTTTGCGTCACCGAGAAGCCGCACCAGGCGCTCTTCTCTTCGCGTCTTGGCGCCACGCGTGGAAGCGTCATCGCCGCACGCCGCAGCGTGAAGCTGCCAGCGCTGGCGGTCAACGTCAACGGGCCTAATCAACCCCACGGAAACCCACGACTTTGGCTTTCCCTGTGCGCGCTCTTCGGCACGACCGCGAGTTGCTACGTTGATTCCGATAGCGGAAAAGGCAGCACCTGGAATCGGATTGAAGCCACGCCCCGACTTTGAGCACAGACTGCACGAACACCGTACCGCCCGTTCGGGCAGCAATCCGAACGCATCTCACCGCCACCCAGGCCAGTGCCCAGGCAGCCCTTCACCACCCTTCTGGAAGCGATGTATTCCGCCGCGACCGGATCCTGCCATTGAAGGAGCCACTCTGATGACACACCTCCGCCCCGCCGCCTCTTTCGGCACCGAAAGCTGCGCACCACGCCCATCGCGGCCGTCGTCATCGCCAGCGTGTTCACCCCGCCCAACGCGGCAGCGCAAGCGCAGGCCACCACACCCGCACCTCCCACGGCCCTGCCCACCGTGACCGTGACCGAGCAATCCGATCCAAGGCAGCGCAGCTCAACCGGGACAAAAACCGACACGCCTTTGATCGAGACGCCCCAGTCCATTTCCGTGATCCCTGCCGATCGCATGACAACGCAAGGCGTGACCAACGTGAAAGAAGCGCTCAGCTACTCCCCGGGCGTGATTCCCACGCGCTTCGGCGCCGATTCGCGCTATGACTGGATCTCGCTGCGCGGCTTCGACGCGTATGCGCCGGGCTTCTACCTGGACGGCATGCCGCTGCGCAACAACGGCAACTGGGGCATCTGGCCGATCGAGAGCTACGGCGCGGAGCGCATCGAACTGTTGCGCGGCCCGGCCTCGGTGCTCTACGGCCAGAGCGGTCCCGGCGGCCTCGTAAACGCGGTGAGCAAGCGCCCGACGGCCGAGCCCCTGCGCGAGGTGCAGGTGCAGGTGGGCGACCACGGGCGCAAGCAGATCGCGGGCGACTTCTCCGGCCCGCTGCGCGAGGACGGCACCCTGCTCTACCGCCTCACCGCGCTCACGCGCGATGCCGAACTGCCAGCCGGCGGCATGAAGGACGACCGCACGTTCATCGCGCCCTCGCTCACCTGGAAGCCTTCAAGCGACACCAGCCTCACGCTGCTTTCGCAGTTCGGCCGCACCCGCGCGGGCGTGTTCTCGCGCACGCGCCCCGCCGTAGGCTCGCTCGTGCCCACGGCCATCGGCACGTTCATCCCGAGCGGGCTCTTCGCCAGCGACCCGACGCACAACCGGTTCGACCTTGACACCTCGATGGTCGGCACTCTGTTCGAGCACCGCATCAACGATGCCTTCACCGTGCGCCAGAACGCGCGCTACAGCCACCTCGACGTGGACTACAGCGCCGTCCAGGGCCGCAATTTCATCACCGTGAACCCCGCCAACCCGCGCGATCCGGCCAACTTCACGACGCTGCGCCGCACCGTGTCGGGCAGCAACGAGCGCATCCGCGCGCTGAATCTCGACAACCAGCTGGAGACGCGCCTGCGCTCGGGCGATGTGCAGCAGACGGTGCTAGTGGGCCTGGACTACCAGCGCACGCGCATCGACCAGACCAGCTACAGCGGCGGCTCGGCCAGCTCGCTCAACATCTACAACCCCGTGTACGGCGGCGCGGTGCAGATCCCGGCCCCGTGGTACGACGGCGTCGCCACGCTGGCGCAGACCGGCTTCTACGTGCAGGACCAGATCAAGTGGCGCGACCGCTGGCTGCTGACCCTGGGCGCGCGCTACGACCGCGCCAGCAGCGAGGTGGACAACCGCCTGGACGGCAGCCACACCAAGATCTCCGAAAGTAAGGCCACCAAGCGCGCCGGCCTCACCTACCTGGCGCCGAACGGCTGGGCGCCGTACGTGAGCTACACCGAGTCCTTCGTGCCCACGGCCACGCGCAATCCCGCCACCGGCCAGCCGTTCAAGCCCGAGACCGGCCGCCAGTACGAAGCCGGCGTGCGCTACCAGCCCGAAGGCGGCAAGCAGAGCTATAGCGCGGCGATCTTCGATCTGCGCCGCAAGAACTACCTGACCGCCGATGACAACTTCGTGCCGCGCCAGACCGGCGAGGTGCAGGTGCGCGGGCTCGAACTGGAAGCCTCGGCCGAGGTGCTGCCCCGCCTGAACCTCGTGGGCTCCTACACCTACACGCCCACGGCCGAGATCACGGCCAGCAGCACCGCGCGCGAGATCGGCAAGCCGCTCACGGCCGTGTCGCGCAATGCCGCGGCGCTCTGGGCCGACTACCGCTTCCCGAACCGCATCAAGGTGGGCCTAGGCGCCCACTTCACGGGGTCGAACTACGGCGACCTGAACGCCGCGCCGGGCAAGGTCCCGTCCTTCACGGTGTTCGACGCGATGATCGGCTACGACATCGATCGCTGGACCTTCGCGCTGAACGTGCGCAACCTGACCGACAAGACCTACATCGGCAACTGCGACCAGTACGGCAGCTGCTACTACGGCGACGAACGTCGCATGATCGCCACTGCAACCTATCGATGGTGAGAAGCAGATGCCGGCCGCGCCGCCGGCCGTAACCTGCAGGGTGCGAGCCCGGTGGATCGAGCATCCACTGGGCAGCCTCCGAAATCATCACCCTGCCGCAATACGGTTCTGCTGCCGCGCCTATTGCCTCGCACTCATGCATCCCTCGGCCGCCATGATGGCCCGCTGGTCACGAATGACGGCCGAGGCTCGCATGACGCTCTACACGACGGACTATCTGGAGTACTACCTCACCCTCGTGGGCTGGATCGTCCAGAACGGCGTCTGGAACATCCTCGTCGCGAGCGGCGCGTTCGCCCTGCCCTTCGTCGCCATCGTGGTCCAGGAATGGCTGCGGGCGCGGGGAGAAGGCGCGGACGAAGGCAACAAGGGCGTGCTGTCGGCCGCCCGCATCGAGAACCGCGTGTGGGCTGCCGTCGTGGTGATCCTGTTCGCCGGCATCCCCTTCATCGATGTGGATCTCCAGACGATCCAGTTCGATGCGAGCCGATCCAAGCAGTGCAAGGTCGATGTGGCGACACCGCAGGATACGAGGTGGTCGCAAGCCTTCACCACGCTCAACAACCAGAGTGCGCGGGTGCCGGTGTGGTGGTTCTTCATGCATGCGATCTCCAAGGCCGTGACCGGCGCGGCCGTTGCGGCCATCCCCTGCGGAACCGACCTGCGGCAGATGCGCATGGACATCGACAGCACGCGCATCGACGACCCGGTACTGGCCCAGGAGATGGCCGACTTCACCCGTGACTGCTACGGGCCCGCACGAGCGAAGCTCTTCATGGGACGGCCCGAGCTCTCGGAGGCCCAGATGGACGATGTGACCTGGATCGGGTCGAGCTATTTTCTGGGCACAGGCGGCTTCTACGACAGCTACCACTCCCAGACACCCCGTGCGTCATGGCCTTACGACACGACCCGCGATGCAGGGCTGGCGCAATTACAGAACGGCGGCGGCTACCCTACCTGCAGACAATGGTGGAGCGATGGCGAGCGGGGTTTGCGCAGCCGGCTGCTGGCCCAGGTGGACTCCGGGCTCCTGGCCCGCGTGGGACGCTGGGCAAGCTTCGTTTCGCGGCAGCAGGCCGACGACGCGATCATTCGCGCCATCGCCGCGCCCCGCCAGCAAACGATGAACCAGGGACAGGCCTATGCCGACTACGGTGGCCAGGTGGACATGACCCTGCCCAATATCGTCACGCGAGGTGCGGCGGATGTGGGCCTCGCCGCCGGCTCTGTCGGGTTCTTCCCGGCCATGGACGTCGTGCGCCAAGCCCTGCCGATGGTGCTGTCATTCCTCAAGATGGCCATGGTGATCTGCGTGCCGCTCGTCCTTTTGTTCGGCACCTACGACCTCAAGGCCGTCGTGACGATGAGCTGCGTGCAATTCGCACTTTTCTTCGTGGACTTCTGGTTCCAACTGGCTCGCTGGATCGACAGCACGATCCTGGATGCCCTTTACGGCTGGAGCTCACCGCACAGCAACTTCAATCCATTGCTGGGACTTAACAACGCGTTTGGAGACATGCTGCTGAACTTCGTGATGGCAATGATGTTCATCGTCCTACCCAGCTTGTGGATTGCCGCTTTGGGCTGGGCCGGTGTTCGCGCGGGCAACATCGCTCAGATGCTCACGACTGGCACTGAGGGTGCTCGATCCGCCGGGGGCAAGGGCGGCGACATCGGAATCAACGCAACGAAATCTCTACGGTAGCAATGGTCGCCATAGTCACGATTCCTCTTCGTCGCCTGGATCAATCCGGACTTCGCCTCTGTACAGGCCATATCCTGCGATGCCATCTCTCCACCGAGCTTCCTCTGTGGTGTCAAGCACATCAATGTGTGTGGCGAGCCAAATGACGGCCACTGCTGTAACCAGCACAACACCCAGCCAGAAGGCTGCATAGAGCAGGACTCCGACCACCAGCAGCAGGACACAGGCACCCACGCCTTTCGCCAAACCGGCAGGTACCCCTGCGGCAATCAGCCTTTCCGTGACCTGCTTGCTCCGAAAGGTCAGCCAGCACCATGCTCGTCCAGCCGCCCGCCCCGCCCTGCGGCTTAGTGTTGTTTTCGGCTGCGAAATCGGCATATGGTGCCCTCCTGCAGTTCCTCGAACTCAGACGTTGAACGGGTTCCGAATCGACAGGCTCTCTTCGATGATGAGGCCGTGGTGCATGTCCTCGGAATAGAGAGTCTGGCATCCCTCAAGGGTGGCCGCCGCCACGATGCACGCGTCGTAGAACGATAATTGGTGCCGCTCCGCAAGTTGGCGCGCACGGTCATGCGCATCGACCGTCAGAGGCACTATCTTGCAGAATGATCGCACCAGCGCAAGGAATTGCCCGACTTCGTCCCAGCCCATCTTGAGCTTGCGCACGCAGACGTGGGTCACTTCATTGAGCACCTGGACGCTGATGACGGGCCTGCGCTGCAGCAAGGCCTCCGCGCCGTCCGCCTTCACCGCATCCTCCGACAGCAGGTAAAGCACCACATTGCTGTCTAGGAACACTTTGCCCTTACCCGCGGCCATTGGCCTCGTCCCGGTTGAACTTGAAGTCCGCGGGCAACTTGCCCCGGAAGGCACGCAGCCGCTCCAACATGGCCTCCGGCCCCGGCTTCTTGCGCACCGCAAACAGACGCGGTTCATCGACGACGATCTCGATATCATCGCCCTCCCGCAGTTCCAGCGCCTCCACCAGACTCGACGGCAGGCGCACTGCCAGACTGTTGCCCCACTTCGCGACTTGCATGGCACATCCAAAGATATACAAAACAATGTATATCCTACACCTCTAACGATCTGGCGCAACCAGCTTGCTCAGTATTCGCGCAAAAGGGGCAACTCCGCTGCAAAAAGGGGAACGGAAGGGCCATCAAGGGGAAAGGCCCTACCTAGAAAGAGAAAAGGTTGCCTGCTCTGCGCTGCAGCATCCAAAACAGTGACGCATGCCACGGAGTCAATCCTGTTAGCAGCCACACGCGCCGTCACGCACACGTGGCGGCCGACCAGGCCACGCGAGTCACTTGCAGCGCCTCAATGCTTGTGTACCGCAACGCAGAACATCCATAGCGACCAACCGCGCGCGTGCATTCGGCAATCTAGCCCGATTGCGCTGCCACCGAGTGCGCCTCCCGTTTCGAACCTGATATGGCGGTACGGTCTACTTCATGCAGCCTGCCTGCACGAAGCTCCAGTACCCGGTCTGCCGAGGCAATGGTCTCGGGTCGATGGGCAATGATGACGCGGGTTATTGTCAGCCGGGCCAAGGCAGCATTGACTTGCTGCTCGCGATGCACGTCAAGATGACTGGTGGCCTCGTCCAGCAGCAAAATGCGAGGCCTCTTGTAGAGGGCCCGCGCCAAGACGATTCGCTGCTTCTGGCCACCGGACAGCGAGGAACCCATGTCGCCGATCAGCGTGTAGTACCCCATCGGCATCGCCACGATGTCCTCATGCACGCCTGCCAATCGTGCGACTTCCTCCGCACTGCCATCCGCCGGCCCATTGTCGAACATCCGGATGTTGTCCAGGATGGAACCATTGAACAGTTGATCGTCCTGCATCACTGTGCCCACCATCGCACGCAACGCGTGCTTGCCGATTTGCTGCAGGGTACGCCCACCGACGAGCACTGCACCCTGCTCGGCATCCAGCAGCCCGACAACCACCTTGATCAACGTCGTCTTGCCGCAGCCCGAGGCGCCTGTGATTGCCACCGATTCTCCGTCGCGCACCTGCAGGTTGCAGTGGTCTAAAACCAGTCCTTCACCGGAACCATAGCGGAATGAAACATCCCGCAACTCCAGTCCGTGATCCTGTGGCTGTGCGGGATCTTGGGCATGAAGCCCCTCTTCCGGCGTCTCTAGCACGATGTCGGCCAAACGCTCGGCGTGCAGATCCAGCATGCGAAACTCAGCCAGGTAGTCGGCCAGCGCTCCAGCACGGGTGGTGAACTGGTAACTGAACACGAAGAACGCGATCAGCATGCCCGCGGTCAGTGCCCCCTCAAGCACCATGGATGCACCAATCCACAGGATGAGGACACGCTGCAAGTTGAAGGCCACAAACTTGAACATGTCCAGCAGGATCGCCAACCGTTGTACTTCGATCTCCCGGTTCAGCGTGTCCACCGCCTTGTTGGCATATAGGCCTGCGTGGATCGCGCCACGGTTGTTTAGGCGGACGGCCTGCATTCCGCGCATCACCTCAAGGAAATGTGACTGCTGGAGCGCTTGCGACATCAAGTGTCCGTGCTGCGCCTCGCGCATCCAACCGAAGGACAACACCTTTGCCAGTGTGTAGAGGCAGAAAGAAACCACCGTGATCACGGTCAACAGCGGCGAATACAGCAGCATGAGCACCAGCGTCAGCAGCGCCATCACCCCATCAAGAAGGCCCTCGATGAAGCGGCTCGTCAGCGTCTTCTGGATGTCGGCGATGGAGCTGAAGCGGTTCTGCAGGTCACCAAGCTGGCGGCGCTCGAAATAGCGCTGCGGCAACGATACCAAGTGGGTGAACACGTTGACACTCCACCCGTAATTCAGGCTGACGCCAAGCCGGGCGACGCACCAACTCCGCAACGCGCCGACGCTGGCGTGCAACACCATCATGATGAGGAAGCCCAAGCCCAGCAAATTCAGCAGGTCGCTGTCCTGGAAGGGCAGCGCAACGTCGGTGATCACCTGCACCAGCAACGGCGCCAACAGTGCCATCGTTTCCAGGCAAAGCGCCAATAACGCCAGCACGCCCAGAGAACGCTTGATGCCGCCCAGGTTGCCGGTCAACCGCAGGATCCCGACGCGTGCAGGACGCAACGGCGGCTTGAACTCTGCTATCGGCTCCAACTCCAGCGCGATACCGGTGAAATGCCGCGAAAATTCGGCGTGCGAGAGCTCGCGCCGGCCATGCACCGGGTCATGGATGACTACGCCATTGCGTCGACAGGCCCAAAGCACGACGTAGTGCTCCATGTCCCAATGAACGATGCAAGGCATCCGCAGTTCCTGCAGGTCTTCCGGCTCAAGCCGAAGCGCCCGAGAACGCATGCCAAGCGCGGCACCGATTTCCATCAAATGACTCAGTGTCGTGCCGTTGAGCGACAGAGGGAAGCGACGCCGCAGTTCCGATAGGTCACTGTGCCGCCCGTGGTATGAGGCGATCATGACCATGCAGGCCAAGCCGCATTCGATGGTCTCTGTCTGCAGGATGACCGGCAGGCGCCTGCGCCAGCCAAAGCCAGGCACGGCGCTCATTGTGTCAGCCCCCCGAACACCCAGCGGTACATGGGACGCCGCTGCGTCAGCAGACGGACATCAACGATCATCCCTGCGGAGAGATATCGGCCATCTGTGCGGTCTGCCGGCGATACTTGTATCTCCACTCTGTACAGCCCTCTCTGCGGCCCATTTCTTGGCACCCTTGACACATCCGTGACTACACCACCGTCCCATTGCTGCGTGCCACGGGGCAGGGCTCGGTAATGCACACGGGCGGCCATGCCCGGATTGATATCGGGCACGGCGGATTCGCTGACCCATGCCTGCACGGTGCCCTCTCTCCCGTTATGCGCCAGCACTTCGCCAGTGGCAGTCAGCGATCGCCCGTAAGGCAGTGCCAGGCCGACGCTCAGCAGTAGAATGGTCGACGCGATGCCTGCGGCCACCAGCAGCCGCAAGGACCGCGGCGTAGCCATGCGAACCGCGCCAAGGGCATGTCGCGCGCTTCGGGCGGCCACGGCTTCTTCCCTGAAAATTCCCATCGCCCCTCCTTACTCTGCATCCATCAGGGAATAACGCGTCAGCCGACGATGCGGCCATCGCTCATGTGCACGCAGCGCTGCGCCATCGCGGCGAAGTGTGCATCGTGCGTCACCATGCATAGCGTCACGCCTGCAGCGTGTAGTTCTTGGAGCATGTCCATCACCATCGCACCACTGCGCGAGTCCAAGTTACCGGTGGGCTCGTCCGCCAACACGATCGAAGGTTCGCCCACCAGGGCGCGGGCAATGGCCACACGTTGCTGCTGCCCACCAGAAAGCTGCGCCGGCAGGTGCTTGGCGCGGTGGGCCATCTCCACCCGCTTCAGCGCCGCCATGCCGCGTTCGCACCGCTCCTTGCCCGGCACCCCTCCGCGAAGCTTCAGCGGCAGGGTGACGTTGTCCAGCACACTGAGGTCGCCGATCAAATTGAACGACTGGAAGATGTACCCGATGTGCCGGTTGCGCGTGCGTGCGCGGTCGGCCTCGAACATTTGCGCCACTTCCTGTCCGCGCAGCATATAGCTACCCGCCGTCGGCGTATCCAGAATGCCGAGAATGGACATCAGCGTGGACTTGCCGCAGCCGGATGGCCCCGTGATCGAGACGAACTCGCCAGAGGCGATGTCCAGTGCGACGTCGCACAACGCATGGGTGAGCGCCTCATCGGTCTGGAAGGTCCGCTGCAACCCTCGCAGGCGGATGACCGGTGACGCTTCGTTGGCTCGCTCAGTCCAGGCGCAGGCGGGACTGGTCATCGTAGGCACTCATATCGGAAAGGATGACGCGATCGCCCTGTTTCAATCCACCCTTGATCTCCACGAAACGACTGGATTCATGGCCGATCGTCACCGGCACGCGCTGTGCGATGTCGCCTTGCACCTTGAACAGCCGGGCTTGGCTATCGCGTTGCGCATTGACGGGAGTGCGTACGAACAACACGTCCGCCAAGCGCCCTAGCGTGATCGTGCCATCCACGGAGAGGTCGGGACGTGCGCCAGGCACTAGCGTGTCGCTAAACGCAATCCGTACCTTGACGGTTCCATCCACCACTTCCGGGTCGATGCGCGACAGGGTGCCGGCCATCTTGCCGTTGCGGGTATCGACCAAGGCGGCCTGGCCTGGCTGCAGGTCGCGGGCCTCGGTCTCGGGGATCCGCAGTTCAGCCTCCAGTTCTTCCGGGCGCGAGACGAGTGCCACCTTGGTTCCTTCGGGCACCTGCTGCCCTTCCTCCACCAGCACGCGCTGTACCACACCTTCCACGCCAGCCCGCACTCGCAGGGCGTCGACCTCCCGTCGGCGCAGATCCATTGTGTTCTTCAGCTGCGACACCCGCAACGTATCGGACTGCAGGCTCGCCTGCGCGTTTGCGTCGATCTCGGCCACGCGTGCCTTCTCGACCTGTTGGCGGCTGATCAACTGCGCCAAGTCGATCTCAGTCTTCTGATACTGAATGCGGGGGATGACGTCCTTGTCCAGCGCCATCCGTTCGATCTTTTCCTGCGCCCGCGCAGCGGCCAGTTCGCTTTCCACCTTGCCCAACTCGGCGCGTGCCTGCAGCGACTGCACGCGCAACTCGGTTTGCTTGACCCGATGGTCCAGCACCGCAGCTTGGTACTGCATCTCGGCAGCAAGGTAATCATCTTGCACACGGCCGTTGTGCAGTTCGAGAATCACGGTATCGGCCTTCACCCGGGTTCCGGGAAATACCACGATGCGTTCCACACGCACATCCGTTTCGGCCGTGAGCCAACGAGTATGACGTGGCACCAGGTTGCCCGTTCCGCGTACGCTGAGCAGCATCGGGCCCCGCTCCACCGTACCGATCAGCACGTTCGAGCGCGGCACCACTGCATCTTTACGGCCAGCGACCAACACCACTACGGTGATCGCCGACAACACCGCCACGATCACGGACAACACGACGATGCGCTGACGCCTGCGCCGTGCGCCTCCCCCAACACGCTGCTCATCCATCTGCGGTACCGTCATGCCGCATCATTCGTCCCCACCCATGCGCACCGTGCCCTTGCCGTCACGCTGCTCGAATATGAAGCGATAGGTGAGCGTTACCGGCTCGGCTCGCGAAGGCGACTCACCGCAACTGCCATATGTCGTGCGCTTGGTCTCTAGGTCCGGGAACAAGCAGCGCAATCCTGGCTCGAAACGCCACATTGCAACGGCCGAGCGGGCCGCCTGCAACATGAGGGGATCGAGCGAAGCACTCGTAGGGCAGCGCGGCGGCTGCTCAAGAGGCGTGCTCGCCGGTACCCGGCCGTCGGCTCCAACAACCACCTGCAAACAGACGGTGCTCGGCGGCAGGGCCTGTCCGAGCAGGGATGGAGGATAGGCGGGGGGCTGATTTCCCTCATCCTCCAAAGGAGGAATGAACGACTCGTTATCGGCCAACACCATGCGATGGCTGGCGACCAGTTCATCACTGATCTCGTTCATTCCGACCTGACCACCGCGCGCCGGGATGGGTGGCGGTTCGCCCCCCCCGCTGGCGCATCCGCCCAGGGCCAAAGTAAGACACACAGCAAGCAGCACATCACGCATACGCAATAGACTCCTCATAGTCACCCTTGGTAGGACAACACGCCACTTTCAATCACCGATGCCCTGAGTTGGGCCCACAGCCGCCTACCGGCCTCAGTGAAGTTCGTGCACGCATCGAGCGCGCGCATGTAGTGGCTTTCGAACCAGATACGCTGCATGTCGCGCCGCCCTATTGCCGCTTTGTCTAGCATGTTTGTACGTGCGAGATGCTGTTGGAAGAGTAGAACATTTCCCACCGCATGCGCACCTATGATCACCCGCCCCATGGTTTCATAACTTCGCTTGAGCGGTGAATAGAAGGCGGCTTCCTGGTCTTCGCGCAACAGCGCGGCCACCATGAGGAACGCGGCCACGTACTGTCTGGAAGCCTCTTGCACGATCAGCTCAGCGCAATGCACCGGATCGTCCGGAGGATCGAGTGCTAACAGACCGGGAAAGGCACTGCTGCCGTGTACTCTCGCATCATT
Organism: Xanthomonas cassavae CFBP 4642; assembly: GCF_000454545.1. Taxonomy (NCBI): domain Bacteria; kingdom Pseudomonadati; phylum Pseudomonadota; class Gammaproteobacteria; order Lysobacterales; family Lysobacteraceae; genus Xanthomonas; species Xanthomonas cassavae. The sequence goes on from NZ_CM002139.1 coordinate 2,727,464, forward strand.
CAGCCCTGGCCCTGCAAGCAGCAGGTAGCCGGCAAGCCCACCCCGCACCCAATTGAGATGTTCATCGCCTGCGCTAGCGAGCAGCGCGTGTGCCGCCTCGACGCGCCGAACCGCGGCATCGATCGCCGCCTCATCCGCAACCGGGAGTAATGGCCCACGCTGCTGGTCAGGCCATGGAAAGCCATGCGAGGCATTGCTCACCCCTGTGCGAACGACGTAGAAGCCTTGGTCATGACCGATATGTCCCACTGGCCACGCACGCTGAATGCTGTCATTTTTGCAGAGCATCCACCTGCCTGCGTGTGCCTGGAAGGCATGTTTGCTGCGTGCATCCTGCACGAGCAACACTTGCCCGTCGGCGAGTACTGACACCGCACCTTCCACATCGATCAGGTAGCCATCCAGAAATACCCGCCCAGCGCCAACCAGTTGCGCGCTGAACCGACCCTGCTGCCCGCACGCGAACGTCGCAATGGCCCACTGCAGTGCGCCCTGGCAAAGCGCAACCACTTGCTCTAAAGCCGACTCCACAAGCCCAATCTCAGGCCGCCAGGTCGCAGTCTCCGGCAGGTCGAGTGCCTCAAGGGCTTCGGCTAGCTTCTCCTGACCTGCTCCGCGCAGGCGCGCTGACAGGCGCACCCGCGAAGCGGCCAACCGGGTGGCCGCCAGGACACCAATGATGTCCGGGGCGCTTGAGTGGGTGGCACAGGCAAAATCTTCTGCCAGCAGACCCAACTCATCCATGCTCTGACCCTTGCTCACATGCACTAAGCATTTCGCTCGGCGGACGGCGGTGCATCAGCGACTCGCGAACGAAGAAGGTCGCCAACCACTTCTCACCCGCCAACACCGGCGCGCCCGCGTGCAGCGTCAACGAAGATGGATCGGGATGAGGGTAACCGAAGTAAAGCGCCGAGCCGCACTGCGGAACCACATCGATCTCCACATCGGAGAACACGGTCGTGCCACCCGACTCTGGGACATTGAGGTAGAGAAGCATGCTGCCGATGCGATTGCCACCCCGCTGCAGCAGTGCCTCGGTAGCAGACAGGCCTATGTCGAAGTAGTCATGGTGTGGCACGAAGTCGGCCCCCGCACCGTAGCGCACCACTTGAATATGCTCCAGATAATCCACCGGCCATTCCAGCAGCGCCGCGATCCGTCGCTCGATGGTGGCCACCAGGACAGACTCTTGCGGAGTGATGAATGTGCTCTGGCTGGTTCGGGTATAGCTGGCAATAGCGCTTGCGGCCCTGTCGCCTGTATTGATGATTTGCGAACGGGCCAAGCGCGGTCGCGCCAGTTCGATCAACGCAGCGCATTCGTCAGGGTCCAACACATCGTCCAGCAGGATGAGCCTGGGCGCACGCATCCTCGCTATCAGCCTTACACGGCGGCCGTCCAGCACGATGGAGCCATGACTGCGCCACAGGCCGTCCCCAGGCTGTGCCTGCGACTGTGGCATTTCGCTTGGCAACGGCCATACCGATGGAGAGCTCATGGCGTCTCGGCTGCCTGCTCCGCAGCGACGGCGGCCCAGGTATTGTTCGGCCCGATGCTATTGCGTTCGTCGAACGCCCGCTTGGCGTACGGTCCACTGGCATCGACATAGTGAACAAACAGCTGTAGCCAGTAGCCCTCCTCCAGCGGCTCACGCCAATGCGGCACCTCGATGCCGCGATAGAGCAGCATGTCTCCCACATCCAGCAATACTGGCTTGTCCTCACTTTGAGAATGCACCCAGACCGGCCAGATCGACGCACCGGAGTAGCCTAACGTGAGGGTGGCGCTGAACTCGCAAGCATCGCGATCGGTGTGCCGGCGACGTCCCCCCAAGTTTGAGTAGCGCCTTAGTTTGGAGTCCAATTCCCTACCCCGAGGAGATTGGACGTGAAGAAGCGTTTTTCCGAAGAACAGATCATTGGCTTCCTTCGNACGCCGACGGCCTATGCCCAGCACCTGGCCAACAGCGATATCATCAACCCCGGACTCTAAACCCGACTGCTACTCAGGATGGGGGGACGTCGCCGGGTCAATGACGAACCACTTGTATAGAAGCGCAGAACGAATAAGTGGGCAGCAAACGTCGACCGGTCAGCCGCTCCAACACCGGCTGCAACTGAATGAGCATCGACTCGCCCAGCGCGTCGGCGTAACGCCCTAGCGACTGTGTAGGCTCATCGTGCGTAAAGTAGTCCGTGCTATTGAGATGCAGCAGCGCATATCGCTCGAACAACTGGCATATCGCGGATGGCAGCGCGCATGGAACGAGCAAGTGATCGCGACCTCCCAGGACACGGACGTCCTCGACAGAGGATCCAGCGGAAAGATTCAACTCGCTGATCTGGGCATTCATGCAATGGGCTCCATTGGTGTCATGCTCTGGGGTTGGTCGCGGAACCAGATCGTAGCGATCCACTTCTCGCCCAACATTACCGGTGCGCCGCTATGCAGCGCCAGGTCCTGCTCGCTGGCCGTTGGGAAAGCAAAATGAACCGCGGTGCCAAGGTTCGCGATAATTTCCAACTGAGGATCGGCAAACACCGTCTCCCCGCCTGCCTGCGGCGTATTGAGATAGACCAGCACCGTCGCTACGCGTTGTCCACGGCGCCCCAGATGCGCCGCCGATGACGGATCGCGTACATCGAAGTAGTCCTGATGATTCTCAACACCAGTGCCCGGCGTGTACCGAACCACCTGCACTGGCTCGGCGCAGCATGCATCGCGGCCTGCCAGAAGAGCTGCGCGCGCCTCAAGCGCACGCACCTCCGCGCTCTCGCTGGCGGCGAAGTACATGCTGTGGCTGGTGCGCGCACGCGACACGTGACCAGCACCATCTTTGGCGTCCACATCGACCACTTGAGACGGAAGCAGGCGAGCGACGGAAGCATGGATAAGTGATCCTGCTTCGGCCTCGTCCACGAAATCCCGCACTACGGTGAGATCCGGCCCGCGACAGGAAAGCATCACGCGCACGGTACGGTCGCCGAGGTCACGAGACGACGCCAGGCTACTCCGCGAGCCGCCGGCATCCAAAGGTGCCCTGGAACCAGAGAGCGGCAACACGGCTTCGCGCGCAGAAAAGCGATGAAAGCCACTGGCCACCAAAGTGGACATGGATTCCTCTGGACTGATGCCCGCAGCACGCTGCTCGGCCACCCACGCGTTGAGGCAATGATCCAGCTGCTCAGGCATGAGCCACCTCCGCGACGGCGGCATTGGCATGGCGATCACCTTCCACCAACGCGGCCTGGATGGCGTCGTACAGGCGTTTCAAGACACTGCAGTACACCGAGCGGTTGTTGAATCCGGCGTCACTGCTGAAGCGGTGTTCCAACTCGCCGCCCCGGCAGATCGCTTGGTGCCTGCAGCCCATGCACTGATCAGGCAAGGTTCGGTACGCGCGCTCGATCTCCCTCATGATCGGCTGGTTCATCCATTGGCGAAAGCTGGCGGTTCGCACGTTGAAATGCTGCTGCGTTCGAAACCATGCCACGGCCGCCATGTAGGAGTCGTTCAATGCCATATCGCCGTCACTGTGGATGACCAGATTGACTGCCGAAATATCCAATGCCACCCCACGGCGATGCAACGCGATCCGGTGCAGAACATCGCTGAACTGTTTCACGTAGACATTGTCCTGACCGGTCAGCAACCAACGCTCGAACATTAGGCACAGCGCGTCACCGAACCTGTCGATCTCCACGCTGTCTGCGCTGAGGCTATCCCAGCTATGGTCCGGCAACAAGAAGTTCAGCAATCCCACGCCCAGCGTATCCACGAAATGATCGTAGATGCGCCCATAGTCGAAATCGGGATTGAGTACCGCGATCAGGCTGATCGGCCGGATGTGTTCCTCCCGCGCAGCGCGCTGCAGCCGGTGCAGGGTTCGCTCGATCCGGTCGTAAGAACCGCGCCCTTTGTGATCGAGACGATGAATATCGTTGTAGTCCCGAGGACCATCGAGACTGACTCCTATGTGCACATCGAATTCGCGCGCGACCTGCAGCCAGTCGTCTGACAGGTGCACGCCATTGGTCTGGGTGATGAGATGCAGCACGCCTACCCGGGGTCTCAGCTTTTCCACGATCTCCGCGCACAGCGCGCGGAACGCTCGAGGATTCATCAAGGTAGGCTCGCCGCCATGGAAGGCAATTGCCAACTCACCGATATCATAGTCCTCCGTTGCCTCGACCAGCCGCGCGATAGCTTGTCGCGAGACGTCGCTGCGAAGCAGCGCCGGTCGCTCATGCACATCGGAATAGGCGTCGGCATAGTAGTAGCAGTAATCGCAATTGAGATTGCATCTCTCCGACAGTTTCAGATTCACCACCAGCGAGGAAATACGGGGGCTTTCCGAAAGCACTTCCATGCGGCCACTCCTGCTGTCCGACCGGTACTCGTGTGAGAGCCAAGCCTCTGCGCCATGTTTCTTGCGCATGCGGCGCCTACCGGCGCCGCATGCAGGTCAGTTCATCAAGCGATGTTCGGCTTGACCGGGGTCGGTGGGCCGACCTTCACGAATGCACCGGCAGCGGCGATATCACGCGCCTCCGACTCCGTCAACACGCGCATGGCAAGCTTGCGTGCGGCTTCCTTACGATCAACAGCGCTCTTCTTCTCATCATTGGACATGCTTATCTCAACTCCTTCTTGAATGTTGCCTAGCCGGCAACGGGCATCCGTGGTAGCACGGAATTGATCAGGTCTTGGCTCATTCACCACGCAGGGCCTCCATCGGCGACACCCGTGAGGCTTGCAACGCCGGTACCAGATTGGCTACCGCGCAGACTAGGCCGAACAACATCAGGACAATCAGCATCAACAACGGATCGAAAGGATCGATACCGAACAACCTGTCCGAGAGCGATCGACCAACCAGCAGCGCAGCAGGCAGCGCGACCAGTGTGGCTGCGGCGTACAGGCGAGCGCCCTCGGCGCCAACCAGGGCCAGCAAATGGCGACGATCTCCCCCCAACGCCAAGCGCACACCGAACTCGCGGGTACGGGATGCCACAGAGAAGGCAAGCAAAGCATATAGGCCCACAGCGGACAGGACCATAGCCACGCTCACCAAGAGCTTGAGCATCATGTTCAAGCGCAGCGCATCACCCAATGTCTCCTGCACGATCGCCTGCATGGTCCTGATCTCATGGAAGCGCAGGCCAGCGGCAGATCGTCGCAGCGGATGCTCCAGCATCGGTCGGACTGCCGACAACGGCAGAGATGTGTTGACGACCACCGAAACGCTGTCGGCTGGCATGTCTGGAAGCGGCCAGGGCGTTTCCATTGGCCGATAGACAGTGGCATATTCGTCACGCGAACGAAGGGAGCGCTGGCGCGCGACGCCGACCACGCCGACAACCCGATGGTCCCGTAAGCCTTTTGGCCCATTGACACTGACCAGACGACCCAACGGATCGCCGTCTCCCAAGTAGCGGCTCGCGAACGTGGCATCGACGATGATCGTCGGCGCGCCACCCCGCGTTTCGTCAGCACGGAAGCCGCGTCCCTGCAGCAGCGGCAGACCCAGTGCCCGGAAATAGTTTTGACTGACGAACACTTCGTAGGCGTTGATCTCCCGTGGACCACCGTCGCCATCCTTGATATGCATTGTCGCCAGTGACACGTTGTCGCCGAACGGAGCCGTGCTTGCCAAGGCGACCTCACGGATGCCCGGTGCATTTCCTACTTCATCCAGCCAAGCGGCCAGCGCCTGACGCAGCGGTCGGACATTGACGTCTATGGAGCGTCGGTCGGCACCCAACTGGCCGACCGATACCGGACCGCGGGCGAAGCCGATGTCTTCGGCGATGAGGTTGTCCGAGCTGCGGATCAGCAGTCCGGTGCCGAACACCAGCACCAGAGTGCAAGCGATCTGAGCGGCAACCAGATGACGACGCAATCGTGCCCCGCGGGCCGAGCCGGTCTGCCCATTGCCGCCCTGACGTAGCGACTGGGCCAGGTTCTGCCGCAGCAAGCCCGCCGCAGCGACGGTCATGGCCACGGCGATGACTGCCACCATGACCGCCATCGCGGCAACAGTCGCCAGATCCAGGCCTACATGCTGAGGCACGTTGGCCGGGAGCATTCCCGCTCGCTGCAGAAAGCGCATGCCCGGCGCCAGTAACGCTAACGCGCCCAATGCCCCCAGCATGGCCAGAAACAAGGCCTCGCAGGCAATCAGCGCCAAGTTTCGCGCACGCCTTGCGCCGAGCGCCTCCATCAGCGCGAACGTGTGCTGACGACGGATCACGCTGAGTGCGAAAAGATTGCACAAGTTGGCCGTAGTCACGGCGAACACCATCAGCGCGGCCAGCGACATCAACGTCAGAGTGAAGACCCGGTCGCCAACCCACAGAAAGCGCAAGGGACGGGCCGATGGAGTTGCTGCGACCTGCTCGACGATCCAGTCCAAGCGCCGGTCGGCCGCGAGCCTCCTGCGCATCTCCTGGGTGGCGTCGTCGCTGCTTTGCCCAGGCGCGAGACGGGCGATCGCTTTGAGGTCGCCGAACGATCCGGCCGCCTCGGCCGAGCGATCCTGCTCGCTGATCTTCATCGGCAGCCACAGGTGACGCTTCGCGTCCGGGAAGCCGCTGCCTTCGGGAACCACTCCAACAATCAGGCAGGATGCGCCCGAGACGTTCAGCCGCTCTCCTTCGGCAAAAACACGACCGAGGATTTGCGCATGAAAGTCGGCGCTTACCACAGCGCGGCAGGGTGCACCGATCCTCGTGTCGTCGGCGTTCAATAGGCGACCAGCGACCGGATGGATTCCTAGCAATGGGAATATGTCAGGGCTGACGGTGACCGCCGAGACACTGCCGATCATCCGTGCGGCGTCGCTGTATAGGGTGGGTTCGGAGGTTTTAAAGGCAGCCATGCGCTGAAGGCTCTGCCCCGGGCTGCCCGCAGTCTCCAGGAAGGGAACCGACCAGCCCAAATCCAGCCCCAGGGTGTCTGAGCGCAATTGGAGCGTCACCAGACGATCGTCTACCGGAAAGGGCAGTGGCTTGACCAGCAGGCCATACATGAGCGCAAACATGCACGCGTTGAGCGCGATTGCCAGGGTTGCCAGCGCCACGATGACCCACGCTTGTCGGGACTGTGCGGTTGCCACAGTGGCCGAGCGTGCACCCTTCACCAACAACGCCCGTGCACCGGCAACTAGGCTGGCATACATCCCGCGCATTCCACGGACAACATTACTTTGGCAACTCCCGTTTCCATTGCAACTATTGCTCCAAGGCTTCGCCGTAACGTGGGAACTCGTGTTAGTAGCGCTATGCAGACGAGACTACACGCGGAACTCCGATAAAACAATCACCCCCTTCCCCCACATCAAGCGTGGTGCACTTTCTAGGAATGGCCTTCAAAAATTCCCGGTTTGCGTTGCGGTCCAAGCCAAGCATCACGGGAAATCTCGGCATGAATCAATTTCCTCTGGGCTTGGACCCAATCGCCCAGGAAGACTCGCAATAAAGTTTTCCTGGGCGAGATGAAGCAGGCCGTTCTTCGGGGTGCCGAAAGGTCGCTTCGCTCAAGCCGAAGTACGGGCCCGCCGAGCAGGATCGGGATCTGCATCGCAGGCGCCACAATGGCGAACAGCGGCATGGATAGGTTGAAGTTCTGGATCGCGGCGCGCCGTCCGGTCGCTGTCGTAGCCACGCAGGTCGCACCACAGCTTGGGCAGCGCCCGTAAAACCGCCAAGTCCGCCTGCCGCGCCACCAGCCAACCCAGTGACCCTGTCAGCCACGCGACCACCCCCTGCGAATGCGCGGAAGCCACTTGGCCATCAACATCGCGGGGCACCACTGCACCAGAAGCGTTGAGAGAATCACTTTGAACAAGTCCATGGTGATCCACAGCAGCAGGGCCATGGTCAGCGGATCAGGAAACGTATGGAAGAAAGCATGGCAGCGGGCAGGCCAGTTGTCACAGTGGACAACGCAGTGTGACGCATGGAACCGGGCTCCGAAGGGCAAGAATGAACGACGATTGCCTCGGTGGCGAGCGAGCAGGGAGGGACCGCACTCTTGAGCGGCGGCTTTGCCCTTGAGACGCGTGGGCGTCAGGGCCTGTCGGATTGACTACCGTTAAAACGGTTTCGCAGTAAGTGAACTGCTGGTTTGCGTCAGTATCCTGCTGCGAGGAAAACAGCAAGGATCCAGCAAATCTCGTCGGGTAAGGCGAACGTACATCTTTGACGGCTACGGCTACGGCTACGGCTTCGCTTGCTGCTCATAGTCCGTCAGGTAGTGCTCGGGATTGCTCTGCCCGGAAAGGTACTCGTCGTAACGCACCCACGCAGGGTTCGGAGATCCGGGAACATAGAGCTCGCCGGCACTTCCACTGAGGATCAACAGCACATAGGGCCGGCCGTTGAGCTGCACCGTGTAGCGGGTGTCCTTCTCCGTCGCGCTGGTGGTCGCCAACAGAATCTTTTTGTCGATCGCGCTGTCGGAGTCCGTGACCTGGATCAACGCCTGGTTCTTCTCGCGCGGTCCGTACCGCAGCGTCCACGCCTTGATGCCATCCTTGGACGCGTAGGTCTTCACCTGAGTGGCGATTTCTGCACGCGGTGTCTCTGCGTGTGCGGATACGACGGCACCGCCGAACAACGCGGTAAGAAGCACAGCTGTTGCCGGGATTTGACGCAGACGATAACGAAGTTTCATCGATCTCTTCCTTGGTGGGTTGGGTCAGGAAACACGTGGACAGGTTCAGAGCGGGAGGCTCGGCAGGTCCGTTTGAACTTCAACCGCCGGCCCCATGCACTCAGCCGCCCTGCCTGTATCAAGACGAATGAAGACCCGACTTCCCCGCCGCATGCTGCGGGCGATGCGCCCAATTCGCCGCATCCCGACCGCTCTCAGCGATGCGGTAGTTCAAGAAACCACTACTGTTCCAGCAAAAAGAGGATTCGCTTGGCTATCCGTTGCCTAGAATCCTACTTCGCCCCTTCCCGCAACGGCTCTGCGACGAGCGTCGAACGAGCGCGCCATTTCCCTACCCTCCATCGGTGCGCGAACGGTGCTGCCAAGCGCAGCCGTTTGGGCTAATCTGGCTGGATGTCCAGCGCCGTCGACGAATGGTTTGTCCAGCACATCCTCATCCACGAGACCGCCCTGGTCGCCTATCTGAGGCGATGCTGGCCCAACCCCGATGACGTGCACGATCTTCGCCAGGAGGTCTATGCGCGCGTCTACGAGTCGGCGAGCCGCAAGTTCCCCGACATCCCCCGTGCATTCCTCTTCAGCACCGCGAATCATCTGATCACCGACCGCATTCGGCGCAGCAGGGTGGTTTCCATCGAGGCGGTGGGTGATCCGGATTCCCTGCTCGTCTTAGTAGATGAGTGCACCCCGGAACGCTGGATGGGAGGGCGCCAGTTGCTCGCCCGCCTGACCCATGCCTTCGATCGGTTGCCGGACCGCTGCCGCGAAGTGGTGTGGCTGCGCCGCGTGCAGGAACTGTCGCAGAAGGAGGTCGCCGTGCATCTGGGTATCAGCGAAAAAACCGTCGAGAAACACATGGCCAAGGGCATTCGCCTGCTAGCCGATTATTTCCATGGCTCGGCGGCTCCACCGCTTGCGACGCCTGCCACGGCACTCAAGTCGACGCGCGATGGACAGCAGGCAGATTGAGCACGCCGCCGCGCAGTGGCTGGCGCGGCGCGAGAGCGAGTCGTGGAATGCGAGCGACCAGGTGCAACTCGACGCCTGGCTGGCGCAGTCCACGGCGCACCGCGTTGCCTTCCTGCGCCTGGAGGCGGCTTGGCGGGAGACCGGGCGCCTGGGCGCGATCGCCGCCGGCCTTCCGAAAGGCGGTCCACCCGCGCGTGGCCGTTTCACCGGCCGCGCCCTCGCCGCCGCAGCCCATGGCGAGTCGGCGCGCGCTCAGGCCATTCCCCATGCCGTCCAGCACCAACGCCGCTGGAAGCTCTCGCTCGCCGTCGCACTGGCCGGCGGTATGACCATTGCCGGCGCACTGTTCCTGGACCACGCCCCACCCGTACAACGGCAGCAAGCGCATGCCTACCAGAGCATCCCGGGTGCGCTGCGATCGCTGTCCCTGGCCGACGGCTCGCGCTCCACCCTTGGCAGCGACACGCGCATCAGTGTCGAGCTGGACCACAGTGAACGACACATCGTGCTGCAGCGGGGAGAGGCGTTCTTCGAGGTCGCCAAGGACCGCCACCGCCCATTCGTCGTGCAGGTAGGCGGGCGCCGCGTCGTGGCCGTGGGCACGCAGTTCTCCGTACGCCGCGATGCCGACGAACTGCGCGTGGTCGTCACCGAGGGCACGGTGCGCCTGGATACCGAGCCGAAGGATGGGAAGGCCCAGCCTCCGGTGCTGATCGCCGCGGGCGGTATCGCCGTGGCCGGACCCCATGGCGTCCTGGTGCGCAGCAGCACCATCGCGGAGGCGGAGCAGCAGGTGGACTGGCGATCGGGCTACCTCAGCTTCACCGACGCACCGCTGCGCGATGCGGTGGCCGAGTTCAACCGGTTCAACACGCGGCCCCTGGTGCTGGCCGATGCACAGCTGGGATCGCTGCGCATCGGCGGGCGTTTCAGCTGGCGCAATACCGAGGGGTTCGCGCGCCTGCTGGAGCACAGCTATCCGATACACGCCGAATCCCGCGCCGGACAGGTCATCCTCCACGCCCGCTGACCGGCAGCGGGCGACAGCCGCGCGGTGCCCCGCACTCCCGGGTGGGGGATGCGGCGCATTCGTTCGTCTTTACTAGCGGGCGCAACGGAGCGCCGTGAATCGTCAGAGAAGGACTGGATGCCGCTGCGTGCGTGCCCGCGATGGTTTGGCTTGATCTGCGGTGCGCTCGCCCTGCAGGCCGTCGCGGCGACCGCCACCATCGACATCCCGCCCGGCCCGCTGGACACCGCGCTCGACGCCCTTTCCCGGCAAGCCGGGCTGCAGTTGCTCTACCAGCCGCAGCAGATCCAGGGCCTCTCCAGCCGCGGCGCCCACGGGGCATCGAGTGCCGATCAGGCGCTGGAGCAGTTGCTTCAGGGCACCGGCCTGGTGGCGCACCGCGATGTTTCCGGCGCGGTCCTGCTTCAGCCGGCACCCCCGAAGGCGGCCAATGGCATGCAGCCACCGCAAGCGGCGAACAGCCTTCCGCCCGCACCGGTCGCGCTGGAACCCGTCCAGGTCACCGGCTCGCGCATCGCACGCGCGCAGGTGGAGGGATCGGCGCCGCTGGCGGTCATCACCGCCGAGCAGATCCGGGCCGGCGCCTTTGCCACCGTGCCGGACGTGCTGCGTGCCATGACGCAGACCATCGGCCAGACACAGAGCGAGCAGTCGTTCGGCAGCGCGGACTACAGCCCGGGATCGCAACAGGTCAATCTGCGGGGGCTGGGGCCGAACCACACGCTGGTGCTGGTCAACGGCCGGCGCATCGCCGACTTCCCGATGCCCTTCCAGGGCCGCAGCAACTTCGCCGATGTCTCCAGCCTGCCGCTGGGCCTGGTCGATCGCATCGAGATCCTGACCGGCAGTGGATCGGCGGTCTACGGCTCCGATGCCATTGCCGGCGTCGTCAACATCCTCCTCAAGCAGCGGGCCGACGGCACCACGGTGGACGCGCGCGTGGGACAGACGGAACGGGGCGATGCGCAGTCATCGGAGCTGGCGATCACCAGCGGCTATTCGCACGGCGCCTTCGACGGCGTGTTCGGCCTGCAGGCGGTCTCCCAACAACCGCTCTGGGCCTATGAGCGCAGCCGCCAGGATTCGACCCGCGATGCACCGGCCGAACGCGCCGCCGCACCGCGCCGCACCTTCCTGCGCACCGACGCCAGCGGCACCTACCTGGACCCGGGCGAGGCGGCCTGCGCGCCGCTCGCGCAGCTCAATGGCGGCAGCACCGGCTACAGCGCGCGCGCCGGGCAAGGCGCGCTCGATCCGGCGACGGGCCAGCGCGGCCCCGGCCACTACTGCGGCAGCTCCACATCGATCGGCTACGGCACCGTGCTCAATCGGCGCCGGGGCGTCAACGCCCATGCCTCGATGCGCTACCCGTTTGGCGACTCCCTGCAGTGGTTCGCCGACGTGCAACTGGGCGTGCACGCGGTTTCGCTGCTTCGCGATGTTCCCGGTTGGTCCTACATGGCGGCGGACGGCAACGAGCAAGGCGAGTTCGACAACCGCGCGACCGGGCAGGTCGAATACTGGAGCCGGCAGTTCACCCCCGAGGAAATGGGCGGACTGGGAAGCAACCTGATCGAGACGCGGCAGAAGACCCTGGGAATCACGACGGGCTTCAAAGGCGCGTTCCGCGAGGCATGGTCCTACGAAACGAGCCTGAGCCATGCCCAGTACCGTGCCCGCATCGGTTGGCCACGCATCGTGGCCGCGCGCGCGAATGCGCTGTTCCTCGGCCAGCCGTCCGGCACGGATCCGGACTCGGGCCACGCCGTGTTCGATGCCGATCCCGCACGCCTCTATACGCCCTTGCGCCGCGCCGAGTACGACGCCATCGCCGCCCGCACGGACTACGCGCCGCGCTCGCGCACCGACACCCTGTCGGCCACGCTGACCAATGCGCAGTGGTGGAGCTTGCCCGGCGGACAGGCGGCCGTGTCGATGACCGCCGAAGTCGGCGGACAGTCCTACGACCTGCGCCCCGACCACCTGGCGACGCAGTATTACTACTACAGCTGGCGCGATGCCGATGGCAGCGGGGACCGCGATCGCTGGGCGATCGCCAGCGAGGTGCGCCTGCCCGTGGCCGAACGGGTGAACCTCGGCATGGCCGCGCGCTTCGACCAGTACCGCTACGCCGGGCGGCGCACCGGACGATTCACCTGGAACACGGGATGGGAATGGCGGCCGCGCGATGACCTGCTGTTGCGGGGATCCTATGGGCCGGGCTTCCGCGCCCCGGACCTGCATTACCTCTTTGCCGGCGAAGGCAACGACGAAGCCACGGGCGTGGATTACTACCGCTGCGCCACGCAGGACGGTCAGGCGAGCATCGCCGCATGCCGCTTCAACGACGAGGCACTGGTGCGCCGCCGTCGCGGCAACCCGGCTCTCCGGCCAGAAATGAGCACCGCCTGGACCGCCGGTGTGGTGTGGTCCCCGCTGCAGGGCCTGGACGTGTCGGCGGACTATTACGCGATCGACATGCGCGACCAAGTGCAGGATCTGCGCGTGGACCGCGTGCTGCGCGATGAGGCGGACTGTCGGCTGGGACAGCGCGACGCGGATTCCAGCGCCTGCCGAGAGGCGATGGGCCGCGTCGAACGCAGGGCGGACGGCGCGTTGTCCGCCGTTTCGGTGGCACCCATCAACATCGTGCGCGAGACTACCAGCGGCGTGGACGTGGCCCTTAATTACGAGGCGCAGACACGCTGGGGGGCGTTCGACTTCCTCCTCAATTACACCTGGGTGCATCGACATCGCTTCCAGCGCGATGACGGCGCCGCGCTCGAAAGCGCGTTCGCGGTCAACAGCGGCTACGACGCGCCCCGCACGAAAGCCAACGCCACACTCCGCTGGTCGCGCAATGCCTGGTCGGCCAGCCTGCAGGGCCAGCGCGTGGGCCGTCTGCCCAGCGCGGACTCCTACCTGGAAATCCATGCGCCAGGCAGCGGGACCCGTCCGTGGATCGCGGCGACCTACCGCTTCAACGGCACGCTGCAGTATCGCGTGACCGACCGCGCGCAGGTGTCGCTGGCGGTGACCAATCTCTTCGACGCCATGCCGCCGGTGGACCGCAGCGCGACGATCTACCCGTACTACGACGCGTCGTGGTTCGACACGGCCGGGCGGCGGTTCGCCCTCCAGTACACGCAGAAGTTCGGTGGCGCGCCTGGGCACTAGCGGCCCGGCGCTCGCTCCGCGCTGCTCCCGTGCATCCCATGCCACGCCGCCCGCACCGCCCAAACCACCCGCCCCAAAGGGGCCTCCGTTCACACCACCCCAAGGAAAGGAAATGAAAGCACCCCGTCCCACCTCCCTCGCCGTGATCGCCTGGTTGTTGATCGTCTCCTGCGTTTTGACGCTCGTCTCCTTCGCGATGGCCCATGGCAATCCCGCGGCCGAGAACGTCATGCGGCAGGGATTGCTACCGCTCTGGGCGCAGTACGCGATCGGCTATTTCGGGCTGGCGGTGCAGTTCGCCTGCGCCCTCGCCTTCCTCAAGGGGCTGGCCTGGGGACGCGCGCTCTACATCGGCTGGGGCGCCATCGGACTGGTGATCGGATTCGCGACCGCCCCCATGAAGCTGGCGCTGATTCCCGGCGCCATTCTGTTCGGCGTGGTCGTGTTCTTCCTCCTGCGGCCCGCGGCCAGTGCCTTTTTTGGCAAGGGCGGCCGCGGCGCGGGCCTCGGCCACGCCTGAGGCGCTGAGGCGAGCGCCCATGCGATGGGCGCTTTCTTTCGCGCAACCCACACGACGTCCCGTACGGCCTTGGCGCCCTCCTTCGCTTGCCGCGGCACGGGCACCTGTCAATGACACCACCCCGCCACCCTCCGACCCATCCACCGATCCATCTACTCCACCCGCAGGACACGCACCGATGAATGACACAGCGCAGGACTATTCGCAGTACAGCCCCACATGGCGGTTCCGGTTCGATTTCTACGACCGCTACGGCGAGCCCAAATCCTCCACATTCAAAACCGCCATGCGCTCCAGCGCGTTGTCGTTCGGCCAGAAGGTCAAGCTCAACATGAACTTCTACGCCTTCTTCTTCGGCTTCATCTACTACTTCATCCTCGGAATGTGGCGCAAGGCGCTGGTCTTGATCGGCGTGTCGTTCACGGTCGGCATCATCTGCTCCTTCCTGCCGGAATACGTGCTGCGCTCGTTCGGTCTGGCGTATTCGCTGCTGGTGGGCATGACCGCCAACTACGCCTACTACCTCCACAAGATCAAGGGCAGCACCAGCTGGAATCCGCTGGAAGGCGTGCGCTGGTAGGCCGAACACCGGCACCGGACGCCGGCAACGGACGCCGTAGCGCGCGTCCGCTGTCAGGCCAGGTGCCGGTGACGGCGCGCTTTCGTGGCGATGGCCGCGGCACCTGTCGCATCCGTCGCACCGGGGATACCAGGGGCCACCGCCATAGCGGTGCCACTGGCTGCCCGATTCAGGACTGACGTCGCGGGCGCGTTGCGCGAACCTTCGGTGCCGCGCGCCGTCCACGCCCCATGGAAGCGGCGAGCCTACGGGCCACACCGGACGATCCAACGACCGCCATTCCATGTTCCGGCCATTCCAGCTCTTCCAGCGCTCTCAGCGCGCGGGCAGGCAAGCGCCCACAGCCGCCACGACGACCCGCTCCCCGGAGACGGGGACGGGCCGTGGCTCCGCGCCGGGCTGGAGGACGCCGCTCTCGGCCTCCGAGTTGTTGGCGCCCGTGCGCCGGCAGCAGCTCATCGAGCACATCTGGCAGCGCACCTCGCTGTCGCGGGCGCAGTTCGATGCCCTCTACCTCGCCCCGATCCGGCGCTACGCCGAAATGGTGCAATTGTTTCCTGCGTCCGAGAGCCACCACCACGCACACCCCGGCGGCATGCTCGACCACGGCCTGGAGATCGTCGCCTACGCGCTCAAGCTGCGGCAGTCACACCTGTTGCCGGCGGGTGCGACACCCGAATCGCAGGCCGCGCAGGCGGAGGCATGGACAGCGGGGGTGGCCTACGCGGCGCTCCTGCACGACATCGGCAAGATCGCCGTCGACATCGACGTGGAGCAGGAGGACGGCAGCGCCTGGCGCGCATGGCACGGGGTGCTGCGGCAGCCCTATCGCTTCCGCTACCGCTCCGGGCGCGAGTACCGGCTGCACGGCGCCGCGGGCGGCCTGCTGTATGCGCGGGTGCTGGACACGCGGATCCTGGATTGGTTGAGCGGCTTTCCCGACCTGTGGTCTCCGCTGCTCTTCGTGCTTGCGGGACAGAACGAACACGCGGGCGTGCTCGGCGAGCTGGTCGTCCAGGCGGACCAGGCCTCGGTGGCGCAATCGCTGGGCGGCGACCCCGCCAAGGCCCTGGCCGCGCCGCGCCACGCGCTACAACGAAAACTGCTGGACGGCCTGCGCTACCTGCTGCGCGAACAGCTGCAGCTCAACCAGCCCCAGGCTTCGGACGGATGGCTGACCCAGGATGCGCTGTGGCTCGTGAGCAAGACGGTCTCGGACAAGCTCAGGGCGCACCTGCTCGGCCAAGGCATGGACGGCATTCCGTCCAGCAATACGGCGGTGTTCGATGTGCTGCAGGACCATGGCATCGCCCTGCCCGCGCCGGACGGCAAGGCCATCTGGCGGGCCTGTGTGGCGAGCGAAAGCGGATGGTCAAACACCTTCACCTTCCTGCGCCTGTCGCCCGCGCTGATCTGGGATGCGGCAGAGCGTCCCGCACCGTTCGTGGGAACCGTGCGGGTGCTGCAGGACGCGGAGTCGGCTCCGCCATCACCGGCCACCCCGCCCCCCGACAGCGACCAGCGCGCCATGCGGGCCGAGCGCACCGAGGCCGATGCCACGCCAACGCCGTCTGCGCGACAGGATGGTGTCGACGCGCTGCTCTCATTGCTGCAGCCGGATTGGCCCGCTTCACCCTCGGCACACCACGCCGACAACGCGCCTGCGGAAGTACCTGCGCCGCGGAAGCCGCCCCGCGAAACCGTGCAGGAGGAGGCCGCGACCGCGACGCGTCCGCGCTCCGGCGCTCCGTCCGGGCAGGACTTCATCGCATGGCTCAGGCAGGGCCTGCAACAGCGCCGCCTCATCCTCAACGACGCGAAGGCACTGGTGCATACGGTGGCCGATACCGCTTATCTCGTGAGCCCGGGCGTGTTCCAGCGCTACGCGCAGGAGCACCCGGCGGTCAGGGCACTGGCGAAAGGCGAAGACCTTGCCGAGTGGCAATGGGTGCAGCGGCAATTCGAGCGGCTGCGCCTGCACCGCAAGCAGGACAACGGACTGAACATCTGGACCTGCGAGGTGGCGGGCCCCCGAAAGACCCGCCGCCTCCATGGCTATCTGTTGCGCGATCCGCTCTCGGCGCTGTCGGAACCACCGGCCAACAATCCGTTTCTCCATTTGAAGGACACGTCGGCAAGCGCCCAGGCACCAACGGATGCCGCCCGCATGGATGCGCCCGACGCCCCCTAGCTCTGAGGCCAGGAGGCGTCGCGTCGCCTCAACTCACTTCCAGTTCGCCGCCAACGTGGTCTCCAGGCTGCTCTGGTAGTTCGCTGGCAGACTGGTCTGGCCCGCCGCTGGCGGCGAGAACGTGGCCATGGCTTGCACGAGGCTCTGCACCTGGTTGGCCTGCAGCGCCTTGCCGTCTCCGGCTTCGAAGCGCTCCAGTTGGTACTGCGAACCCCGGTACCAGTCCGTCACCACGAACTTGTCGCTCGTGCCGATGACGCTCACTTCCAGGTTGTTGCCCGCCTTGCGGAACCAGAGCTGCCGCGATGACACATCGCCCGCGAACTTGGCGATATCGAGGTTGCCGCTGGTGGTGTCGTTCTCCCGCACCGTGTCCGTGCCATACCCGCGAGCGAGCCAATAGGTGTCGTTGCCCAAGCCTCCCGCCAACGTGTCGGCGCCGGCGCCGCCATCCAGATAGTCGGCTCCCGCGCCCCCCGTGAGGACATTGGCGCCTGCGTTGCCCGTCAGCCGGTTGTTCAGTTCGTTGCCCGTGCCGTTGATCGCACCCGTGCCGGTGAGCACGAGGTTCTCCACGTTGGCCCCCAGCGTGAAAGTCACGCTGGACATCACCGTGTCGGTCCCGGCATTCGTCGCTTCGACGGCCCGGTCGCCCGTGTTGTCCACCATGTAGGTGTCGTCGCCCGCCAGACCGGTCATGGTGTCGGCGCCCGCCAGGCCATCGATCGTGTCGCTGCCGGCCGTGCCCAGCCGTTCCTGGCCTGCAAGATCGCAGCGCTGGTCGGATCCGCGACTGATCCGAGCTACCGCTATTTCGACATGCGGGTCTCGGGGACCGAGGCCAAGAAGCTGGTGGAACGCTACCTCGGCGAGAACGATCGCCGCAGCCGACCGCTGGTGCGCTTTCGCATTGGCGACCTGTGGCCCGACGCGTACCTCCGCACCGGCGGCGAGCGCAAGGGCGAGGCCGCCGCGAGCATCAAAGGCCGCCTGCTCAAGGTCGAACTGATCGATCGCGCCGAGTTCAATGCCATCGAGACGCACGAGATCATCACCCGGGGCATCGGCTACCTCAACCGCCCCGGGGACGTGCGGCCGAAGGATGGCGACCCGTTCCTCTCCTGCTGCATCGCCGCGCTCGCGGGCCCTGTCGAAGAGCCTGCGTACCGGTACATCGAGACGAAGGTCGCCACGGAAGCAGCGTGTCATCTGGTGCGCCGTTGCATTCAAGCCGTCGAGTCCGAACGCAAGGTGCTGATCGCCTTCCGTCTGAACGACATGAAGATCGATCCCTACATCCGCACCAAGGGCGAACACGCGGGCGAGCCCGCCGCGGGCCTGGAGTCCAACCTCGTCCATATCGGGCTCATCAAGATCGATGGGCAGAAGGTCTACCCGGCCGGGGAATCCGACCGCTGTGCATCGCCGGACCAGCAAGCGTCCGAGTCCCACAACGCGGACGCGCCCACGACCGACGACCACGCCACGGAGCCCGCCACGCGCGAGCCGGGCGGCGAGGCACGGGAGCGGGAGCCGGCTCTGGCCGATTCGTATTGATCCCACAAGGGCCCCTCACGGGGCCCTGTCTTCTCGTCCCGATACCCCAGGAGAACCACATGGCAACCACCACGGCACACGAGCCACCATCGGTGTCGCCCATCGTCGTCCCAGGCCAGCTCACGCTGCGCACCATCCGCGGCCGCAATGGCCCCTTCACCGTCGGCCGGCTCGCCACGCACCTCGGCGTGTTCGAGGTCAAGGATCCGGAGCTGGAGCAATACCCGGAGGGAAAATACGACGGGGAATTCATCATCCGCTACATCTTCCCCAAGTCCTACCCGGTCGGCGGCGGCATGCGATTCGAGATCCGCGCCAGCCTGGACGGCATGACGCTTCACGGCATCGACAAGCTCAGTCGCGACGATGCCCGCAGCTTTGCGCCGCAGGACGTCGATCCGCTGGACGAGGAACCGGGCGCACCGGCCACGACCCCATCGGCACCCGCTCCCGGGCCGAGTCCCGCTCCCAAGCCCGCTCCCGAGCGGGCATCGAGAGACCCACTGATCGATACCACGCCGTTCGGCGTGGAAGCGCCATCCGCTCCCGCGACCGAAGCCGCCACCGCCAGCGGTGCCGACAGCGAGGACGCTGCGTTGTTCGGCGTGCTGTGGCCCCTGGGTGAGTCCGTCAAGCTGGACTCGACCATCGATCGCCGCACGCTGCGCACGCAGATCGCTCGCCTGGGCGCGCTCGGCTATGCGCTGGATTTCAGGTCACAGGAATGGCAACGCCCGCCGGAACCCCAGGCGGCGTAGTTCCGTGCACCGCGTCCGCGGTGATTTCTTTACCCGCTGGAGCGCCTTCCCATGCCTTCCCATTCGCAAGCGCACTCCGGCTTCTTTTTGGAGATCTTCAACATGCCCACGATCCATTGCAGTTCTGCCTCACCGCAGCCTGACGGCATGCCCGACGTGTTCGATGAACCCGCGTGGCGCACGGTGTGCGACGAAGTCGCCACACGCGCCAACCAGGGTTGCGGTCTGTCTCACGACTACTACGTCGAATGCTTCAGTTCGTCCATCGATGCGCGCGCCCGTCGGTTGCCCCCAGACCAGCGCGAACAGGCTTTGACAATCGCGCGGGAATGGGACTACGCCACAACTGCCGAGCGGCGGGAATCCCAGATCTGGAATGCCGAGAACGGCTATTGCTCGCACGGCATCGAACTGGGTTGCTGTCCCGCCGGTTGCGGTTCGAACTGACGAAGGGCCCTTCGCTCCAATCGCCGCACACGCGGCTTTTCACCACCCGCCGGGGGTTCTTCCCTGCGGGGGAGACCTCCGGCTCTTTTATCTCAGGAGGCCTCTCATGGGCTGGTATTTTTCTCCCCAATCGCGGTCCGAACTGATCGCGGAATTGATCGCACCGCAGGAGACCGAGCGCGCCAGCGTGAAGGTCATCGCCCATGCGCTGCGCGGCAATGTCCTCTGGTCCGTATCGGAAGTGACCGCCAAGGCCGAAGGTGTGCATCGCGATCTTGCGCCGGGCCAGTCCCTGCGCAGCATCCGTTGCGATCTGCTGGAGCGCAGCGGCGACCAATGGGGCCACAAGCCCCTGGAAGAATGCATGCACCCCTACCACTACTCGTGCCCTCTGTCCTACCTGGACCTCGCGCCAGAGCAGTCCGCGGACTGGCGTGCAGGCGTCCGCGCCTACCACGCGCGGCGTCGCACGCCCACGGTGGCCACGGCATCCGCCGGGGCGTCGACCGCCTGAGCGATGGAGCCGGCATGGACCCTATCCTGGCGGCGCTTTTTCGCCCTCGCTGTTGGCGCTTGTCGAAGGGAGTTTGTCCAACGACGAAGTGTCCGGCGACGAGGAAATGCGCGAGCACTTCATCCGCAACGGCCTCACCGAGGAACAGGCACGGCAGGCACTGACCTACCGCGACCAGTACCTCCACGACATCTACCTGGAAGGTTTCACGCCGATCGCCTCGGCAAACGAGGCGCTTCGCTTCGACCCGCACACCCGGCGGTTCTCGCCGGGCTGAGCGGCTTTCTTCCATCCCCCGGGGCAGTGCTTGCCTCGGCGGGCAGTGCTGTTCCCTTTTCATCCAAGGACACCACCATGCCCGCAAACCCTTCTTCCTCCCAGCGTCTGTACCCCATCGACGAATGCACCGACCTGATGGCCGATGCGTGCGTCTGCGGTGCACAGGGCGAACTCGTCTTTCTGTCCGTCTGGGCACGCGACACGGCCATCCAGGAGTTTCTGGCGCGCCTGACATTGCCAGGCGACGCCCAAGGCCTGGACCAGTTCCATCTGGTCACCGGCGAGGGCGCGTCGCTTCCCGTGTTCGTCGGCAACGCCGAGCAATTGGAAAAGCGCACGACCCGCGCCTACCGACGCACCCTGTTCGGCTCCATGGTCCACCTGTGGCTGTTCGATCGCCGCTGCGTGCAGCCCGACAGGGCGAACGCCAGCGCGCTCGCGCTGATCCCGAAGGCCGACACCGCATCCACCGAACGATTGTGGACGCTGGTGCGGCAGACCTGTCCGCTGCCCCTGCTTGGCCCCTGGCGCGACACCGTGCTGGAGCTGCTGTCCGCCCACGCGATGCTGAGCCGCCTTCCGCTGGCCCTCGGGCCGCTCGAAGGCCATCGGCTGGCCCTGGACGTGCCCGTGCTCATCCAAGCGCTGGGCGACTTGATCCGCCGCGGCGTTCTGCGCACCTGCGCACAGGACGCCCTCCCGGCAGAGCCGCTTCGGCGACGCGCCTGACGCATTCGATGGGCCTGCGACAAAGGCCCTGCTCTCTTTTTCCTCACCGCACCAGGAGCATTCCATGGCACTCATGTTTCCGCGCCTCGCGCGCAATTTCATCAAGGCCGGCTACTTCCCGACCGACGAGTCGACACTCGCGCGGGTGCTGTCCGCCCTCGCGCCCGCGAGCGGTCCAATGTGCATCCTCGATCCCTGCGCAGGCGAAGGCGTGGCGATCGCCGAGGCGGCCCACGCCCTCGGGCGCGCGCAGGTCACCGCGTATGCCGTCGAGTACGACGGCGAGCGCGCGGCCCACGCGCGTGCGTTGGTGGATCACTGCCTGCACGGCGACCTGATGGATACGATGGTCTCCCGCCAGGCCTTCGGCCTGCTCTGGCTCAACCCGCCCTACGGCGATCTGTCCAAGGACGCCAACGGCAACGTCGGTTACCAGGGCCAGGGCCGAGCACGGCTGGAGAAGCTCTTCTACCAGCGCACCCTGCCTGCTGCAGTACGGCGGCGTGCTCGTCTTCATCGTGCCCAACTACGTGCTCGATGCCGAACTGGTGGGATGGCTCACGCGCCACTTCGACGGCCTGCGGGTCTACCGAGCGGTGGAGACGCAGTTCAAGCAAGTGGTGATCTTCGGACGCCGGACACGCCAGCGCGAGCTGGTATCCGAGTCCGCGGCCGCGGCGCGCGATCTGCTGCTGCGGATCGGGCATGGTGACGCGCAAGCCGACGAACTGCCGGTCGACTGGCCGTTTCTTCCCTACTGCGTTCCCGCCAGTCCGTGCGAGCCGGAGCATTTCTACCGCGTGACGATGGAGCCCGGGCAATTCGCCGAGGAGGTCGGACGGCTCCGTGGGCTGTGGCCGATGCTGGACACGCACCTGGGTGCGGCGCAACAGTCGCTGCGCCCACCGGCCCGGGCATTGTCCGCGTGGCATCTGGCGCTCGCGCTGGCTGCCGGCGCGATCTCCGGCGTGGTGCGCTCCAAAAGCGGCCGCGTGCTCGTCGTCCGAGGAGATACCCACAAGGACAAAACGCTCCAGCGGGAGTTCACCGAGCGCGAAGACGGCTCGGTGGCCGAAACCCGCATCCTCACCGACAAGTTCGTGCCGGTCATCCGGGCCTGGGACATGACCCCGGGATCGGCGACCTTGGGCGAAGTCCTCACCATCCGCTGATCGGTTTGTTTTCAGGGCAGCGCACCGCCGCCTACCGCAGTCGTTCCACGGGGCGCCACCGCCCTGCTCTTCCTCACCCTGTCGGCGGACCGCCGATCTTTCTTCCCACCCGGGGCATGCCATCGCCCCGCAGGGGAGGTGCATGCCCCATTTTTCATGGAGCATCACCATGTCCTTCGAAATCGACACCGCCGCGGACAACGCACCCGTGCAGGGCGACCTGCTCGGCGCGGAGCCTTCTTCCCTGGAGCTGAGCCTCACGGAGTTCGTCGCCGAGTTCGGCGACGAACTGCTGGAGTCCCTCAACCGCGCCAACCCACCGGTCTACAGCGGCCGACCCAGGGCCCATCGCCAGCACATCGTCGCCAGCCTCAAGCGCACGCTGTTCCCCGCGCAGGCCGAGGTGGTCCACGCCGCCGCCGAACTGCTGATCGATCGCGGCGAGCGTGCCGCGATCATCAATGGCGAAATGGGCTGCGGCAAGACGACCGTGGGCATCGCCACGGCCGCCGTGCTGCACGCCGAAGGCTACCGCCGCACGCTTGTGCTGTCGCCGCCGCACTTGGTCTACAAATGGCGGCGCGAAATCCTCGAAACCGTCGCCGGTGCCAGGGTCTGGGTGCTCAACGGTCCGGACACCCTGGTGAAACTCATCAAGCTGCGCGAGCAGTTGGGCGAACGTCCCACCGGCCAGGAGTTCTTCGTCCTCGGCCGCGTGCGAATGCGGATGGGCTTTCACTGGAAGCCGGTCTGCGCGGTCCGGCGCACACGCCGCGGCGACGTGGCCACGTGTCCCGACTGCGGCCATGTCGTCACCGACTTCGACGACGAGCCGGTGCATCCGGCCACGCTGGACGAGGACGAGCACCGCAGGAAGTGCGGCCATTGCGCCGCGCCCCTGTGGACGCTCATGCGGCCTGAGAGTCTGTCCGGCAGCGCCCAATCCTCGGCCGTCGCCAAGGCGCTCCAGCGCATTCCCACGATTGGCAAAGCCACCGCGCAGAAGCTGATGCGAAAGTTCGGCGACGGCTTCCTGGCCTCGATGCTCGGCGACAACATCCACGAGTTCATCAACCTGATGGACGCCAATGGCGAACTGGTGTTCTCCGACCGCCAGGCTGCGCGCATGGAGCGCGCCATGGCCAACATGGAGTTCGGTTTCGGCGAGGGCGGCTACCAGCCCACGGAGTTCATCAAACGCTACCTGCCGCAAGGCACGTTTGACCTGCTGATACCGGACGAAGCGCACGAGTACAAGAACGGGGGCAGTGCCCAGGGCCAGGCGATGGGTGTGCTGGCCGCGAAGTGCCGCAAGGCACTGTTGCTCACCGGCACGCTGATGGGTGGATACGGCGACGACCTTTTCTATCTGCTGTTCCGCGCCCTGCCCGGGCGGATGATCGAAGACGGCTACCGGCCGGCAAAGAATGGCTCGATGACCTCGGCTGCGATGGCGTTCATGCGTGACCACGGGGTGCTCAAGGACATCTATTCCGAGAGCGCCGGCATGGCGCACAAGACCGCCAGGGGCAGCAAGACCAGTGTCCGAACGGTCAAGGCACCGGGCTTCGGTCCCAAGGGCGTACTGCGGTGCGTGCTGCCGTTCACGATCTTCCTCAAGCTGCGAGACCTCGGGAGCGACGTACTGCCCCAGTACGACGAGGAGTTCCGCGAAGTTCCGATGGCGCCCGCGCAGGCCAGCGCCTACAGCGCGCTGTCGATAGCGCTCACCAACGCGTTGCGCCAGGCCCTGGCCCATCGCGACACGACGCTGCTCGGTGTGGTCCTCAACGTGCTGCTGGCCTGGCCGGACACGTGCTTCCGCGCGGAGAACGTCGTGCATCCCCGCACACGCGACACGCTGGCGTTCGTGGCGCCCCAGTTCAACGAGGCGGAGGTGATGCCCAAGGAGCGGGAGCTGATCGACATCTGCCGGCAGGAGAAGGCGCAGGGCCGCAAGACGCTGGTCTACACGGTGTACACCGGAACGCGGGACACGACCTCGCGGCTCAAGCGGCTGCTCGAAGCCGCGGGCTTCAAGGTGGCTGTGCTCCGTGCGAACGTGGACGCGAGCCGCCGCGAGGACTGGATCGCCGAGCAGTTGGACCGCGGCATCGATGTGCTCATCACGAACCCGGAGCTGGTCAAGACCGGGCTGGATCTGCTGGAGTTTGCAACGATCGTTTTCATGCAATCCGGCTACAACGTGTACTCGTTGCAACAGGCGGCACGGCGTTCTTGGCGCATCGGCCAGACGCAATGCATCAAGGTGATCTATCTCGGCTACGCCGCTTCGTCGCAAATGAGTTGCCTGAAGCTGATGGCCCAGAAGATCATGGTGGCGCAGAGCACGTCCGGCGACATTCCCGAGAGCGGGCTCGACGTGCTGAACCAGGATGGTGATTCCGTGGAAGTGGCTCTGGCACGGCAGCTGGTGCATTGATCCTTTGACGACCCTTTGGCGGCTCCTTCGGGAGCCGCTTTTTTTTGCGCGCGTCTCCTTACCAGGGGTTACCTCGGCAATGGAGGCTGCCATACACACTGTCCCGCTTGTCGAACCCACTTGGAGAGCAGCATGACTTCATCTCGCACACCATCGGCCACCCCCGATCGGGACGCGCTGCCGAGCGCACGGCCCCCGACGCCCGGCCAGCCGATTCCCGACGATGAGATACCGTTCAAGGCTGATGTCTGGAGGGAGAACGGGCGCGTCATCGGAGCCACCTTCAGCGGCCAGATTTCCACCACGAGGTTCAACGGTCGGGTGAAGACCGGTGGCGCCGAGGTCAATGTCGAGAGGGGGAACGCCTTCGGCTCGGCCTCCACCAACGGAAGCTCGATGGACGGCCGCGTGGGTTTCAGGACCGGCATGGAGAACTTCGAGTTGAGCGCATCGTTCGCCCCGGGCGGAGAGCTCAGCGGGTCCGGCAGGGTCACCGTGGGCGATGCGTCGTTTTCGTTCTCGAACGACTCCATCGGCACCGAGTTCAAGTTCGCCAGCGGCGCCAGCGCCGCGCTGAGCAGGAACGCTGACGGGGCATGGCAAGCGAGTTGGAACTCCCCGACGGCGGGCAGTTTCCAGACGGCGCTCAGCTTCGGCAACAGCGGGGGCAGCTGGGCGATTAACGCCAACTTCACACTCAAGATCGAGTGACGACATAGCATCGATCTCGCGCGCAAACTGGCGCGCGCACTGGTTTTCGGAACCCAGGATGGGCGCAGATGCCGCAGCAATCTCTCGTCACTCGGGCTTTCCTGATCACGCTGACCCTGACCTTGGCCGGCTGCGCTTCGGTGGATCGCGGCATGCATCGCTTCGACGACTGGCTGGGCTCCTTCAAGAGCCGCGATGACGGCAGCTACCTCGCTACGTGCAACGAGCCTGGCAATACGTTTGACGCGACGACCGCGCCTCCTTGCGAGAGCGATCTCCGAAGGCTCTGCCCGAACGGCTTCACCGTGGCGAGCGTCGGCGCCACGGAAAACCCCAAACCCCGCAGCTTTACCGAGAAGTACCGGGTAACGGCCCTTGCCTACTGCGGGTAAGTCATTGCAGGCGCGGGCGTTGCCGTCAGACTTTCCCTACTGCGCGCGGCCATCCAGGCTGGCATTCTTGCCACGATCCAATCCTCTGCTGTATGCCTTGCGCAGCGTCTGGCTTCGGGGTTGCCGCGGACGGATGACTCCACCTGGTCGAGCTCCCAGCAGGTTTGTGGCAAGCTGATTGAGGAACCCAACCTCTGGCTTGAGAAACTTCACTGGTGAAGGCTCGCGCCACTTCCCAACCGACCAGCCGTTGACCGAAGCGCCTCCATGATGAGCAGCCACAACCTGCGAAGGTACGCTTCCATCTCCTCGATTCCGACATGCGCGGTGGCGGACCTGGAACCGACGAAGCGATCGACGGCTCAAGAAGCGAGGCCAAAGCGCAGCTGCGATGGCTCGCGGAAGGCGGAGGCAGTTGGCTTCCCAGGCCACCCACTGCGCTAGGAAGGCCCTCAGGTTATCAGCAAGGTCAAGACCCAATGAAGATGGACAATAAGCCGAAGGCGGGCGAGTTCTATGTCATCAGCTCCGACGTGCGCGGTGGCGGGCCGGGGCATGGGGTGGTTTTCGAAAACGAGAAAGAGCTTCGCCCCGCCGGACAGGGAATCATTCGTCCCAGGGACGGTGGATTTCCGCCTCTGAGCGAAACGCCGCGATTGCGCTACGACAAGCGCCAGGGCCGGATGCCCGAGGACTTGCAGGGAGGATTCAGCGGATATTGGCTGACATCGGAGCCCTTGAAGCACATCCTCGAAACTGTCGATCCTGACGGGTTTGCGTTCGTGCCTTGCGAGTTCGTTCTGGAGGACGGATCGCAGGGTCCACCCTACTTCCTGTGCGATGTAGTCAGGACACTGGATGCGCTCGATGAGGCTGCCTCCACCCTGAAAATCCTGACGGAAGGCTACTCTGATGGAAGGCACTACAGCCTGGCTGGTGGTGCAAACCTGACTTTCATCAAGGAGGTGGTCGGAACGGCCCATGTCTTCCGGACGCCCTACAACAGTCGACTCATCGTTTGTGATCGCATGTTGCGAGATGCCCTGGTAGCAGGCGGCTTTGGAAAAGCGCCCCGCTCTCGCGGTGTCTGGCTTGAAGATGCCGCGAATTGCTGATCCACCCTGACTGTGGTGAACTTCCTCTCAGTGGGTGGCAAGCTGGTCGAATGTTTTGACACTACCGCTTTGATGCTCCATCACCCATCAAATCATTGTCAATCGCCGAACTGCACAAGAATAAATTGAAGTGATCCAATGAACAGCAGCAAAAATTCCCAAGAAGGACGCTTCTACCTCCTCGATCCGGATACTCGCGGCGGCGGCCCTGGAACCGATGTTGAAATTGCCAACGAAGAAGCCCTTCTGACACCTCCGCGCCTGATTATTCGGCCCCAAGAAGGCGGATTTCCTCCGCTGGCAGAAACGCCGGTTCTGGCTCACGAGCGCAATTCAAAAAGGCGCCCCCGAGATCTCGAAGGGGGGTTCAGTGGCTACTGGCTGGTCTCTGAGCGACTCAAGCGCGTTTTCGAGTCGGTGGACGCCGAAGGTTTTGCATTCGTGCCGTGCGACTACACATTGCCAGACGGCTCGAAGGGACCACAGCACTACCTGTGCGACGTGGTTCGGGCCATTTTCGCGCTGGACAAATCCAACTCTGAATTTCAGACGCGAATCGCCCGGGACCACGCTGCGAACCAAGACGTGGAGATCATCACGTTTTCAGGAGGCGCGAAACTATCCTTCAAGGAAGAATTGATTGGGAATGCCCATGTCTTCAGGATGGGAGAGAAGCCCTCCAGTGTGGTCTGTGATCGAACCATGCATGACGCGATACGGAGCGCAGGGATTGGAGTAAAACCCAGCTCCGATGGACTGTGGTGGAAGGACGCCGCCGATTTCTAGTGGCTTGCACTCACCGTGATATGCCAACTCGGAACTTCGGACCGTGGCGAAGAATGACAAGCCGGTTTTTCAGGGACATCACCTCATTGAGCAGCAAGCGTTCCGAGACAGCGCTCTGCTCAAGAAGCTCTCCAATTTTGGACTTTTCAATCTGGATGGCGACGCCAATCTGCTGAACCTTCCAGCAGACAAGCAACTGGCGCTGCAGCTTGACGTCTCTCCTCACAATGGCGGCCCTCTCGGCCAATATTCCGATGGCCTGAGACAAGAACTGACTTTATTACAAGATATCCCTGATGGCCAAGCAGCTCTGATCGGGGATCGTGCAGCAGCTGCGAGGATTTCCAAGGACGTGGACAGGCTTTGCGCCACGTTGAAAGTGGCGATGGTGAACAATGACCTGTTGACCAATACGCCCCTCGGGATGACGGCGGAGCAGGCCAACCAGTTCAACAAAAATTTCTTCGACAAACTGCCTGCCTACCAGCAGACCCACGCACCGCAGATCGATGAAGCCATCAAACTAACGGGTCCGGAAGCACGTTGGCCTGTAGTGCTCAAGTCCGAACCCAATCTCATCCACAGTCTTCACGCGATCGATCAACCGGGCTTCAAAACAGTCAAAGGCGATGCGGCAATCGGCCGGCAGGTGTTGGGGGAATCGGTCGAGCAGGCGCAGGCAGGTGGACGCCTGACGCTTTCAGCGCAGGGTACCGATCAGGTCAGTCAAGCTTTTTCCAGCAACGCTGCAGTGCAATCCCCGCGCACGGTGCCAAGGGCATCCAGTTCTGCCGCGTCGGATCTCGATTCCATGGTTGCCCCACGCTCGCAACGGGGTTTCGCTACTGCCGAGTTGCTGGTAGGTGAGCTCTCGGCGGGCCAGGCGCTGCGCAGCGCCGGCCTGCTCGCCAGTGCCGCCGACGCGGTGGCCTCCGGTCAGCGCTCCATACGCTTTCTCGGCCAGGACAATCCGCTGGCCGCGCAATCGGAGCTGGCGCACTTCGCCGGGCGCAATGCGGGTGGCTGGGCCGGCGGCACCGCTGCCGCCTACGCACTGGGCAGCTCCGGTGCCGGACCGATGGTGCTGATCGCGGCCGACGCGTACTTCATGAGCGCCGCTGGCGAGAAAGCCGCCGCCCTGCTAGACAACCGCGCCATCTATCACCAGACCGATCGCGACGGAATTGCATGGTCGTTCGATGGCCGTGCCTGGGCACGGGACGGCATGGCCGACACGACCAGCGACGGGATCGACAACCCCGCTTCCATGCCGATCGTCGCCAGCTACGCGAAGTCCCGTGAACTCAACTACCAGGCCACCAATGCCACCGCCGCGCTGGCGCTGAAAGACGCCCCCGCGCCCATCGATCCCTATCGGCAGCCGGCCAATGCCGGCGACCGTCCAAGCCTGAGCGCTGCCGACTGGAGGCGCGATCCCGCGGACGGGCAATGGCACCGCCTGGTCAAGACCGAGATCTCCGGAGCCAACGATCGGGGCAGCTATGAGCAGGAGACCGCCTTGCCGCCACGCGCGGCGGAACTGGATGCGCAGGCGCAGGCCACCGTCGCCCACAACATCGCCAATAGCCCCGGCGCGATCGCCACGCGATATGAACTGGCCTACCACCGCAGTGGCTGGGCCGCCGAGGGTTTGCCGATGTCGCCCGCGGTCCAGCAGGCGCTGCCGGACCCGGATGCCCTGACCGCCTCGAACGGCCAGCGGTACTACCGCGACATGGAGGGCCAGTGGACCGGCCAAGGCGCTCCGCCCGATGCCAATCGCGTGCTGGAGCTGGAGACCACGCGCGCGATGCTGCAGCCGGCACTTGCCGAGCAGGCCCAGGCGATCGCCACCATCCAGCAATCGCCGCCGTCGCCGCAGGACGTGCAGCGCGAGCAGACGCTGTACCAGTACCGCATCGTGGGCACGGAACTGCAGCCGCAATGGCAAGAGGCGATCGAGCTGGCAACGCAGCGCACCCGCGAAGCGGAAGGACTCGCAGGCGATGGCGCCATGCAGCTGCAGCGCGGGCCGGGCGGTCAGTACGGCGCCGACAGTCCGATCGCCCATCTCCAACGCGGCCCCGATGGCGTGGAGCGCATCGCAGCGGTCACCACCACCGACGACATTCGCCAGGCGCTGCGGGAGGTGCAGGCACAACAGCGTTCGGCCGTGCCCGTGCAGCAAGTGGCTTCCGCGCAGCGTCCCTCCGAAGGCTCCGCGGATACGGACACCTCGGACGCTTCTCCCTCCAACCAGCACGCGCTCGATGTGCAGGCCCGCGGCCAGGCGGCCCATGCCGCGCAGGAACGCCAGGAGCGGCAGCAGGAGGACCGTCAGGCGCAGGAACAACACCTGGCACAGGCACGCGCGCACGCATTGCAGGAGCAGGCATCCCATGACGATCGGGCCCAGGCCACGGCGGTGCTGCAGGCGCATGCAGTTTCGGAACTCCGCCAGCAAGAATCGCAGCAGCTGCAGCTGCAGCTGCAACAGCAACAGCAACAGCAACAGCGGCAGGCCCTCGACGCGCAGCAGAGCGAACAACGTCAACAGCAGGTATCGCACGACGCCCGGCAGCAAGAAACCTTGGATGGACAAGCTCGGCAGACCGAGTTGAGAGAGGAGGACGCTCGCCGCACACAGGACGCCGACCAGCACACGCAAGAACGCCGGCAGGCGCAAGACGCGCAGCCTCCAGAGCACGCCCCGCTGCCCTACCGGGCGGTTCAACAGCACGAGCAGGAGCCGAAGCAGGAGGTCCCATCGGCTGCGCAGGCCACGCCCCTTGCTCACGACACCCAGCAACGCACCCTTGGGCCGCAGCCCACCCAGGACAGCTTGGCCCAGCGTTTCGCGGAGCCGCCCGTGGATCGTTTGGCGGCCCCCAGCATGGACATCGCGCAGCAGCGGACACAGGGCCAACACGCGCAAGATGAGGTTACCCATAGCGCCCAGCCAGCGCTGCTGCACAGCGCTGCGATCTCGCCCGCATTGCCAGGGGAAGCGCGGCCGGTGCCAGATCCACAAGGAAGCCGGGACCTGTCCACGCCGCAGGTAGAGCCGCAGCCCGACGAGGCGTTGCACACGCGCACGGTGCCCGCATCCTACGGTCCAGCCGAGCGATTGCTGGCGGAGCATCCTGGTGCGCAGCACCCGGAGCCGACACCCGAGACTTCGGCGCCGGAAGTCTCCGGCATCACTGCAGCGTTGCCGGCCGCTCCACACCTCGCGCAGGTGCCAGAACCTTCCCTGTCGCCGCCCAACGCCGGCCGCTCCACGGGCATGCCTGAGATCGAAGCCGATGCGCCCCAGCCGCCGTCCGTGGCTCGATCGGATGGTCCGGCGCCTTCGGCCCCGCCTGTGCCGGACCCGAACTCCTGGGAAGAAATCACGCGATCCATGCGCGAGCTGCGCATCCGGCTCGAACAGGAGCTCGAAACGGAAGATCGCATCGCACAGGCCCGGCAAGATCGCGTGGAGCGCGGCGAGCAGCCGTATACGGATCTGGAACTGCGTGAGGGGTACGACCCGAACGGCCCCTCCGCGCTCAGAAAGCCCCCCTCTCTGGCCGCAGAGACTGCCCCGCAACACCGGGCGGGCACGCCATCCGCTGGCGAGCAGGACGACGATCGTCCACCACCCACACGCAAGACCATCACCGGCGATCCGGATGTCGATGATCTGCTGTACGCCATCGACAGCAAAAACGATCTGGCCATCGAGCAGGCATTGAAGCGGGTCGCCAACAGTGCGCACAGCGCTGCCCTGGCGGAGCAAGGCCATGCGCATCTGGATGCCAAGGCGCAGCAGGAGGCGCAGGAGCAGGTGACGGCGCGCCAGGCGCTGGGCATGGACGTCTCGGCCGAGATACAGACCAGCCGCGGCCCCGTGATGGTCCTGACACTGCCCCAGTTCGCCCACGGGCCCGCGATGCAGGGCGGGCCGCAGGGCGATGGAGGAGGCGGCGGTGGCGACGGCGGTGGCGGTGGAGGCGCCGGAGGAGGCGGTGGCGGCGGCGGATAACGCGAACCCGGAAGGCGAATTGAATCCTCAAGAGACCACGATGGACATGCACAACACCTCAGCAGTGCCAGATGACGACGGCCCGGAACACGCAATGAAGGAATCCATCCAGGCCATGGCGGCGCTGATCGGACAGCTGCAGCGGCGCGAACAGGCCCTGGAGGATCAGGTGCGCCAGCAGATGCAGTTGCTGCAGAACGCAGCCAACAACGCCGATCAGCGCGTCCATCGTGTCGTGGAGAATGCGCTTCCGCGGCTGAAGCAGCTGACGCAACAGGCGCTCTCCGTCGCGCTGGATCCCGCCGCCGAGCGCTTCGACCGCACGCTGACCGCCACGAACCAGCAGCTGCAGCAGGCCACCCAGCGCTACGCGCAAACGCAGCAATCGCTGGAAACCACGGTGATGCGCCGGATGTGGATGGGCACCATCGCGATGGGGGTAGCAGCCATCATGGGGCTGTGCGCCGTGGCATACGCACTCCATGGCGCCAACGCCACCATCGCGGAGGCGAAACAGCGCCGGGCGGAAATCACCTACCTGGATCGCGTGGCGCGGGCCAACCTCGTCGCCTGTGGCGACGACCGGCTCTGCGCCGACTTCGAGAAGAAAGGGCCGCGCTACGGCGACCGTGGCCAGTACCGGGTGGTCACCCTGCGCGAATCCCAGCCACGCTGATTCCCGCCATCACAGCCGGGCGCCATTGCGGCCTCCTCGCAGTCCGCATTCTTGCGCCCGGGCAACCGCGATGCGCGTCAAATTTGCAACGCACCGTGCTTGCATTCAAGCCTTTGCCTGTTCTAGAAAACGCTCACGTCCCAAGGAAGGAGGAAGCATGAAGTTGTTCAGCGCGGCCGTCATCGCCATGTCGGCCTTGTGTGTCCCTCAAGCCCGCGCACAGGAGCAGCCCGTGAACACGGGACTTGGCGAGTGCGTGGACTTCGTCATTTTTGCCTCCAGCACGCTCACCGGACAGGTCAACGGCACCACGTTCCCCTTCGTGTACGGCCCAGCCACCTATCTGGACAAGCCCGGAAGCACCGTCTACATCCAGAACTATTCGTGTGCCTCCAACGACATTCCAGGGTTGTACTCCAGGGTGTCCATGGTCAGCCACGAGATGGGCCACCTGTACCTGGACCAGGGCTGGGTGCTCGGCACGCGGGAGGACTACATCGCCAAAGCCTGCACCAATGAAGGCCGGGCCGTGCTCAACAATTCCACGGCGCGCAACGAGATCCTGGACACCTCCCAGGGAGACGCCGATATCAGCCTGATCGCGGCGAACGCCCCGGCGCTGCTGTCCACCATCGCGGCCGGAGGGACCGATCTGGCGCAACGTGTGGGTGACGCATTCTGCGAGGCCAATGTCACGTCCACCACCGGTGAGAACTACAAGGTGTACTACGGCAACGAGTACGACAAACTCAATCCCCCGTCGCAAGAGGAGCAATAAGCCATGAAGACTTTCGTTGCCGCCCTGGGCGCGGTCGTCCTCGCGACTGCTCCGCTCGTGCCTGCCGCAGCCGCACCGCGCGCTCCCGCCGCCGCTGAAAAGCAGCTCTGGGCCTTCTCTGAAAAAATCGCCCTGGCCCTTCCGGGAGACGGGAAGCACGTGCTGAAACTCGTCTCCCCCCGCTCCGCCTCTACCGCTGTATCCAATGGGCAGGAGCCCCGCGGGAAGTCGACGGAAATCGCGCCATCATTGTTCGCGTCGAATGCCGTGGTGGTCATGGGAGCGGACAACCGCGCCGATTCGGCGTCCTTCGACGTGACAGGCAGCTGCGTCTCGATGGCAGCGCTGCGGAAACAGTATCCGAGCCTCATCGTGATGGACTATGCGCGCGGCGCCAATGAGCATGCCGTCTACACCTTGGGCGCGCAGGTTGGCGATGCGATCGTCGCGTACTCGTTTCCTGCCAGCAAGCTCGATTGCATGAGCCGCGTATCCATCACGCCGGCCAAGACCACGAAGAACAAGCTCGGGATCGGCTAGACCGGCACTCACGGGACCGAACGGCACGGCGCGCCGGTAGCGAGCCATCGACAGCCGCCGGCACTGCGCTGGCGGCTTTTTTACGCCAGGCAGCAGGCAGCATCACCCGCGCTCCACACCGTCCTCTTCATCGCGTGGATGAGTCATCGACCGCAGTCTTCCGGCTGGCTAATCCTACCCACGGGACAGTTTCGAGTAGCTGAGAAACGGTTCCTCGGCGAGTGCCCAGACGGGCTGTCGCAACACGGACGCCTGGCTCGACGAAAGCGCATCGCCGCAATCCCGTTTGTTGCCTGACCAGAGGAACACACTCCCGCATCGTCTCGGCCATCCACATGCCGGGATGCACTGAATGCCGCCTTCTATCCTGCCCGAGCCCCGCAGCTTTAGCGCTGCCGCCATCGTCCTCGCACTGGCCTTGCTGAGCGGCTGTGCCGGTGCGCCGCCGGCGAGGCACACGGCAGCGCCGGCCGCATCGACCTCTTCCGGCGTCAGCACCGCAGCGTCTTTCCCCGCGGTGCCCGTTGTCCGGCAGGGACGTTACACACTCGTGGAGATCGAGCCCATGGCCGGACAGCGCGATCTGCTGATGCAGATAGTCGACGTCACGCTACCCGTTTCGGATCGCGCCACGGTAGGGGACGGGCTGCAGTACCTATTGCGGCACTCGGGCTATCGCCTCTGCGCGCCCAGCGGCGACAGCGCCATGCTGTATGCACTGCCCCTGCCCGCGGCCCACGTACACCTTGGGCCGACCACGCTGCTCTCGGCCCTCCTCGCGATGTCGGGCAACGCATGGCTTCTCGACGTGGACCACACCCAACGGGAGGTCTGCTTCCGCCGCGCGGAAGCGGTCGGCGCCGACACCGCAATGCCAGGCACCAACCAAACCGATGGGCGGATTCCGCTGATCGAGGCCGCGCCCGTCCGTTCGCACTTGGAGACGTTGCCATGATTTCCCTTCCTCCAGGCGGACGCCCTCGCATGCGCTGGCCCGTGGTCACCGGAACGGTGGCCGTGCTGGTGCTCGGGATCGCGACAGCCTTCAACACGGCCCGGCTTTCGCACATGGAGAAGGAAGTGCGGAGCGCGAACCTCGATGCGGAAATGCAGACCTTGGGGGACAGCGTTGCGCAGCTGCGCGGTGCAGTCGAGGCGGCGCAGCGCCAACCGCCGCCCGTGAGCGAAGTGGCGTTCTCGGCGGCGCAGCAGGCCATCGGCGAATGCATCACGCGCCTGGAACAAGCCCAGGCCGCGGCGGCCAAAGCGGAAGACCTGGCTGCGCTGTCTGCACGCGTGGATGCGCTGCAATCGCAGGTCGCAGCGCGTCCATCCACAGTCCCCAAGCCCCGTACCTCGGACGCATCAGTCCCGAAAACCCTTCCCCCGAGCCCACCTCCGTTCACGGTCCTTGGCACCGAACTGCGCGCGGGCGTGCCCTTCCTGGCGATCGCCCCCAAGGACCATGCGTCGTCCGCCGAAGTACGGCTCCTGCGCGAGGGTGACCAGGAACGCGGATGGCGGCTGGAGGCAATCGAGCGGGACACCGCGCAGTTCACCGTGGGCGAGCAGGTGCGCCGCCTGCCGCTGCACTCGCGGTAGGCTGGCATGCGAGCGCCCTGCCCTTCCAATTTTGCCCTGCTGCTGGCCGGATCGGTGTGCGCGCTGGGTGCCAGCGTGCCAGTCCATGCCCAGGCACTCCAAGGCGCGACCCGCGTCGTCCAAACCGAAGTACGGACAGCCGCGGACAAGCGGGACGACGAGGCACGCGCCCGCGAGTGGAACCTGCGCGCCGAGGACTGGTCGCGCTATCGCTCGCTCATGCAGGGTCCGCTCGGCATCTATTCGCCCCACCTCGACCCGTTGACCGCGCTGGGCATCGAGGCGCGCAGCGACGAGGAACGTCACCATTTTGCGGAACTGCAGGTGCAGGCCGAGGCGCGGCGTGTCCAGAAGACTCTGGACTATCAGCGCGCGTACGACGCGGCCTGGCAGCGCCTGCATCCAGACCTGCAGCGCGTGGCCCTGCCGGGCGGCCAGACGGGCGGCGATGTACGCGGCGCTGGAGCCGGTACGGCGGAGCCTGGGCGGCTCGCGGTGTTCGTGAAAGAAGCTTGCGCTGCCTGCGACCAGCGGGTGCAGCAACTCCAGTCGGCTGGCACGACCATGGACGTGTACGTGGTCGGCAGCCGCGGCGACGACGAACGCATCCGCCGGTGGGCGCGTCAGGCGGCCATCGATCCCGCGAAGGTGCAGGCCAAAGCCATCACGCTCAACCACGACGGTGGACGCTGGCTGTCGCTGGGCGTGCCCGGCGAGCTTCCCGCGGTCGTGCGCGAGGTCGGCGGCCAATGGCAGCGCCAGTGAAACCGCCGCGCCCCCCGCAGCTGCGATCCGTCCTGGCGATCGCGGCGCTCACGGTCACCTGCGTCGCCGGAACGGCCTGGGGCCAGGAAACACCGCCACCGGCCTACCAGATCGCTGCGGCGCAAGCCGGTGTGCCCTCTACCGTGCTGTACGCGATCGCATTGCAGGAAAGCGGCACACGGCTGCGAGGCCGGCTGATTCCCTGGCCCTGGACACTCAACGTGGCGGGCGCTCCGCAGCGCCACGCCACCCGGGCGGGCGCTTGCCTCGCTCTGCGCCAGGCACTGCGGAACACGCCCGCGCAGCGCATCGACGTCGGCCTGGGACAGATCAACGCCGGCTACCACGCGCAGCGGGCACCGCAACCCTGCGCGCTGCTGGACCCCTACCGGAATCTGGCGATCGCCGCGGAGATCCTGCGCGAGCAGCACACGCCCGGAGAGGACTGGCTCATGGCGATCGGTCGCTACCACCGCCCTGCCGGCGGTCTGCCAGCACTGCGCTACCGCGGAAGGGTGCAACACCACCTCATGCGCGTGCTGGGCCGCCCGCAGGCCATCGCCA
The DNA here is from genome assembly GCF_000454545.1 of Xanthomonas cassavae CFBP 4642. Lineage (NCBI taxonomy): Bacteria > Pseudomonadati > Pseudomonadota > Gammaproteobacteria > Lysobacterales > Lysobacteraceae > Xanthomonas > Xanthomonas cassavae. The sequence goes on from NZ_CM002139.1 coordinate 2,764,465, forward strand.
CGTTGAACGGACATCGAGATTCCCGGCCATGAAGACACTTGCCCTCCGCCGCCCGGCCTTCGCGCTCGTGCTGGCTGCGCTCTGCCTGCCTTCCGCCCCCTTGCTCGCGGAGACCGTTCCGCGCTCCGCACCGCAACGCCACACGCTGATCGTCGTCGAGGACCGCGGCGGCGCCCCCGCGCAGCCGTACTACGACGACCTGGGCCTGCCGCCGCAGCACCCGGAGGACGGCCTCCCGCTTTCGGCCACACCGCCGCCACCCACGCAACATGGGGAAGCGGCGTTGCTGCCGGTGCGCTCCACGCGGCTCTCTCCCGGCGCTGTCGATGCCCGCCCATTGGACGCGCCGGGCCTCACACCGTTCTTCCTCGTCGGCGACGATCCGCGCTCTCGCGCCTGGTTGCGGCAACGGCAGGACCAGTTGCGCAGCCTCCGTGCCGCCGGGCTCGTGGTGAACGTGGAGTCGCAGCAAGCACTGGCTGCGCTGCGCAGCCTCGCTCCCTGCCTGACGCTCTTCCCGGCGTCCGGGGACGACCTGGCACGCCGCCTGGGCCTTCGCCACTATCCGGCCCTGCTGACGGCCACGGGCATCGAGCAGTGACATGGCACATGCGCACGCGGTGGAGGTGCTGCTGCGCCCCGCGGTGGAGCTATACACCGTCGCAGTATGCGCAGCGGCCGCGCTGGCATGCGTGGCGGCACCGTGGGCGTTGGCGCTCAACCCGCAGCTGGGATTCGCGAGCGCACTCGCCTTCGCGGTCTTCGGCGGGGTCAGGCTCCGGCAGGCGTGCGCGATCCTGCGCTACCGCCGCAATATCCGTCGCCTGCCCCGCTATGTGATGACCAGCCGCGATGTGCCCGTCAGCCAGCAACGGTTGTTCCTGGGGCGCGGCTTCCGTTGGGACCAGCGCCATACCCACAGGCTGATGCAGACCTACCGGCCCGAGTTTCGCCGCTACGTCGAGCCGACAGCGCTCTACCGGTTCGCGCGGCGCTGCGAAGAGCGCCTGGAGTTCGCACCGCCGCCATTCGCGCGGCTGGCGCGCTGGTCCGCCTGGGACCATGCCCTGAACCCGGTGCGGCCTTTGCCTCCGGTCGGCGGGCTGCCGCGCCTGCATGGCATCGAGCCGCAGGAGGTGGACGTCACGCTGCCGCTGGGCGAGCGGGTGGGCCACACGCTGGTGCTCGGCACCACGCGGGTCGGCAAGACCCGGCTGGCCGAACTGTTCATCACCCAGGACATCCGCCGGCGCGCAACGGATGGCGGGCATGAGGTGGTGATCGTGTTCGACCCGAAGGGCGACGCGGATCTGCTCAAGCGCATGTACGTGGAGGCGCGCCGCGCCGGGCGCGAAGGCGAGTTCTACGTCTTCCACCTGGGCTGGCCCGACCTCAGCGCCCGCTACAACGCCGTGGGCCGCTTCGGCCGCATCTCCGAAGTCGCCACGCGCATCGCGGGACAGCTCTCGGGCGAAGGCAACAGCGCGGCCTTCCGCGAGTTTGCCTGGAGGTTCGTCAACATCATCGCGCGGGCTCTCGTGGAGTTGGGCCAGCGCCCGGACTACCTGCTGATCCAGCGCCACGTCATCAACATCGATGCGCTGTTCATGGAGTACGCAGCGCAGTTCTTCGCGAAGACCGAGCCCAAGGCCTGGGAGGTCATCGTCCAGCTCGAAGGCCGGCTCAACGAGAAAACCATTCCGCGCAACATGATCGGCCGCGAGAAGCGCGTAGTCGCCATCGAGCAATACCTCTCACAGGTCCGTGTCTACGACCCGGTGCTTGACGGCCTGCGTAGCGCAGTGCGCTACGACCGCACGTACTTCGACAAGATCGTCGCGAGCCTCTTGCCGCTGCTGGAAAAACTCACCACCGGCAAGATCGCCCAGCTGCTGGCTCCGAACTACTCGGACCTGGCCGATCCGCGGCCGATCTTCGACTGGATGCAGATCATCCGCAAGCGCGCGATCGTGTATGTCGGGCTCGACGCGCTGTCCGACGCGGAAGTGGCCGCCGCGGTGGGCAACTCGATGTTCTCGGACATGGTTTCGGTCGCCGGCCACATCTACAAGTTCGGCGTGGATGACGGCCTGCCCAGCGCCAATCCAAACGCCAAGATTCCGATCAACGTCCACGCGGACGAGTTCAACGAGCTCATGGGCGACGAGTTCATTCCCATGGTCAACAAGGGCGGCGGTGCCGGCATCCAGGTCACGGCGTACACCCAGACGCTCTCCGACATCGAGGCGCGCATCGGCAACCGCGCGAAGGCGGGACAGGTCGTGGGCAACTTCAACAACCTGGTCATGCTGCGGGTGCGCGAGACGGTCACGGCTGAACTGCTGACGCGCCAATTGCCCAAGGTCGAGGTCTTCGCGACCTCGGTGATGAGCGGCGCCACCGACAGCTCCGATCCCACGGGCAACACGGCGTTCACCTCGAACACCCAGGACCGTATCGCCAGCACCAGCGTGCCGATGATCGAGCCCGCGCACGTGGTCGCGCTTCCCAAGGGACAAGCGTTCGCGCTGATGGAAGGCGGCAACCTCTGGAAGGTGCGCATGCCGCTGCCCGCGCCCGATCCCGACGAAGCCATGCCGCGCGATCTGCAGGAGCTCGCCGCCGGCATGCGGCTGCATTACGTGATGGATGCCGGAGACTGGTGGGACGGCCGCGCGGCCCCAGGGCTGGACACCGGCCTGCCGGACGATCTGCTGCAGGACAGCGTCTCGGCACCCGATGAAGGTCACCACGCCGACTCCGGTGAAGAGGCCGGCCGACCATGAGCGACATCGCTGCTACCGCCCAGCGCCAGCAGGTCCGCCAGCAGGGTTTTATCGTCGGCCTTGCCACGCTTCCGTTCCGCTGCTTCGGGGTGTTGTGCGGCTCGCTCCTGCTGTGCATCGTCGTCGAATGTCTGGGTACTGCGCTGTTCTGGCCGGACCAGGGCTGGCGCCATGCGCAGGCCATGCTGGGACATGAGCTGGACCAGCTGTCCGACTACTTCGTGCGCAGCGCCTTCGTGCAGGAGCCTGGCCGCACCGCGCACCATTGGGTCCAACAGGGCTACGAATGGGTGTTCTTGCGCAGCGGTCTGCTCGATTGGATGCAGGACGCCTCGCGTCAGGCGAGGACGAACGCAGGCGGCCACGCGTGGAGCCTGCAGAAGGCCCTGGGAACGGTCGCCACGCATGCGCAGGACTACCTCATCGCGGCGGGATATACGGTGCTGGTGTTCCTCGTACGGCTGCTAGTGCTGTGCCTGACGCTGCCGCTCTTCATGCTGGCCGCGTTCGCAGGATTAGTGGACGGGCTGGTGCGCCGGGACATCCGCCGATTCGGCGCGGGTCGGGAATCGGGGTTTCTGTACCACCGGGCACGGGCCAGCCTGGTGCCGCTGGCGGTGCTGCCCTGGATGACCTACCTGGCGCTGCCAGTGAGCATGCATCCGGTGGCGATCCTGCTGCCCGCAGCCGCACTGCTGGGGGTGGCGGTGGATATCGCAGCGGGAAGTTTTAAGAAATACCTCTGATTGCTTGAATTTTTCCAATTTGCACTCAAGGCTTGCGAGGATGCCGGCGTTGCCGCGCTGGTTCCCAAGCTTATGACATCCAATGCCAAATTCGAAGGCCGGTTCGATAAAACCGACTTCATCTATGTCGCTCGCGATGATGAGTACCAATGTCCAGCAGGCCAGCGGGCGATCCGCCGCTTCAGCCGAGAAGAAGCTGGATTGCAGATAAGCATCTACTGGTCCAGCGCCTGCCCCGCCTGCGCCATGAAAGCGCAATGCACAACGAGCCAGTCCCGGCGCATCAGACGATGGGAACACGAGGAGGTCATGGACAGGGTTCAGCAACGGTTGGACCGGATGCCTCACGCCATGACGGTGCGCAAGAGCACCGTCGAGCATGTCTTCGGCACCCTCAAGCACTGGATGGGCTGGACGCACTTCCTGACCCGAGGCATCGAGAACGTGTCCACGGTAATCCCCCCACTTCTAGCGGTCGCCAGAAGTGGAGCTAAGCGGCCATCGCCAACTTCATCGCTGGTGTGATGCCGCCGAGCGCCATATTCGGGCGCTCGTGGTTGTACGTCCATAGCCAGCGGGTGGCTTTGTCCTGCACTTGGTCGATGGTGTCGAACAGGGTTCGGGCGAGCCAGGCGTAGCGGATGGTGCGGTTGTAGCGTTCAACGTAGGCGTTCTGCTGTGGCTTGCCCGGCTGGATGTGCTCGACCCGGATGCCATGCCGCTGCGCCCAGGACAGCAACGCGCCACTGATGTATTCAGGGCCGTTGTCGCAGCGGATCACAGCGGGCTTGCCGCGCCACTCGATGATCTGCTCCAGCGACCGGATCACCCGGGCTGACGGCAGCGACAGATCCACCTCGATCCCCAGCCCCTCGCGATTGAAGTCGTCGAGCACATTGAACAGCCGGAAGCTGCGGCCGTCGGCCAACTGGTCGTGCATGAAGTCCATCGACCAGACCTGGTTGATGGCCTCCGGCACCGCCAGAGGCTCGGGCCGCTCACGCACCAGCCGCTTCTTCGGCTTGATCCGCAGGTTCAACTC
>NZ_CM002139.1:2769138-2770662 GCF_000454545.1 Xanthomonas cassavae CFBP 4642
CAGCTCCGGCACGGGCGCACCGGCCTGGGCCTGCTTGAGCACGGCGATGATCTGGCTGTCGGTAAAGCGGGACTTCTTCATGGAACCTCCTCGGGAAAGGGTACGAGAAAATTCCACTTCTGGCGTCTGCTAATGGGCGGGGGGATTACCCTCGAATAACATCCACACCGCCCACATCCGTTGTTCTGGTGAATACTTCTCCAGGGCGATTCAGAATGCCTATGCGATCTGGCTTTGATAAATCCTCAGACGGGGATGCGTCCCAACCTCCTCAATGTGATTTACCAAGAAGCGGGTACCGGGAGGGAAGAGGACTTCCTCCTCATTTGGGCTCTCTGAAAACATGGAGATGCGCTTGCCATTTACTGAATCGGTTTCCCACTCGATTGACGTTCCTTGCCAGGATGCTTCCTTGGTTTCGGAGGTGGCAAAAAATCGACGATCCGTGGTTTCGCGTCTCTCTTGGTAGCGCTCGGCCACCCAATTCGTCAACTGATTTTCACCGGTAAAGACAGTCCCTTGGTATGAATATTCTTCGGGAAGCGAGTGCAGTGCCGAAATGATGCATTTTGCAAAAGCAAGGCCATGTACAGTAGGGGACTCATCTTTCTCTAAAACATTCTGTACTATTTGGTAATCGTCATCCGCTGTCCATGCCTGCAGCGCCACGAGATCCTCGGTTGCCATGTGTTCGAGTTCTGGGTGGATCCTCTGCATCTCTGCCATTCTTTGCTTCATCTCATTCCACCGCTGCTGCCTTTGTTGGCGGGATTGTTCGCTCGGCAGAGTTATGAACGCAGTCTTGAACTGTTTCCGCTCTTCAGGTGTGGTTCGGAACTGCGACCCATCGTGTTGGATCCGCTGCCAAAGCCGCTTTTTTTGTTTTACCAGATCGCTGGTGTTCAACTCCACCAGTGGACTTAATGGACGACGGCTCGAGCTCGCTCTGGGAGACCCGAGTGATGCCAAGCCATACAGGCTGGGTGACATGGACGCCTCGGGAGATGAAGGCGTAGAGGGCGTGGCCTGCTCTGTGGGGTGGGTTGCATAATGCTCAGGTGAGCCTGCCACGCTCGGCTTTGAAACGCATAGACCCATGTTGATCTCCTACAGTGACTGTAGGAGCAAGTTTGGCGAAAAGCTTTCCGACTCGCGCTGGCTCACCGAAGTCATAGCTGGGACGACGAAGCATTGACGCGGGGGATTCTAGAGCCTCTATAGAAGCTTGGCAGAAATTCCTTTTCTGACAGCAAGTTAGATCACTCTTTTCTTTTTCTCACGAATCCCTGCCGGGGTTCTACCTCATGGGTCGAGTAGTCCATGGTCGAGTGCAGCTCTTTGAGCACTCGCTCAGCGTAGACAAAGCAGGCCGATTTGCTGGGGCAGGAAGCTGCGCACAGCATTTGCACATAAGATTCAAAGGTTTAGGGCAACGCTGATCAAGTAGTCGCAACGGCCAGCGAACTGGCCGATCCGGCTCATGACGCACTTGGATCTACGATCAGCCGTCCTTCCATGCCCGTT
>NZ_CM002139.1:2770762-2771931 GCF_000454545.1 Xanthomonas cassavae CFBP 4642
GGCAACGCTGATCAAGTAGTCGCAACGGCCAGCGAACTGGCCGATCCGGCTCATGACGCACTTGGATCTACGATCAGCCGTCCTTCCATGCCCGTTTCCGGGCGCTGCGGGCCGCTTTTGCGGCCCCGCAGGCGCAACTATCCCGCCAAACGCACCCGCGCCAGGTACAGGTTCGCCAGGCCCAGGGCCACGAAGCAGCGGTTCGCGTTCTTGTCCAGCCCGCGATAACGCACCTTGGCAAAGCCCCACAGCCGCTTCACCACCGCGAACACGTGCTCGACACGGGCACGGATCTTCGACTTGTTGCGGTTCCGCTGGCGCTGCACCTCATTCACTTCGCCACGCTTGCGAACCCGCTGGTTGGTGAAGTCCCGGGCGTGCGGTGCATGCGTGCCGATCAGCGCCTTCTGGCTGGCGTAGGCGCTGTCTCCATAGACCCGGCGTTCCTCCCCGTGCAGCAGGTCTCCCAGCAGGTGCTTGTCATGCACATTGGCCGCCGTCACCGCCGCGCTATGCACCAGGCCGTTACGACTATCCACGCCGATGTGCAGCTTCATCCCGAAGTACCACTGCTGCCCCTTGCGGGTCTGATGCATGTCCGGATCGCGGGCCTTGTCCGCATTCTTCGTCGAACTGGGCGCGCCGATGATAGTCGCATCCACGATGGTGCCCGTGCCCACCTTCAGGCCACGTGCTTCCAATTCCCGGTTCACTTGCAAGAACAGCTCCGCCCCCAGCTCGTGCGTCTCCAGAAGGCGACGAAACTTCAGCAGTGTCGTCGCGTCCGGAACCCGCTCGCGGCCCAGGTCGATCCCCACGAACCGCCGCAGCGCCGTGCTGTCCAGTAGCGCTTCCTCGCAGGCCTCATCGGCCAGATTGAACCAGTGCTGCACCAAATACATCCGCAGCATCCGTTCCAGGCCGACCGGCGGCCGGCCATTGCCTGCCTTCGGATAGTACGGCTCGATCACCGCGCACAGTGCCGACCACGGCACGATCTGCTCCATCGTCGACAGGAACACATCCCGGCGCGTCGGCCGACGATGCTGCTCGAATCCACTGCCCTGATCGGCCGCCATCGCCAATGTCTGCTGTTTCATCGGTCGTTCCGATTTGAAGGAAGGGGCATATTTTCTCCGATAGGGACCGACTTGATCAGCGTTGCCTTA